>NZ_CP128260.1:2991136-3310909 GCF_030344995.1 Pseudomonas fluorescens
CTGTTGATGGTCGGCATCGCGGCCATCGCCACCATCAACTCGACCTTGCTGGTCGGCGCCCGCACCACCTACGCCGCCGCCCGGGATGTGCCGCAATTGCGCCGCTTTGGCGAATGGGACGAGCGTGACGGCGTGCCGCGCAAAGCGTTGCTGGCGGAGGGCGCGGTGGCGTTGTTGCTGGTGTTGTTTGGCAGTTTTACCCAAAGCGGTTTCAACACCATGGTTGAGTACCTGACGCCGGTGTATTGGTTGTTTCTGAGTTTGAGCAGCGTGGCGTTGATTATTCTGCGGCGGCGCTTTCCCGAGGTGCCCCGGCCGGTGAGGGTGCCGCTTTATCCGGTTTTGCCGCTGTTGTTTTTTGGGTTGTGCGTTTACATGCTGTATTCCAGCGTGACGGTGGTTGGTTTTGGCGCTTTTCTGGGGATTGGGGTGTTGCTGGTGGGTGCTGTGCTTTTGGCAGTGTTGGGGCGACTGACGCCGGGCCCTCACCCCAGCCCTCTCCCGGAGGGAGAGGGGGCCGACTGAGTTGTCTGACGCTATCCATCGACCTGAGAGAACGAGTCGATTATGGATTTTGGTTTTTTGCACGTAAGTTCACTGGGAGCTTTCAGGTCGATACAACTTGGCTAAACACCGCGGTCGGCTCCCTCTCCCTCCGGGAGAGGGCTGGGGTGAGGGCAAGCGATCAAAAGGACACAGCCGCCGGTTGGGACAAACGAAGCACCGACAAGTCCCCCGTAATCCGCTTGTACGCCAAACGAATCGCCTCGATGTCACTCTCACGTTTCGGCCCGCTTTCGTGCAGGATCACGATCACCTTGGTCGCCAGCCGCTCGGGCACTTTCGCGTCATGGTCTTTCCACTGCCCATACGCATCGAACACGCTGAACCCGTCCGGGAACCGCGTCGTCACTTCCTGATCAAGAAACTCGCGCCAGCGCGCCGGACTCACCACACCTTCCTTGCCTTCCAGCGGCCCCACCGAGAAGTACAACTCGGTGCGCACCCATTGCGCCTGCGCCGGTCGTGTGGCATCGCCCTGCAGGGTCGAACTGGCGGGGTCTTTGGTATGCACGGAAACCGGAGGAGGGCTGGCACATCCGGTGACTGCCAGGAACAGTGCGGCGATCAACAGGCTTTTTTGCATGAAACATCCTTTTTATGAGTGAGTGCGGGCGCGAGCAATCATAAAGGGCATCAGTAATAGCAATAAAAGATTAAAAAGTCGGCAAGTGCTCCGCTTATGGAATAAGCGAAAACGGTCGAATCCGCATGGAGTTGAAGTTTTTCTCAGGCAAAAAAAGGCGCGTGAGTTTTTGGCTCACGCGCCTTCGGGTTCATTTGCTGGCGTTCAACACAATCCGGTACCGCGCCTTGCCGCTGCGCAGGTGATCGACGGCTTCATTGACCTGGCTCATCGGAAATTCCTCGACCTGCGGCAGGATCTGATGCCGCGCGCAGAATTCCAGCATGGTCGCCGCCGTGGCGGGCGAGCCGACCGGAGAGGCGGACAGGGATTTCTGCTGAGGAATGAGGTTGAACACGTGCACCGGAATCGCGTCGGGCACGATGCCGACGAAGTGCAGCCGGCCCTTGCCGCGCAAGGTGGCGAGCATCGCCGTCCAGTCGAGGTTGGCGTTGGCGGTGATCAGCAGAAAGTCCAAGGTGCCGGCAATTGCTTTCAGCGCTTCGCTGTCGGTCGAGGCGACAACCTGATGGGCGCCGAGGCGTTTGGCTTCGTCCTGTTTGCTCAGAGAAGAGGTGAAAGCGGTGACGTCGCATCCCCAGGCATTGAGAAACCGCAGCGCCAGGTGACCGAGACCGCCGATGCCCACCACACCGACCCGGTCGGTCGGCTTGATGTCGAATTCCACCAGCGGATTGAAGACCGTGGAGCCGGCGCAGAACAACGGGCCGGCGAGGGCAGGGTCGAGGTTGTCCGGCAGTTTCAGTGCCCAGGCCCAATGGGTGCGCAGCCGATCCGCGAAGCCGCCATGGCTGCCGATAATCGTCGGTTTGGCGGTGGCGCAAAGGTGATGCGAACCGCCGATACAGGACGAGCAATGCATGCAACTGCCCTTGTACCAGCCGATCCCCACGCGCTGGCCGACTTCCAGCCCCCTGACCTGCGGGCCTGTGCGCACGATGCGGCCGACCACTTCATGGCCGGGAATAAACGGGTATTGGCTGATGCCCCAGTCGTTGTCGATCAGCGACTGGTCGGAATGGCAGACGCCGCAATATTCCACGGCGACTTCGACTTCTTCATCTCCCAGCGGGCCGGGGTCGTAACTGAAGCGCTCCAGCGGCGCGCCGGCCGAGGTGGCGGCCCAGCCGGTGAATGTCGTGGGTTCGGTGTTGTTGCTCATGGGACACCTCCAGGTCTGGCGCTGCGGGCGCAGCCTGAAGAGTCTAGCGTGTCATCGAGCGGGCGCTAGCCAGGTGTTCAGCACGCGACGGTCGAGTTCTTCCCAGTCCGCCATGCCCAGCACTCGGGTGGTATTGAGCCCGCGCAAATAGCCGCGCAGTTGATTGGCCACGGCTCGCACTGACTCTGAATTGTCCGCTGACTGGCCCAGCACGGTCTCGTATTCGACCAGGTATTCGGCCACCCGGTCGCGGAATTCGGGCAGGACGGCATCGCGGATCAGATCAAAGGTTCGCACGGGTAATCCTCATCTGTTTTCGTTGTGATTGAGTGTGCAGCAGTCTGCACGCCGCGCAACTATTGGTTCAAGTAATAGTGACCATCAAGAAACGCAAGTTCTGCTTTGGCGCCGATGGGCGGAAAATCGCCTCCATCGAACACGCCGCTGAAGGAATTGCGCGATGAAGACTTTGACCCGACTGGCTGTAGTCGCCCTGCTGATGGGCGGGGTGGCCGCCACCGTAGCCCCGGCTTACGCAGATGATGCCCGGTCGTGCCATTTTCTGCCCGTCGCCGCCAGCAGCGCCGCGCTGCAGCACTCGCAAAGCGTCGGTGTGCTGTACAGCGAAAACACCCTGGACAACCTGCAATATCTCGAGCGTTACCACGACGTGGCGGTGAACGGTGCCAAGGATGCGCTCGATGCGCGGATCCGCGACGCCTTCGTCGACAGCTCCGATCCGGAGCTGGCCATCGACTGGCTGATGAGTTCGCTGCAACAGCAGTTTCTCTCGGTGACCGTCTACGACAGCCTCGATGCGCTGGTGCAGGCCCATCCGGACGTAGTGGTGATGCTCGACACCCACAACCGTCTGCTGACCCAACGCAATAGTCAGGTCGAAGCGCGGTTCGCCGCACGCTTCTACGACGCCAACCTGCAATACATCGGCAAGGCCGAAGGCGCGGTGGAGAAGCAACTGCCGTCGGTGTGGGTACACAACAAGGCAGCGCCCGAAATCGCTGCCGGGATCGAACAGCAGCGCGACCTGCAACTGAGTGCCTTGAAGCAGTTCGACGACTCGCTCAAGGCTCTGGTGAGTGCAAGCTGAACACCCTAATCAAAAACGGCAACGGCAGTGCCCGTGACACTGAACGTTGCCGAAGAACCGAACCTTTTATTTTCAGGATTTTATCCATGCGTGCCTTTTTTATCCCTGCCATGGCTTCTGCCAGTTTGTTGCTGACCGCTTGCGCCTCCGCGCCGAACGACCCGACGCTGACTCTGCAGACGCACAAAACGCCTGCCCAGTACGCCGAATGCGTCGTGCCGAAACTGCAGGGCAGTGCGCTGAACCCGACCGTGTCGCAAACCCAGCGTAGCTACCGGATCGTGGTACCAAGCAAGGTGGCGGCGGACAACGTGCTGGAAGCCTACAAGGCGCAGGACGGTGGCAAGGTGTTCTTGTATGAGCGCCACTTGCTGGCGTCGAGTTTCATGCCGTCGAGTTTTGAACGGGCTGCTCAGGAGTGCCTGTAACGCCTGACGGTTAACGCTTTTGACGATGCTCCTTTGGTTGGCCGCAACCAACCAATTCTTTGCCCCGCACCTTGCGGGGCTTTTTTTTGCCCGGCATTTGGCGCGGTCGGCGCTACGCTGGATAGCGGACAAGACTTTCTGGAGAACAAGGATATGAAGAAGGACAGCGACGGCGCGGCGACCGAGAATCCCTCTGTGCTGATCGACGCAAGAATCAAGGAACTGAACGACTGGCGCGGCCAGAAGCTGGCCGAGATCCGCGCGATCATTCACGAGGCGGATCCGGAAGTCGTCGAGGAGTGGAAGTGGCGGGGTGTTCCTGTCTGGTCACACAACGGAATCATCTGCACCGGGGAAACCTACAAGGCCGTGGTGAAAATGACTTTTGCCAAAGGCGCGGCGCTGGAGGATCCGTCAGGACTGTTCAATGCCAGTCTGGAAGGCAATACCCGGCGGGCGATTGATATTCACGAAGACGACAAGATCGATGCCAAGGCTCTGAAAGCGCTGGTGCGTTCGGCGATTACGTTGAATTCAAAGAAGTGATTTGCCGTTGAGGCAGAGGTGAAGCGGAGGAGGGTGAAACGAGGAAAAAATGGCAGGGGCGGCTGGATTCGAACCAACGCATGGCAGGATCAAAACCTGCTGCCTTACCGCTTGGCGACGCCCCTGTAGCTATTGGTTTCAGTCCCGGGAGGACCTCTGCAACAGTGGGCGGCACTTTACCAGCGCTCTTGCGTTCTGTGAACCCCTGAAGCCAATAAATTTCAGGGAAAACAGCTACTTATTTCCCGGACGGTATCGCCGGTCAGGTTTTTCGGGCTTTTCAGCGATCGCCATGAAAACCGGCGCGACCGCTGTAGCCCGAAAACCTGGCAAAGACCTGCCTCGACGAACCGCTCAGTTGCCGTCCGCAACCTTGCGTTCGATTTCGTCGACCTTGCGTTGCAACTCCTCGGCGTCCTGCTCCTTGGTGCGGGTCGACGAGGGCGTGATGACTTCATCCACGCCGCGGGTGTCGTCGTCCGGGTCCTCAAGATCGCGTTTCACCACATTGACCGGTTTGCCGGACGTATCAGTGGGTGGGGCTTTGCTGTCGTTGTTCATGGCGCTGACCTCCGTTGGCTTAAACGTTGGATGCAGCGCCACTGAGCGAGCTCGAGATTTTTCGCGGCAACCGGGCGAACGGCAGCCGCTCCCGTCTCAGCTGATCGAACCCGGCACTCCCGCCAGCAAACCGGTCAGCGTCTTCATGATCGCCTGCTGCCGGGCCCGGTCGGTCAGGTGTCGGGCCTCGGCGGCGGCGACATCCGCGTGGCAGTGTGGGCAGATCGATTCGTGCGGGTGGATGTATTGCAGGCAGTCGCGGCACAGGGCGAGCTGCGTCGGCAGGCGTCCTTCCTCGGGGGAGGACTGGCCCTGATTGATCCAGGCCAGTTTGATCACTTGCCCGCTATCGCTGACGCTGCTGACTTTTTCGCCGGTGTCGATGCGTTCGGTGATCAGGTCAAAACGTCCTACCGCAAACGAGCGCTGAGCGGCGTCTTCGACTTTGACGATACGCTCGCGCAAACCCTGTTTTTGCAATTCCAGGGTTCGGTAATGGCAGTAAGGATTGTTGCCGGGTTTGCCCAGCAGCGAATGCGACGTCCAGGTGCAGCCGCCCCGGCAAACGTCGTTGTAATAGCAGCTTCGGCAGTAGCCCCACAGGTCATCGACCGAGCGCAGGCGACCGAAGTGCATGCCTTCGCTGTAATGCCAGATATCGTGCAGGCTCATGTTGCGCACGTTGCCGCCGGAAAAACCGACGGTCGCCAGTGACGGGCAGCCTTTCACCGTGCCGTCCGCTTCCAGCGCCAGCACGGTCTGGCCGGCCGCGCAGCCGCTCCAGTGCACGCGCTCGTCACCGAAGCCGCGCCACAGATGTTCGTAAGGGCCGTAGTAACCGATGTTGTTGCCGACGTTCATCAGCAATCCGCGATCCAGCCCCTCGCGGTACAACCGGGCGAGCAGCGGCATCACTTCCAGCAACTTATAAGGCTGGAGCAACAGTTCCGGATGGTCGACGGCGTTGCCCATGGCCACCGTGATCTGGATCTGCCAATGGGTGGCGCCGAGCTCGATGATGGTGTCCATCAACTCCGGCAGGTCCGGCAGCGTGGCCGCGCCGATCTGGGTGTTGACGCTCACCGCCAGCCCCGAAGCCTTGGCCCGGCGCAGGGTGTCGACGGCCTTGTCGAACGAACCGGGCACGTTGCGTACCTTGTCGTGCAGCGGTGCGAGTCCGTCCAGGGAAATGCCGACCCCGTTGAGCCCGGCATCGACTGCTGCCTGCATCTTCGCCGGAGTCAGATTGCGCCCGCCGGTCTGGATCGCGCAGTACATGCCGTGGTCGTGGATGGCGCGGATCAGTTGTGTCCAGTCCTTGCGCAAATAGGCTTCGCCGCCGATCAGGGTGATCTCGCGGGTGCCGAGGGCGGCGAGGGAATCGATCACGTCGAGGCATTCGCGGGTGTTGAGTTCATCGGGGCGCCGATGCCCCGCGCGGGAGCCGCAATGCAGGCACTTGAGGTCGCAGGCGAGGGTGATTTCCCAGACCACGTGTACCGGCACGTAGCGTTTGAGATCGGTGTCGCTAAGGTAACGGGCAGGGCGGTTGTCTGTCATGGGAGATCCTTGCGCACTGGCCTGTGCGCGGCACGATTGGACTGACCTCGATTGGCTGGAAGACCGGGCGCGGTCACCCATGACCGCGCCCGGGCCGTACCGCTTAGCGCGCTTCCAGTCGCGCGATTTCCGCATTCAGCTGCGCAAGGGCACTGCGCAAGGCGTCCTCGTGGGCCAGTTGTTGTTCGCCTTGCTGCACGGCGACTTTCAACTGCGCCAGATCACCGCTGGCCTGAGCCGTTTGCACGGCCACCGCATACAGCGGATGGACATGATGCTCGGGCGGTAGAGGCTCGACACTCGGCGCCTGATGCACGGCAACGTGCCGCACGTCCTGCCACTGGCCGCCTTCGTTGTAGCGGTAATCGACAAAACCGCTGGTCCAGTCGTTCAGAATGCCCTTGAGGTGGAAGGTCTGGGCAATCTGACTCAGCGGGCCGCTCGGGTTACCGCCGAGGGTGAGAATGATGTAGTTCTCGGCCGATGGCGTCAGCCGGGCCTCGGAATAGTCGCCCCAGACCCGGGCATGGAAATTCACCGGTGGCCAGGTGCTTTGAAACACGCTGGCGGTTCCGCTGACTTTTTTGCGGACGGTATCGACCACGATATCGAGGGTCAGAACCGGTGCGCCCAGCAGTGAGTTACTGGCGATGAGGCGGGTGTGAAAAAGTCCGATCGACATGATGCTGCTCCCTTGTGAAAGTTATGGTTCCAGTTGCCGATCAGCGGCTTTGCACGCGGCTGATTTCTTTGTTGGCGTCGTCCACTGCTTTGCGCAGCAGCGGCAGTTGCTCCAGCTGCTGTCTGGCCTGGGCGGACAGGCTTTTCATCTGGGCCAGGTCACCGCTGGCAATAGCGCCCTGAATCGGCGCGGCATACAGCGGCAGGACCGGTTTGTGCGGCTCGATCACCGGGCCGGGATTGAAAGACTGGAGGACATTCGAAGGCACCTCCACCAGATGCGCCGGCACGTTGTTCAGTTCGTGCCAACGCTGGCCGTCGAAATACTCATAGTTGGCCACGCCTTCGCGCCAGTCGGTGCCGACCACCAAGTGGATCTTGAAGTTGATGATCGAGTTGGAGCCGGGGCCGCCGTGGTTGCCCTGGGCGGTGATGAGGATCTTGCTGACACCGGGCTTCATCACCGTCATGTAGGTGTATTCACCCCAGACGTCCGAGTCGATGTCGAGCGGCGGATTGGTCGCCTGAGTCACCGCGGCGTTGCCGGTGACATGCTGCTGTGGCGTGGACACCAGCAGGTTCAGCGCAAGACTCTGCGCCCCCGGCTGACCCGTACCGATCCGGTAGCTCACCGGGAACAAGCCGACATTTTGCTGAGTAGCTGACATGTTGATTGCCTCCATTGCAGTGTGGGAAATGGCCTCAGGGTTTTTCCAGTCGGGAAACTTCTTTGGCCAGGTTTTCGTACGCGGTTTGTAGCTCCTTCGCTTCCGGCTTCGTTGAATCGCGCTGCTTCAACAAAGTCTTCATCTTCTGCAGATCGCCGTCGGTGATCGCGCTCTGGATGGCGACGCCGTAGGGCGGGATGTTGTGGTTTGAACCAGTCATATCGGGGCCTTCCTCGTGGGTGTGTGCCGCTCGACCCCTTGCGCAGAAGGGGCGCCTTTCCTGACAGGCAGGCGAACGACATCGGCCAGAATCACCGGCAACCGGGATTCTCGGCGACGTCACAGCCTGATCCGTCGGGATCTGATCAATCCGCAAATCGGGTTCGCGCAATGGCGACGCCGCAGCGCCGGCTCACGCGCAAGCGTCGTCAGCCAAAACCGTCGGGCCTGGCCTCGGGCGTCAATGAAGGGGGTTGCCGGTGGGGCAAACGGGGAAATCTCGCCTGTACGTTGTTCATCTTTCTGTCCTTGATAGAAAGCAACGAAACACAGGGATAGGTCGTTCACTCTTCAAGAGTGCAATACCCGCGCAAGCACAAAAACCATCCCTGATTTTTCTTCCAGTGCCGCTGATGGCACTCGTCGAGCGACGTTTGCCAAGTGGCCAGCATTTTGCCAGCCACGCAACCCTAGACCCGTTTGTGCAGGGCTGCCAGAAAAAGCGCCGAACGGTCATTTCTGTTCAATGCGGGGATTTTGGCGCGCGCACAACTGTCCTTTCGGCAACGTTTTTAAGCGATTGAATCAAGATCGACATGGGCGCTGAAGAGCATTCGAAAATGAAAAATGTACGCCGATGTACATTGCGTGTACGCCCCGTGTAAAGTCCGGTCAAAGTCTCAAAGACAGGTGCATTGCAATGACGCAGGCAGGACGGACAAAAAACAAGGCTCAGGATTCAGGATGGCGCGGTTCCGTGGACGTCTGGCTGGACGCCGCGTATGAGGCCTTGAAGGAATCCGGAGTCGATGCGGTCAGGGTGATGCCGCTGGCCAAGCGCCTGAACCTGTCGCGCACCAGCTTCTACTGGTTCTACGAAGATCGAGAGCAACTGCTCGCGGCGCTGCTGGCCCGCTGGCGGGACAAGAACACCGGTGGGCTGGTGGGGCAGTGCGAGCGTTATGCCGAAAGCGTGTCCGAGGCGATCCTCAATGTTTTCGAATGCTGGCTGAACCCCGCGTTGTTCGATTCGCAGTTTGAATTCGCGGTGCGCAGCTGGGCGTTGCAATCGGATGAAGTCGCTGGGCAAATCGCGTTGGCCGACGATGCGCGGATCAATGCGCTGGCCGCGATGTTTCGCCGTTTCGGTTACGAGCCGGGGGCGGCCGATGCCCGCGCCCGGACGATTTATCTCACGCAGATCGGCTACATCTCGATGAAAACCACCGAAGACGTGATCGTGCGGTTCCGGCGAATCCCGCAGTACGTCACCGTGTTCACCGGAAAGTCACCCAAGCGACGCGAGCTGGACCGGTTTTTCGGTCAGTTCGGTTATGCCGAGACGGAGCCGGGGGTGTTCGTTCCACTGGTGGAAACCTTCGAAGAGGCGCTGCCCGATGACCAATAGAACGCTGGGGATCATCGGCGGCACGGGCTGGCTGGGCAAGGCGATTGCCGAATCGTTGCTGGACCTGGAGTTCATCAGGCCGAGTGATCTGCTGATTTCGAACCGCTCGGGCAGTGCTGATGTTGCGCCGGGAGTGCGCGTGTTGAGGGACAACCAGTCACTGGTCGACAGCAGCGATATCGTCGTGCTGTCGGTGCGGCCCGAGCAGTTTCGCGAGTTGAAGATCGATGCCCGGGGCAAACCGGTGGTATCGCTGATGGCCGGCATTTCAGCGTCCACCCTCAGTGCCGCGACAGGGGCGCGAGTGGTGGTGCGGGCCATGCCGAACGCGGCGGTGGACATCCGCCAATCCTATACGCCGTGGTTCGTGGCCGGCCCCTTGACCGACGAAGAGCGCGACTGGCTGCAGCGATTGTTCGAGTGCGTGGGCACGGCGGACGAGGTGCCCGATGAAGACTGCATCGATTATCTGAGCGCGTTGTCCGGCACCGGGCCGGCGTTTCCGGCGCTGCTATGCGCTGCGCTCGCCAGTCAGGCCGAAGCGGCCGGCATTCCCGCGCGAATTGCGCAGCGGGCGGCACGGGCGGTGGTGGTGGGCGGCGGTCAACTGCTGGCCGGGCGGGAACCGCAAGCTCTGCTGGATGCCTTGATGGAATATCGCGGGGTCACGGCGGCTGCGTTGCAGTCGATGAACGAGCAGAACATCGAAGATATCGTGGGGCGAGCCGTACAGGCCGGCGCCCGGGTTGCCCGGCGCGGCCTGTAGTTGGTGATACAGCAACTTCCCTCCTGCAACAGGAGGGAAGGCCGGTTTCAGAGGTCTTTCATCAGCCGTAACGCATCGTAAATGGCCGCATGGGTGTTGCGCGCGGCCACGGCGTCACCAATCCTGAACAGCTGAAAGCGCCCTTGCGGGTGGGTGACAATGTCCTGCGCCTTGCCGGCAATCAGGTTGTGTTGTTCCACCGCGCCGCCATTGCTCGAATACGCGCGCAGGTCGAAATACAGGTCATCCAGCGGAATCGTGCCGTGATTGACCACCACCTGATCCACCACCCGCTGCTTGTGCACCGTTCCGTAATCACTGCCGAGCGTTGCCACCAGGCGCCCGTCGCGGCGCTCGACCGAATCGACGCGATAGGTGACGGTAAAGGTGACATCCAGATCCTGCAGGCTGCGCATGTAGGGCACCAGATTCATCGCCATGACTTCCGGAGCAAAGCTGCGATCGGGGGTGACGATTTCGACACTCGCGCCGTTGGCGGCGATGACCTCGGCAGCCTGTAGCGCAGCGTGGTCGCCGGCATCGTCATAGATCAAGACATGCCGGCCCGGTTTGATGTCACCGGCAATGATGTCCCAGGTTGAAACCACCAGGTCGTTGCCGGCACTGAGCACGTCCGTGTGGGGCAGGCCGCCGGTGGCGACAATCACCACATCCGGTTCGTGCTGCAGCACCGTGTCGGTTTCGGCCCAGGTGTTGAAATGAAACTTCACGCCCAGACGTTCGCACTGCGCCATGCGCCAGTCGATGATGCTGATCATCTCCCGTCGACGTTCGCTGAGGGCGGTCAGACGGATCTGCCCGCCGGGGCGATCCGCCGCTTCCAGCACCGTAACGTCATGACCGCGTTCGCCCGCTACCCGCGCGGCCTCAAGTCCCGCAGGGCCGGTGCCGATCACCAGCACTTTGCGTTTGCGTGCGGCCCTGGGAATGTCGTGGGGCATGGTGGTTTCCCGGCCGGTCGCCGGGTTGTGGATGCAGTAAGCGGCGCCGCCCTGGTAGATGCGGTCCAGACAATAGTTGGCGCCGACGCAGGGGCGGATATCTTCTTCACGTTTTTCGATGATCTTGCGCACGATATGCGGATCGGTCATGTGCGCCCGGGTCATGCCGACCATATCGACCTTGCCTGAGGCGATGGCATGGCGAGCGGTGGCGACGTCCGGGATTTTGGCCGCATGGAAGGTCGGGAAACCGGTGGCTGCTCGGATTTCACCGGCGAAATCCAGATGCGGCGAATTGCGCATGCCCTGGATCGGAATGACATCGGTCAGACCTGCATCGGTGTCGATGTGGCCGCGTACGACATTGAGGAAATCCACCAGCCCGCTGTCTTTCAGCAGGTGGGAAATCTGCAAGCCTTCGCTGGCATCGAAGCCACCGGGCAAGCCTTCATCGCCGGTGTAGCGCACGCCCAGCAGGAAATCCTCGCCGACCCGCTGGCGGATCCCGCGCAGGATGTCGAAGGTGAAGCGCATGCGGTTTTCCAGCGAGCCGCCATACGGCCCGTCGAGTTCGTTGGTCAACGGTGACCAGAACTGGTCCATCAAGTGCCCGTAGGCTTGCAGCTCCAGACCGTCCATGCCAGCGGCGTGCATCCGCTCGGCGGCGTCCACATAGTCCTTGATGATCCGCTGGATATCCCAGTCTTCCATTTTCTTCGGGAAGGAGCGGTGCGCCGCTTCGCGATGGTGCGACGGCGAGACTACCGGCAACCAGTCGGCCTTGTCCCAGCGGGTGCGACGACCCAGATGCGTCAACTGGATCATCACCGCCGCGCCATGCTCGTGGCATTCGTCGGTCAGGTCCTTGAGCCATTTCACTACCTCATCCTGGTAGGCGAGCACGTTGTTGAACACCGGCGGGCTGTCTCGGGAAACCGCAGCGGAACCGGCCGTCATGGTCAGGGCAACGCCAGCCTTGGCACGTTCGACGTGGTAGGCGCGATACAAATCCTTGGGCATGCCGTCAACCGGGTAGGCCGGTTCGTGAGCGGTGGTAATGATCCGGTTTCTGAGCGTCAGGTTCTTGATTTTGTAAGGCTGCAACAGGGGATCGCTGGACATGGTGGTGCGCTCCGGGGTGGGCTTCATCAGGCTCGGCGACTTGAAATTAGGTCAACTGTACAGGCGTGTCAATCATCGCTGACACAGGTGTACATTTTGCTTGCGCGGTGCTTCGCTCAGGCATAGGATTGCGCCAGACGCCTCAACCGCAAGGCCGTCGAGATTGAGACATACCTGCCGATCCCACCTCCCCAGGAAGACGCTTGATGAACGCTCATTCGCCTTATCGAAATACGCTTTTCGCCCTGATGCTGGCCACGCTCGCTGCACAGGCCCAGGCCGCCGAACCTGCGCCCGTGCGCATTGGCTGGGTCAACTGGTCGGACACCGAAATCACCGTCAAACTCGCCAGCGCCGCGCTTCAGGATCACCTCAAACAACCGGTGAAACTGGTGATGGCCGATATCGGCATTCAGTTCCAGGCCTTGGCCAACGGCAACATCGACCTGATCCCGATGGTCTGGCTGCCGAGCACCCACAAGGCGTTCTACGACAAATACAAGGATCGGCTCGAAGACCTCGGCGTGCTGTATGAAGGGCGGATCGGCATGGCCGTCCCGACATCGGTGCCGATCAGTGAAGTGGCTAGTGTCGAGGATCTGAACAAGCCGCAAGTGAAGGAAAAATTCGAAGGCAAGATCCTCACCTCGGAGGTGGGCAACGGCCAGTACAAGCTCACGGTCAAGGCGATCGAGGAGTACAAGCTTGATGGCTACAAACTGGTGGCCTCTTCGGAAAGCGGCATGCTCAATGAGCTGGATCGCAACCTGAAACGGGACAAGTGGTCACTGGTTAATGCCTGGAGCCCGCACTGGATGTTCTCCAAATGGTCGTTGCGCTATCTGGATGATCCGAAGCAGATTTTCGGTGGCGCCGAGCAGATCCATGCGATGGCGCGCAAGGGATTCAGTGCCGAGTATCCGCAGGTGGCGTACTTCTTCGCCCACTACTCGATCCCGCAGGCAGATCTGGAAGCCTTGATGATGCAGGCGCGCCAGACTTCATCGGATCAGGCGGTCGCGGCGTATTACGCGGCCAACAAATCGCGGTTCGAGGCGATGTTCGAACCGGGTACGCAAACCGCGAGCAGTCGACAGCCCTGATCACGGCGCCGGGGTTCCAATCAGCGTCAGCCCCGGCGGTGTCCATTGCCGCGAGGAGCAAAGTGCGGTCATCATGCGCGGGTTGCACAGCACAGCCCCCGAGGTCGACATGTCCTTAACCTTGCTCCTTCGTTGCAGTGATCTGGCCAGTACCCGAGACCATTACCGTGATGTCCTCGGATTCAGCGTGACGGACTCCTTCGAAACCACCGTCACCGTCGAGTTCGAGGGCAGTCGCCTGATCTTCACTGAACAGGATCTCTGGAGGCAGCCGGTTTCCTGCTCCGGCACCTTTTACTTTTTGGTCAGCGATATCGAAGGCTATTACGCATCGATCAAGGGGCAGGCGGACATCGTCTGGCCGTTGCAGGACATGCCGTACGGCTCAAGAGACTTTGGCGTGCGTGACTGCAACGGCTACCATCTCGCTTTCTCACAGATTGCCTGAGCCACGGACGGACCCTTATCCCGTATGAGCCTCAACCCGTTTCCCTTGCCCGAAGACCTCAAGGTTTTCCTCACCGTCATCCGCAAGAACAGCTTTGCCAGCGCCGCTGACGAGCTGGGCTATTCACCGGCGTACGTCAGCAAACGTATCTCGGTGCTGGAAACCACGCTGGCGACCAAGCTGTTGCACCGCACCACCCGGCGTATCGCGTTGACCGACGATGGCGAGCGGGTGCGGATCTGGGCGGAAAAACTGCTGGGGGATTTCGATCAGTTTCTTGGCGAGATTTCCCAGGCACGGCACCAGCCGGCGGGCTCGCTGCACATCTGCAGCAGCTTCGGTTTCGGTCGTAATCATGTGGCGCCGGCGATCTGCGAACTGTCCCGGGAATGCCCCAAACTCGACATTCGTCTGGACGTCTTCGACCGCGTGGTGGATCTGGTGGGCGAGGGCTTCGATCTGGAAATTCTGGTCGGGGACGATGTGCCGGGTCAGCACATCGCCCGCAAACTGGTCAGCAACCGGCGTGTGCTGTGCGCCACGCCGGAGTATCTGGAACGCCGGGGCACGCCGCAGTCGCTTGAAGACCTCAAAAACCATGATTGTCTGGTGCTAAAGGAACGCAACAATGCCTTCGGTATCTGGAACCTGACCAAGGACGGGCAGGAAGAATCGGTGCGAGTCAGCGGCCCGCTGTCCTCCAACAGCGGCGAGATTGTGCTGGAGTGGGCCTTGAGCGGCGGCGGGATTCTGCTGCGCTCGATGTGGGACGTCAAACCGATGCTCGAGCAAGGGCGGCTAGTGCAGGTGCTGGAGGAGTACACCCAGAGCGCCAACGTCTGGGCGGTCTATCCGGTGCGGCTCAGTGAGTCGGCGAAACTGCGGGTGTGCGTGGAATTTCTGGAAGAGTACTTCCGCGATTTGTCTGTGGAGTGAAAACGGGCGGTTCAATGAACCGCCCGTTTTTTTGCCATCAACCCAGCCAGGGATTGTCCGCCAGATGCCGCGCTTCAAAGGCGCGGATCTGCTCGGTGCGTTGCAGCGTGGTGCCGATGGCGTCCAGCCCCAGCTGCAACGACTGTTTGCGCAACTGATCGATCTCGAATCCGATCTGTGTGCCGTCTGCCAGCTCGATGCTCTGCTGCGCCAGGTTCACGCTGATCCGCGCGGTTGCCGGGACGCTGACTGACTCCGCCACACGCTTGAACTGCGCGTCGTCCAGCTGAATCGCCAACACGCCATTGCGCTGGCAGTTGTCGTAGAAAATCCCGGCAAACGTGGTGCCGATCAAGGCCCTGATTCCCACTTGCTTCAAGCCCCACACCGCGTGCTCGCGGCTGGAGCCGCAGCCGAAGTTGGGGCCGGTCACCAGAAACGCCGCGTCCTGCCAGGCCGGCTGGTTGAGCACGAATTCAGGGTTGGGTTCGCCGCAGGCGAGAAAGCGCAGATCGAAGAACAGCCCGCGATCCAGTCCCTGACGATCGATGCCCTTGAGAAACTGCTTGGGCATGATCACGTCGGTGTCGATGTTGGACGCAAGAAACGGTGCGGCGCTGCCGCTGACGGTGTCGAAAGGTTGCATGGTTCAAGCCTCCAGCGCGACGGTGCGCACGTCAGTCAAATGGCCGCTGATGGCGGCGGCTGCGGCCATCGCCGGGCTCATCAGGTGGGTGCGCGCACCGGCGCCCTGACGGCCTTCGAAGTTGCGATTGGTGCTCGACGCACAACGATCACCCGGCGCGAGCACGTCGTCGTTCATCGCCAGGCACATCGAGCAGCCCGATTGCCGCCATTCGAAACCGGCGTCGAGAAAGATCTGCGCCAGGCCTTCGTCCTCGGCCTGATTGCGCACTAGCGTCGAACCAGGAACGATCATCGCCCGCACGTGGGCCGCCACACGCTTGCCGCGTACCACGCGGGCGACGTCGCGCAAGTCTTCGATCCGCGCATTGGTGCAGGAACCGATGAAGGCATGGCTGATCGTCACTTCGTTCAGCGGCATGCCGGGTTTCAGGCCCATGTAATCGAGTGCGCGCTGCAGGCCCTGACGCAGGATCGGATCGGGCTGGGCGGCCGGGTCCGGCACGTGTCCGCTGACCGGCGAGGCCTGATCGGGGCTGGTGCCCCAGGTCACCATCGGCTCCAGCGCGGCGACGTCGAGGCTGACTTCACGATCGAACACCGCGCCATGATCACTGTGCAGGGTTTTCCAGCGCTCGACGGCCTGCTCCCAGATCTTGCCCTTGGGCGCACGCGGCTTCAGTTGCAGGTAAGCGAACACCTTGTCATCCGGCGCCATGAACGCACCCCGGGCGCCGGCCTCGACGGCCATGTTGCAGATGGTCATGCGCGCCTCGACGCTGAGGGCGCTGATGGCCGGGCCGGTGAACTCGATGGCGTAACCGGTGGCGCCGGACGCGCCGATCTTCTCGATCAGCGCCATGATGATGTCCTTGGACGTGACGCCTTCGGCCAGCTCGCCGTTGACCGTCACCCGCAGGGTTTTCAGGCGTTTGTAGACCAGCGTCTGTGTCGCCAGCAGGTGCTCGATTTCCGAAGTGCCAATGCCGAAACCGAAGGCGCCCAGTGCGCCGTAAGTGGTGGTGTGGCTGTCACCAGCGGCGACCACCATGCCCGGCAAAATGAAGCCCTGTTCCGGCGCCACGACGTGTTCGATGCCCTGGCGCTTGTCGAGCACATCGAACAGCTCGATGCCGAAGTCGCGGCAGTTTTCTTCGAAGTACGACACTTGCCGCGCGCCCCCGGCGTCGGGCATGGTCGCGATGCGTTTCGGTGCGGTGGGGTTCACATGATCGACCACCGCCAGCGTCGCAGCGGGCCGCCACACCGTGCGCCCGGCATCGCGCAGGCCGCTGAAGGCTTGCGGGCTGGTGTATTCGTTGGCGACCTGGCGGTCGATGTAAAGCAGCACGTGGCCCTGATCGTCGAGGGTGCAGACGGTGTGACTGTCGATGTGCTTCTGGTACAGCGTTCTCGGGCTGGGCATGGTTTGCGCTCTTTTCTGTCCGGGGCAAAAACAACATGAGGACAGAATATTGATCGCGGAAATGGCATCAAGAGCGCATTGGTGAAGCGGTTAAACACGAATTGTGAACAAATCAAGCTGTTCGCTGCCGCTTTGAATGGCCGCGAACGGTTACGCGGTGGCGTCAAAAGCCTTGTGGTAGCTGACGACACCGACCGGCAACTCACCTTCAAACGCCAACGCCTGGAAGTACTCCGCCGGGATCCCCGGCAACTCCAGACCCGCATGAGCCTTGAAGCCAAAACGCCCGTAGTAGCCCGGATCGCCAAGCACCACGCAACCAACCCCGCCAATGCGCTGCAACTCCGCCAGCGAGGCTTTCATCAGCATCGAGCCGATGCCGTGCTGCTGGCGGGTCGGGGACACTGAGATCGGGCCGAGGCCGTACCAGCCCTGAGCACCGGAGGAAATCGTCACGGGGGAAATGGCCACATGGCCGACCACCGTGTCGTTCTCCACCGCCACCAGCGAAACGCTGAGCTGGCCGGCGCGGCGCAGGGCGTTGACGATGAATTGTTCGGTGTGGCTGGAGTGTTCTTCGTGCTGGAACGCGGCTTCGGTGATTCGGGCGATGGCGTCGAAGTCTTCGGGGCGTTCATTGCGGATTGTGATGTTTGTGTTCATGCGTTCTCGGGTGTCCCGGTCGATCAGGGTTCGGAGGGTTTCGAACAGGGGATGTGCATCGGTGTAGCGCTTGCCGTACGCCAGGTTGAAACCGTAGTCGAAGTCTGGCGGATTCCGGCCTTGAGTGTGTTGTAAAAGTGTTTCCAGCTTGTCGAGGGCCTTCACGGCTTTGGCTTCGGGGGAACGGGCGTTTTCGTAGTCGTCCCAGAGCGCGAGGATTTCGTCTCGCAGCGCGTCGTCCAGGGAGCGGGTGAGCAGCAGCAAGTCATTGCGCTCCTGTTCGCCCTTGTTGGGGAAACCGGCTTGATCGACCGCCGGAATGTCACCGTTGATGGCTTCGCCGAGGTCGTGGATGACGCACATCTTCAGGACTTTCAGCACGTCGAGCCCGGCCAGGTCGTCGGCGAACACGATCGCCATCAGGCACAGGCGCCAGCTGTGTTCGGCGGTGCTTTCGCTGCGTCCGGAGGAGGTGTGGGCGCTTCTGAGGACGTCCTTGAGCTGTTCCGCTTCGCGCAGGAAGTCGAGGCGTCCCTTGATTTTTTCGAGGTTCATACAGTGGCCGGGATAAAGAGAGCAGGGCTCAAAGCCTAGGCCCGGGCTCGTTCATCGTCCACGCATAAAATATGCGGCGCGCGGCCTAGAGCGTTTCCACCAGCCGTGCGGCGGTGCCGTCCGACAGCGCGATCCGCGTCCAGCGGCACAGGCTTTCGCGGATGGGCACGAGGGTTGAATCATTGTGGCCAGTGACGAATTCCAGTGCCGGCGGCGCCGGGAGTTCTCGCCAACCGGTGTCATCGAGCAAGGACTCTTTGTGCTGGATTTGCGCTGTCGCAAAGCGCCACAGCGATTGCCCCAGCAGATCGCCCAGCGGACTGCTGAACTGCGCCGCGCGGGCCGGGGAACAGGCCAGTAGACGATGGGTCAGGTCGCAGACCAGGTGAACCGGGCGGACGCTGTCCGTGACCAGTCGCGCGAGGGCCTGATCGGCGGCGCTGTCGAGTCGCGCCGCGAGCAACGTTTCGAGTTGCCGGTGTGCGTCCGGGTCCATCGCCTGCACGCCGCTTTCCCAGCGAGAAATCGTCGACTGGGTGACCTTGAACAACTCGGCGGCATGGCTCTGCTTGACGCGGTGCAGCACGCGCCAGCGGCGCAGGGCGATGCCGGGCAGGCTGGGCTTCAACAAAGTGTCGGACATGGCGATGGATCGCAAAAGGAATGCGGGCCGACAGTCTGAAGACTGTCGGCCCGTGCTGCAAATCGACGCGATGTCAGGTCATTCCGGCAGTTTGGCAATCACCTTGATCTCGAACTGAAAGCCATACAACCACGTCACACCGACCGCCGTAATCGTCGGATGCGGCGCCTCGCCCCAGAACTCGGGCACCACTTCCCAGATGGTTTCGAAGGTCGATTGCGGGTCGACCATGAACACTGTTACGTCCACCACATCGTCGAAACTGCCGCCGGCCGCGCCGAGGATGGCGTTGAGATTGGTGAAGGCCAGTCGCACCTGTTGTTTCAGATCCGGTTCCGGCGAGCCGTCCTCAAGGCTGCCGACCTGGCCTGAGACAAACAGAAAACCGTTGGAGCGAACGGCCGGGGAATAACGATTGCGCTCGTAGAGGGCGTGGCGTCCAGGTGGAAAAACCACGTCGCGTTTTGGCTGGGTACGGGTCATGGGGGTGTCTCCTTCAATGGGTTGAAAAACTGCGATGGAGAAACTCTAAGGACTTGCCTCGGCGCGATAAACGCGCAACCTTGGCGTTCACTGTTTGCAAATTACAAACAATCGAGCCGCTATTAAAGGTGGAATATGGACCGTTTTGACGCGATGCAAGCCTTCGCCCGGGTGGTGGAGGCGGGCAGTTTCACCAAAGCCGCCGAAACCCTGCACATGAGCAAGACCACCGTGACCCAGCTCATTCAGCAACTGGAAGCACGGTTACGAGTGAAATTGCTCAACCGCACCACGCGCAAGGTCAACGCCACGGCGGACGGCGCGGCCTATTACGAGCGGGTGATCAGGTTGCTGGCAGACATGGACGACGCCGAGACCAGCCTTCCCGGTGCCGCGGCCCAGCCCAAGGGACGCTTGCGGGTCGACGTGCCCAGCCCCTTGGCCAACCTGATTCTGGTGCCGGCGCTGCCCGAGTTTTGTGCGCGTTACCCGGAGATCCAGATCGACATGGGCGTCAGCGACCGGATCGTCGACATCATCGATGAAAACGTCGATTGCGTGATCCGTGGCGGGGAGCTGCGCGATCAATCGCTGATGGCCCGGCGGGTCGCCGATCTGCAACTGGGCGTGTATGCCGCGCCCGGTTACCTGGCCCGCGCCGGCACCCCGATGCATCCCCGTGAGCTGGAAGACAGCCATCATCGGGTGGTCGGTTTCCTCTGGGCTCGCACCGGCAAACCGGTGCCTTATGCCTTGCGCAATGAGCACGAAGACTTGCAGATCAAGGGCCGCCATGTGCTGGCGGTCGATGACGGCAATGCTTATTTGTCGGCGGGCCTCGCGGGGCTGGGTGTATTGTGGTTGCCCAAATACATGTCCAAGGCACACGAGGCGAGCGGCGCGCTGATCCCGCTGTTCGAAGACTGGCAGCTCGATCCGATGCCGCTCTACGTCGCGTACCCGCCGAACCGCCACATCAGCCGCAAGTTGCGGGTGTTTATCGACTGGATCGCCGAAGTGATGGCCCGCCACGCACCGGTCATGGATCGCTCAGGTTCGCCAGCAACCACTCGGTAAAACTGCGGGCCATCGGATCGTTTTCGCTGTCGCGGTGGGTCAGCAGCGCCCAGTTGGGGCCGCGAATGGTCTCTTCGACCAAGGGCTGCAACAGCCCGTCGGCCCGGGCCTTGCGGCTGAGCAATTGGCTGACCAGCGCGATGCCGAGCCCACCGCATGCCGCGTCCAGCAGCAAACCCGGATCAGAGAAATTCAAACCCTGATCCTGCTGGCCGACATCGATTCCCGACTCCACCGCCCAATGGCTCCAGTCCATTTCCCGCTCGCCGTGCAGCGTTGTCCGCTGCGCGCTCGGCACGCTTAACAAGCTCGGATGACACGCGGGGTAGAGGCGGTCGGCATGCAGCACCTTGAAGCTGCATTCAGCCTGCGAACTGATGTCGTCGCGCACCGCCAGATCGATGGTCTGGGTCGCCATGTCCGGCACTTCATCAGTGCTGAAAATCCACAGATCCACCTTCGGATGCTGACGGCGGAAATCCCCCAGACGCGGCAGCAACCAGTGCCGGGCAAACGCCGGCGTGGTGTTGAGCACCAGTTGATTGGGTTTCTGATACTGCCCCAGTCGCCGGATGCCGACGGCCAGTTGCTGCAGCATCGCCTGGGTGGTGCTGAGCAGATCGTGGCCGGCGTCGGTCAGGCTGACGCTGCGCCCGCTGCGGAAAAACAGCGGCTGCTCCAGATACGCCTCAAGGCTGCGGATCTGCTGGCTGATGGCCGATTGCGTGAGGCTCAGTTCCTCGGCGGCCTTGTGAAAACTGCCCAGCCTTGCGGCCGCTTCGAAGCCGCGCAACGAGCTGAGGGGTGGCCAGTGTTTCAGCATGATCGATAAGTTCCTCTAATCAGTTTTCCGCTAAATCCATCGTTTGTTTGCCCTTCAGGCCGCCATTAGCATGCACATCAACGCCGCCAAGGCTGTTTTCATTGAACACAATGGCTTAACTCAAAGGGCTTTTTACCATGCAGCAGAACAAAAACAACAACAGCGGTTGGATGATGCCGGCAGAGTGGGTGACGCACGCGGCGACCTGGATGGTCTGGCCCCACAATCAGGCCCTGTGGGAGTCTGGCTGGCGCGTCACCCTGCCGTTGGTGCAGGAAGATTTCGCCCGCGTCGCCAATGCCATCGCCCGGTTCGAACCGGTGAAAATGGTCGTCGATCCGTCGGCCATCGCCAGCGCCAAAGCCTTGTGCGGACCGAACATCGAACTGATTCCGCTGGCGGTCAACGACAGCTGGTGCCGCGACTCCGGCCCGAGCTTCGTGGTTCACCCGGAACAAGGTCTGGCCGGGGTGAGCTGGCGCTTCAACGCGTGGGGCGGCAAGTCGGCCCATGATCTAGACGGAAGCCTGGCCCGCCGCGTACTCAATCACCTGGGCGGCGAGTGCTTTGGCACGGCGCTGAGCAACGAGGGCGGCGCGATTCACGTGGACGGCGAGGGCACCTTGATCACTACCGAGTCGGTGCTGCTCAACCCCAACCGTAACCCCGGCGTGAGCAAGGCCGAGATGGAAGAGATCTTCAGTCGTCTGCTCGGCGTGAAGAAAACCATCTGGCTGCCGGGCGATCCGGATTACGTCACGGGTGACATGACCGACGGCCACGTCGATGGCGTCTGCGCCTTCGCCCGACCTGGCGTGTTGCTGGTAGACGCGACTCACGATCGCAGCTCGGTGTACGCCGAAGTCGTGCGGGAAAACCGTCGCGCGCTGGAGCTGGCCACCGACGCCCAGGGCCGCAAATTCGAGCTGATCGAACTGTATGAAGCCACCGATGCGGTGGATACCGAAGCCGAAGTGTTCTGCGCCTCGTACACCAATTTCTACATCGCCAACGGCGCGATCATCATGCCGGCGTACGGCATCGAGGCCGACCATGTGGCGGCAGAAACCCTGGCCGAAGCGTTCCCCGGTCGTGAAGTAGTGCCGGTGCAGATCAATCACCTGGCCCATGGCGGCGGTGGTGTGCACTGCATCACCCAGCAACAGCCAGCCTGGCCGGTGGAGGGTTGATCGATGACGCTGCTGAAAGTCGCCACCACCCAGATGCCGTGCACCTGGGACTTGAAAAGCAACCTCGACCGCGCCGAGCAATTGGTGCGTGAAGCGGCCGCGCAGGGCGCGCAAGTGATCCTGTTGCAGGAGCTGTTTGCCACGCCGTATTTCTGCATCGAACAGAGCCATCAACACATGGCGCTGGCCGAGGAGTACCGCGACAGCCAAGTGCTGTCGCGTTTCGCCGCGCTGGCCCGTGAACTGGGCGTGGTGCTGCCGCTGAGCTGGTACGAGAAGGCCGGCAATGCCTACTTCAATTCCCTGAGCGTGGCCGATGCCGACGGGCGCCTGTTGGGCGTGTACCGCAAGACCCACATTCCCAACGCCATCGGCTATCAGGAGAAGGAATATTTCAGCCCCGGCGACACCGGTTTCAAAGTCTGGGACACCGCATTCGGCCGCCTCGGCGTGGGCATCTGCTGGGATCAGTGGTTTCCGGAAACCGCGCGCTGCCTGGCGTTGATGGGCGCTGAAGTGCTGCTGTTCCCGACCGCCATCGGCTCTGAACCGGGTTGCGCGGATCTGGATTCGCGTGACCACTGGCAGATGACCATGCGTGGCCACGCCGCTGCCAACCTGCTGCCGGTGATCGCCTCCAACCGGGTTGGCCGTGAAGTGGCGGGCACCGATGCGGCGCTGCAAATGAATTTCTACGGCTCGTCGTTCATCTGCAACCACAAGGGAAAAATGCTCGCCGAAGCCGACCGTGCCAGCACCGGTGTCTTTGTGCAAAGCCTGGATCTGGCCGCCATGCGTGAAGATCGCTTGAGTTGGGGCATCTACCGCGACCGCCGTCCGGAAATGTATGGCGCATTGTTGAGCCAGGATGGCCGTCACGTTAACGCCCGCTGGAATCCCCAAGGAGTCTGATATGCCTGTTTCACACAAGTGGTTGCTGGGCGCTCTGGGTCTGGCGCTGGTCGGTTTGATGCCGGCCGTACACGCCGAAGACAAGACCCTGCGGCTGTACAACTGGGCGGATTATTTCGCCGAAGACACCCTGAGCAAATTCACCGCCGAAACCGGGATCAAGGTGATCTACGACGTGATGGACGGCAGCGAAACCCTGGAAGCCAAGATGCTCTCCGGCGGCAGCGGCTACGACTTGATCTTCCCCGGCGACACCGTGGCCGAACGCCTGATGCGCGCCGGCAGCCTGTTGCCGCTGGATCCTTCGAAAGTCACGGCGATGAACGACATCGAACCGGGCCTGCAGAAACTGCGCAGCCATTACGAGCATTCGAACAAGGCCACCGTGCCTTATACCTGGGGCACCATCGGCCTGACCTACAACGCCGAGCAGATCAAGCAGCGCATGGCCGACGCCCCGGTCAACAGCCTCGACATGCTGTTCAAACCGGAACTGGCGGCCAAATTCGCCGATTGCGGGATTTCGATGATCGATTCGCCGGACGAAGTGCTGGCCGTGGTGCTCAATTATCTGGGCCGCGACCCGCGCAGCGCCAAGCCTGCGGACCTGACGGCGGCCAGTGATCTGTTGATGAAGCTGCGGCCGTACATTCGCAAGTTTCAGTCGCAACCGGTAACCGATCTGGTCAACGGCAACCTGTGCCTGTCCCTCGGCTACAGCGGCGACATGACCCAGGCCCAGCGCACCTCGGACAGCGCCGGCAAGCAGACCCGTTTCCAGTACCGCGTGCCGCGCGAGGGCACCACGGTGTGGATGGACACCATGGCCATTCCGGTGGATGCCAAACACCCGGAATACGCCTACGAATTCATCAACTTCGTGATGCGCCCGGAGAACATGGCCGCGATCAGCAATTTCACCGGTTACCCGACCTCCAACGCCAAGGCCCGGCCAAACGTGGATGAGGCCATGCGCAACAACCCGGACATCTACCTCGACGAAGCGACCTATGCTCGTCTGATACCGGGCAAGGATATTCCCCAGGCCGACATGCGCGCCCGCATGCGCACCTGGACCAAATTCAAGACCGCCACTGCACAGTGATTTTTCCGGGCTGCCTTGGTGGCCCCTTACCCATCAGGAACGTACACATGGCGACTCGTCGCGAGTTCATCAAACAGGTTTCAGTCGCCGCCGGCGTAGGCGCTGCCGTCATGGGCCTCGGTCTGTCACCGGCGCGCGTACTGGCGGCCAGCGAAGGTCGCTGGTTCATGCCCGACGAGGGCGACAAGCACGAACGTGCCTACATGGCCTTCGGCGCGCAGGACGCGATCTGGGAAGACTTCACCGAAGACGTCCAGGAAGCGCTGGGCCGGATCGCCCGCGCCATCTCCCGTTACGAGCCGCTGACCATCTACTGCCGCAGCGGCGAACGCAGCCTGGCCGAAGAGATTTGCGGCACCTCCAACATCACCTACCAGATCGCCAACCTCGACGACATCTGGATGCGTGACATCAGCGCCAACTTCGTCATCGACGACAAGAATGGCCTGGGCGCGGTGGACTTCAACTTCAGCGGCTGGGGCAACAAGCAGCAGCACTCAAAAGACGCGAAGATCGCCAAACGCGTGGCGGCCGATGCGCAGGCGACCTACCAGCGCAGCGAACTGGTGGGCGAGGGCGGCGGCATCGAAGTCGACGGCCACGGCACCGCGATCATGACCGAAAGCTGCTGGGTCAACGAAAACCGCAACCCCGGCTGGAGCAAGGCCGACGTCGAGGCAGAACTGAAAGCGCGCCTCGGTCTGCGCAAGATCATCTGGCTGCCGGGCATCAAGGGCAAGGACATCACCGATGCCCACGTCGATTTCTACGCGCGCTTCGTCACGCCCGGCGTGGTGATCGCCAACCTCGACACCGACCCGCGCTCCTACGACAACAAGGTCACCCTGGCGCACCTGGAAATCCTGAAAAAGGCCACCGACGCCGACGGTCGCCCGTTGCAGATCCACACCGTGTCGCCGCCGCTGAAACCGCGCAAGACCAAATTCAACAGGGACAACGACGATTTCGCGGCCGGTTACATCAACTACTTCGTGATCAACGGCGCGGTGATCGCCCCGGAATTCGGCGACAAGGATGCCGACAAAAAGGCCTTCGACCTGCTGAAAAAGCTCTATCCGAACCGCGACGTGGTGCAGATCAACATCGACGCCATCGCGGCCGGCGGTGGCGGGATTCACTGCGTGACCAGTCACCAGCCGGCGTAAGGCCGAGCCTCAGCGGAAACGTTGGGGCAGGGCCTCGGAGAAGGGATAGAAGTCGAACCACGGTTTGGCTTCGTCGATCACCTGGCGGAAAGACGGGCGCTCCACCAGCCGCTCGAAATAGGCGCTGAGGCGAGGGCGGTCGGCGCCAAACGGCACCAGCGTACTGGCGTAAAACAGCGCCGGGCTGGCCGAGCAATCCGCCATGCTGTAGTCCGGGCTGGCGATCCATGGGTGGTTCGCCAACTGGTTTTCCAGCATGTCGTAGGCGGTGTTCAGCAACGTGCGCTGGCTGCTCAGGTCAGCGTTTCTACCGTGGATGCGGTCGGCGACGATCTGCGACATCGGCGTCATCACGTAATTGTCGAAAAACCGGTCCCACAGGCGAACCTGCAGCGCAGTGTCCCAATCGTCGGGGATCAAGCGACCCGCTCCGGCGTGATAACGGTCCAGATATTCAATGATCACGCTCGACTCCGGCACGTTGCGCTGGCGGGCACGGTCCTGCAGCACCGGGAATTTGACCAATGGCCACAGCGCCCGCAACTCGGCCCGTTCGGCTTCGCTGGACAGGTCGATCAGGCGTTTCTCGAACGCGACGTCGTGCTCGTACAGGGCGATCAGCGCTTTGTGGCAGTAGGACGACAACGGGTGGTAATAGAGGGTCAAGTCCATCGTTCAACACCTCGATGAGGGGAATGGCGTTACTCAGGTATAGCGCGCCTGCGCACCGCCACACATTTGATTTCCACCAGCAACCCCGGATGGGCCAGTTCGCTGACGCCGATGCAGGTCCAGGCGCAGAAGCCTTTGGGGAATACGCGGTTTTTCACGTCACGGAACACCGGCATGTGTTGGCTCATGTCGACGTGATAGGTGGTCATCTCCACCACATCGTTGAAGGTGCAACCACCGGCCTTCAGCACTTCATCGAGGTTTTCCCAGGCGCGGATGAATTGCTGCTCGGGGTTTTCGATGACCTTCAAGTCAGCCGTCCGGCCCACCTGACCGGCGCAATAAAGCGTGTCGCCGACCAGAACCGCCGGAGCGTATCCGGCGCGTTCGACGATGTTTTTCATGGAGTCGGGGATGATGATTTTGCGATCGGGCATGCTGTTTTCCTTCAGTGACAGGTCTCAGCGACCGTGTGCGGCCGCTGCCAACTGCTCGGTATCTACCCGAACAAACACTGAATCACCCACCGCCGTCAGCACATCCCCGGCGTAGACCTCGCAGATCACCCGGGTCTTGCGCCCGACTTCACCGTCGACTCGGGCCTTCAGCGTCAGCGGCACGCCCATCGGCGTCGGTTTGATGAACTTGATGCCGAGGTTGCCGGTGACACAGTTGATGCGTGGCAGGCTTTCGGGTTCGCGTTGCTCGGCCCGATAGTGGTAAGCCATCGCCGTCCAGTTGGAATGGCAGTCCACGAGCATGGCGATCAGGCCGCCGTAGACCAGTTCCGGCCAGCCGCTGTACTTGGCCTCGGGCACATGTTCGGCCATGACGTGCACGCCGTCTTCATGCCAGAAACTCTTGATGTGTAAACCGTGCGGGTTGCGGCTGCCGCAGCCGAAGCAGACGCCCTCGGGGGCGGCGGTGTCTTGCAGGGAGGTGTCGTGGGTGGACATGCCGAAGTCATCCTTAAACTGTTAGCCGAATCGGGCGGATTCTAACCCTGAATAAAGGACGAAGCTTGAGCAATGCGATTGTTTGCTCAGGCGGCGAGGGGCTGGGCAAGGCAGGGGATGTTGCAGCTTTACATCAGATCAACAACCCCAGCGTATCGCGGCGCATCAGCTACGTTGCGCCAGGTTGCGTTGAAACTCTTCAAAACTGCAGGGCAGCGTCGTGGCCTTGCGTTTTTTCGATTTGTCGCGCTCGTCCGGCAGTTGATCGCTCAGTTCCCAGACTTCGAGCATCTTCGCGTATTCGAAGGCATGGCGCGGGTCGATCTGAATCCACTGCTGGAACGCCTGGCGTTCGTCGGGCGTGCAGGTTTCGTCTTGCAGGCGCAGGCACCAGTGCGCCGCTTGCGTGAGGATTTCATCGTCTGCGTCGTTCATTGACGGGTTCCAGAAGGGTCGAAGACTGCAGTTTACGTCGGTGCTTGCAAAAAAAACGTCAAAGCACGAAACGGATTCAGTCGGCAGCCACGGACAGAACGCGCGCGCGCCGGACAGATCGCGCCGCCATTTACGCTTTTCGAGGTTTTGCCATATTCAGTCACATTTGGTTGTAGATAGTGGGCAGCCCAACCGGTTTCCAATGAGGCTGCATCGTGTTTCCACGTCTTCTGTGTTCGCTGTCCGTGTTGAGTCTGTCCATCGCCGCCGCCCACGCGGCCGACCTTGATACCCCGCGCCTGCAGGGCATCGACAACTTCCGCGATGTCGCCGGTATCACCACCGCTTATTCCACAGCCCACGACGGCACCATGCGCGCCGGGGTGTTCTACCGCTCCAACGCGCTGACGCCGACGGCATCGGACCTGGCGACCCTCAATGGTCTGGGGATCAAGGCCGTTTACGACCTGCGCACCCCCAGTGAAATCGCGGCCACGCCGGACACGATGATCAGCGGGGCGACCTATCAGAACATCGACATCATCGGCGCCACGACCTCGGGGGCGAACATCACCACGGTCTCGTTCAAAAGCGCCGCCGATGCGATTGCGATGATGCAGGAAACCAACCGCGCCTTCGTCAGCGACGCCGGCATGCGCGGGCAACTGGGCGTGCTGTTCAACGAACTGGCCGGTGTCGACGGCGCCGCGCTGTTCCATTGCACCGCCGGCAAGGACCGCACCGGTTGGACCGCCGCTGTGCTGCAAAGCATCGCCGGGGTCGACAACGCGACGATCATGAGCAACTACCTGGCGACCAACGACTACACCGCCGACCGTGTGGCCAAGACTCTGGCGATGATGCCGCCGAGCATGGCCGCGATCTACGCGCCGCTGCTGGGCGTCGAGGCCAGTTATCTGCAAGCGGGCCTGGATCAGGTGACCGCGCAATACGGCAGCATGGACAACTACCTCAAGCAGGGGCTGGGTTTGTCTCAGGAAACGATTTATGTGCTGCGCGGCAAAATGGTCGAGTACAACAGCCTGCCCGGTCAGGCAGGGCTGATCGGCAACGCCGCCGCTGGCGCGCAACTGTTGCAGGAATTGCAGAACAGTAAACTGTCGGGCACCTACAGCGCCTACAACTACTACCTGCAATCGGCCATCGACGCCGGCACTCTGGGCGGTGTCGAGTCCACGGTCGGCGGTCAAGTGCACGCCGATGCGGCGAGTTATCTGCTGCGTCAGAACGCAATGATCGAGCAAGCTGCCGCGCCGTTTGCCGGCGGCACCGACCTCAAGGTCGGCCAGTACCGCTTGTGGAGCACCGCGCTCGCCGGTTACCTCGGCACCGACGGCTCGGCCCATGCGCAAAGCAGCAACGAACACAGCCAGGGCCTGATGTTTGGCGTCACCCAGCGTTTCTCCGAACAGCTCAGCGCTCGCGGCGGGATCGGTTACAGCAAAGGCTCGGTGGGCGGTGCAGGTGGCGAGGCCGATACCGATTTCACCTTCCTCGACCTTGGCGCCCGTTATGGCTTCACCAGCCTGGAACGTGGCCTTTTTGTCGATGCCAACCTCAGTGCCGGTTACGTCGACTACGAGAGCAAGCGCGACCTCGGCGGCGGCCTCGGTTCGGCGAAGGGCGACACTCACGGCAATCTCAGCGGCGCCACGCTGGCGCTGGGTTATCGCATGCCGATGAACGATGTGGTTCTGGAGCCAAGCCTCGGCGTGCGGGTCAGCCGTCTGGACCTGTCGGGCTTCCAGGAGAAGGGCAGCGAACTGGCCCTCGATGTCGATGACATTCAGGAAACCCGGCGCAGTGCGGTGGCCAATCTCGACGTTTCGTTCGCCCCGATGCCGATGGGCGCTTGGCAACTGGTGCCGGGCGTGCGGGTCGGTTATGAGCGTGTGTTGGGCGATCATCAGGTCGACAGCGAAGGCCACCTGCTGGGGCTGGATATCGAACAGCGTGCGGCGTTCGACAACCGCGATCAGTTCAGCGGCGGCGTCAACCTGATGGCCAACCTCGGCGCGCTTAGCCTGGGCGCCGAAGTAGGTGCCAGCGGTGGCGGCGACAGCCACGGTTTCAGCGGCGGGCTCAAGGCCAGTTATCAGTTCTGATCAACTGAAGGTGAAGAAAAAGGACTGCTTCAGCGCAGTCCTTTTCGCATTTCTGCGGGGCTCACGCCATAAGCATCCTGGAAATACTGGCAGAAACGGCCGACGTTGCTGAATCCGAATTGCAGGGCCACGTCAGTTACCGATGACGATTGGCCTTGCTTCAATGCATCACAGGCACGCTCCAGCCTGACCTGTCGCTGGTACGCGACAATCGAAGTGCCGACGAACCGCCGGAACCCTTCCTGCAACGCCCGCAGGCTGACGTTCACCAGTCCCGCCAGATCCGTGCCGCTGACCAGTTGCTCGGGATGTGCCTGAATATATTCGATGGCCTGTTTCACATGCCGTGGCGCGATTTGCGCTTCGGGGCGGCGCAAGGCCTCGCTGAAATTGTGCGGCCAGGCTTCCAGCACCGCGTCTACCAGCATCTCCCGCAGGCGCGACGGCATCAGCGAACCGGCGTTCAACAACAGGTCGAACTCGGTGCCGGTGGCCAGATCGATCAGCGCACGAATGCCCTGAAACGCCGGGCTGTTCAGATCCACCCTCGGCTCGAAATGCAGCTTGTGCACGATCGGTCGTCCCAGCAGTGACGACAGCCGTTCGGTGAGCGCCGCGCGGCTGATCGACATGCCGTGCTGCGCATGATTGTCGACGAAACGCATCGAGCGCAGATCCGCCTTGTCGATGGCCAGCCCGATGTGCGGCAGGCCCAGGGATTCGGGCGAGTCGTTGAAGATAATCCTGCCGGCGGTGGGAATGACAAAGGTGATTTCATCGTAGGGCTCGGGGAACGCCACGGTGAAATCGCCCCGGTAATGCATGCGTCGGAAACTGACCCCGTCGTGTCGACCGTAGACGCCGCCGATGATGATGTCCTTGGGCGGCGGCGGTGTGTCGCCATAACGATTGCCGAACATGCGGGAAAACAAAGCGCCGAAGTCGTCGCAGGACATATCGGCGGATCTGAGGATGATGGTCTGGCGCGTCGGGCTTGAGTACACCGGGAAGGTCACCTTGGCAGTCGGGGCAAAGAGGCGCGAGGACGTTAGCAACCCAGAATGACAGCGACATGACACAAACGGATTATGTGTCTTGCCAGTGTGCCTTCAGAAACGCGGTGAGGCGGGCGCCGCCCGCTTCCTTGCAGAAGCGGGCGGCGCTCAATCCTCAGGTGTGATGAATGTCGCGATCCTTGGTCTCTGGCATGAAGAAGATCCCTAGAATCGCCGTCATCACCGCGATGACAATCGGGTACCACAAGCCGTAGTAGATATCCCCTGTGGCCGCGACCATCGCGAACGCCACGGTCGGCAGGAAGCCGCCGAACCAGCCGTTACCGATGTGGTAGGGCAGCGACATCGAGGTGTAGCGGATGCGCGCCGGGAACAGCTCGACCAGCCACGCTGCAATCGGGCCGTAAACCATGGTCACGTAGATCACCAGTACGGTCAGCAGGAGCAAGACCATCGGGTAATTGGTCTTGGCCGGATCAGCCTTTTCCGGATAACCGGCCTCTTTCAGCGCGGTGCCGAGGCTGGCGGTGAAGGCGTCGTTGCGGGTCTTGAAGTCGGCGGCCGGCATGGCGGTGCCTTCGAAACTTTCGATGACTTTATCGCCAATGCGCACCTGGGCCACGGTGCCCGGTTCTGCCACCACGTTTTCGTACGGGATCGCCCGTTTGGCCAGGATGGTTTTCGCCAGATCGCAAGAACTGGTGAATTTGGCCTTGCCCACCGGATCGAACTGGAACGAGCACTGGTCAGGGCTGGCGACCACTTTGACCGGGTTCTTCTCCTGAGCGATGAAGACGTCGGGGTTACCGTACTGGGTCAGCGCGTGGAAGATCGGGAAGTAGGTCACCGCCGCCAGAATGCACCCGGCCATGATGATGCCCTTGCGCCCGATGCGGTCGGACAGGCTGCCGAAAATCACGAAGAACGGCGTGCCGATCAACAGCGAACCGGCGATCAGCAGGTTGGCGGTCTGCGGGTCGATCTTCAGGGTTTGCAGCAGGAAGAACAGCGCATAGAACTGCCCGGTGTACCAGACCACTGCTTGGCCGGCGGTGCCGCCGAGCAGGGCCATGATCACGATTTTCAGGTTGTCCCAACGGGCGAAGGATTCGGTCAGTGGCGCCTTCGAGGCCTTGCCTTCGGCCTTCATTTTCATGAACACCGGCGATTCGTTCAGTTGCAGACGGATGTACACCGACACGGCCAACAGCAGGATCGACAGCAAGAACGGAATCCGCCAGCCCCAGGCCTCGAACGCCTCGGTGCCCAGCGCGGTGCGGCAGGCCAGAATCACCAGCAACGACAGAAACAGCCCCAGCGTCGCGGTGGTCTGAATCCACGAGGTGAAATACCCGCGTTTGCCCTTCGGCGCATGCTCGGCCACATACGTCGCCGCGCCGCCGTACTCACCGCCCAGCGCCAGACCTTGCAGCAATCGCAGGGTAATCAGAATGATCGGCGCCGCGACCCCGATGGTCGCGTAACCCGGCAGGAAACCCACAATCGCCGTCGACACACCCATGATCACAATCGTGATCAGAAACGTGTGCTTGCGCCCGATCATGTCGCCCAACCGCCCGAACACCACCGCACCGAACGGCCGCACCGCAAAACCGGCGGCAAAGGCGAGCAGGGCGAAGATGAACGACGTGGTCTCGTTGACCCCGGCAAAGAAGTGCTTGGCGATGATCGCGGCGAGGGAGCCGTAAAGGTAAAAGTCGTACCACTCGAAGACCGTGCCTAAGGATGAAGCGAAGATGACCTTGCGCTCTTCTCGGCTGACGCTCTGGTGCGGGGCACTGCCGGTGGACATGCTGTCGAGTACGGCCATGGGGGTTCTCCGTCGTGCTTGTTGTTAGAGGCCGGAGCACTTCATCAACGTCGCGTACCCCGTGGCCTTTGGCTGATGCTGGAGCAGGTGTTTCGTGGAGCGTGCACAGACTCTCGACCTCGCGGGAGGGCGGGGTTTCTTTGAGCATAATTGGGATTGGGGGGATATCCAGTGGGGGGCGCTGGGTGTGGTCGAAGTGGAGCTGAATCGGTTGGTTCGGGGAGGGGATGAGTTAAATGAGCTTGCGTTCGTGGTTTTTATACTTATTCAGAATTTTGGTTGTTCTGAATAAGTATAAAAAACTGTCATTTATATCAGGTGTTGTTTTCTGTGTTTATGTTGATTCTTTGCTTGGTGGAAGGGGCGGAAAATAGATCTGTTCCCTTTGTTGTTTATATTGTCAGTTGGAGGGTGTGGTTGTGAAAAAATTACTGTTGATGAATCTTCCTTCGGAAGGATTGCTAACTGATTCAGAACTTCAAGCAAAGCTAAGGGAGGTGGGGGTTGTTTTTGATGCTATTCAGATCGATAGGTCAAAATCAAAGGCATTGGTATATGTGAATAATCCCGAAAAGCTGCGGGGAATCTTGGGGTCTGCCGAGGATGACGTCGTCGTTTCAGACTTTTCGGAACCGACATCGGCTTTGTTTGATCAAAAATATAATAGGAAGTACGCAGGTTTATTAGAAGAAAAGGGACAATTTTTAGTTGATGGCGAATAAACAAAAGGGAGCGCCCATTAGCCGGTCTCAAAATCAAAAGGGGAAAGATTTGTTTAAGAGCTAAAAAGGGAAAAGGGGACAGGCAAAAAGGGCAAAAAGGGGACGGCAAAAAGGGGGCAGATTTATTTAATCGCCCCCCCCCCCCCTTTTATGTTAAGAGCTGAAAATAAATCTGTCCCCTTTAATTTTGTCCCCTTTAATTTTAATTCCAGAATTTTGGTTGTTCTGAATAAGTATTAAAAAACTGTCATTTCTATCAGGTGTGGTTTTAGGCATTTATGTCGATACTTTTTCTGGTGGAGGGTCGGAAAATAAATCTGTCCCATTTGTTTGGTCCTTTTGTTTCTTGTTTTATTGTAGGGGTTGGTTATGCCTAAATTTTTGTTGCCAGATGTCCCATTAACAGCAACTTCCGAAAGTCTTACTTCTGCTTTGCGAAGGGTTGGAGTGATGGTGATAGGTGTTTCGATAGACAGGGAGGCTAGAAAGGCCACCGTTGAGTACGCGGACGTAGCTACAAGATCTTTCTCTGCAAAAAATAAAGCGCCAGATTTTGTTGAGTTGTCTTTGGAGCAGGAGATTCTGGAAACAGGTATAAAGGTAGTTGATCTATTGGCGCCATACAGTAGGTAAATCCGCATCACATTAACGCATCAAACAATCAAAGGGGACACCCATTAGCCGGTCTCAAGTCAAGGTTAAAAGCCACCGCGCCCTGCAGTTCTCAACTGCAGGGTTTGCCCTCCAACTCAACCTGATCGGTTGAACCCGTCGAACCCGTTTCCTCTTCATTGGCTACGAACGAGTCGTGCCAGACACCCATTTGGATCAAGCGGTAGCGATACGACCAGCACCGCCCTGGCAGCTAACTGCCCCAGAGAAACGTTGGTGCCGCCAATGCGTCCAAAACGTGTCACAGAACTGTGGCTCGTGCAAAACACACGTCCAGTCCCAACTGGCTCACCTGGCAGACGACCCGGTTACAACACACTCAGGCGGTGACGGTCGGTCGCCACTCAGATTTAGTGGTTCGAGCCCAGTCCCTTTTTGGTTGGCCAACCATCACCTCATTCGCCCATCAGGCGAAACAGCGTCTGGCATCAAAAGGCTGTTTCTCCTTCAGGATGTGATAACTCGCTCGCGCCAGCTTGTGTGCGAGTGCCTTGGTAGCGACCACGGCGTTGGTCTTGGCTTTCTTTTTCTCGAAAAAGCGTCTGGCATCCTCGCTGAAGCGCCGGGCGAAATTAGCCGCTTCGATATAAGCCCAGATCAAATAAGCGTTGCCGTTCTTGGCGTTGCCTTCACCTTTCTTTTTGCCGTTGGAGTAATGCGCACTTTTTACGCAGCGAGCGTAAGAGGCAAAGTGGCCTACGTCGGCAAAGCGCTCGATATTTCCGGTTTCCAGCATGATGACCGTGGCCAGCACTTCGCCAATTCCGGGCATCGTTTTCAACAAAGAAAACTCCGGGCGCAGATAGGCTTCGTGCAGTAATCGCTCTTCAAGAAAATCAATCTGGGTCTGCAATGCCTGAACAATGGCGACATTCGCTTTCATTGCCAGAGCCACATCCGCCGGCAGGCCCAGCCTGTCGACAGATGTGGCTGACAGCCCTTTGACTTCATTGCAGCTCAACCGCTGGCCAAACTGGCGCGCCATGATGTTCTCGACGGACAGAATGTGCTGAGTCCGACTGCGTACTAGTTGAATACGTTTACGTGCCAAATCTCGCAGCGCACGTTCTTGCGGCGGGTGGATATATCCCGTCGGTAAAATCCCGAGTCGCAGTAAATGCGCCAGGAACGCCGCATCATCTTTGTCATCGGCATGCTTCAAACCTTCGTAGCGTTTCATCGCCACAGGATGGGCCAGCTTCACCTCGAAGCCCGCCGCCTTAAGGCCATCGACCAACCAATACCAGTTGTAGGTGGACTCAACCACGACGCCAACCAATTCAGCACGGTGAGGCTCGAGCAACGAAAGGATTGGCGTTAGCTCGTTGGGGCAGCGTCGACTGACCAGTACTCGATCCGTTTCGTCGGTAACCACCACAACACTGTTGTTCGAATGCAGGTCTATGCCACAGAATTTCATCACGGCCTCCTACGCAAAAGACTAAGTTCGCACCTTGAATTTTGCGCCACCTCCGTGAGGTGGGGAGGCCGGCCAGATGATTCTCAGATTTATTTAATCGTCCCCTTTTATGTTAAGTACCTCTCTCTGGTCGTCCTCGCACTCTGAAATGAACGCGTCTCCCGGTGAATTTCTCGATTTCGTCGACGAATCTCGTATCGCCGGTAAGTTGCCCCCGCTGAAGAGCTGCCCTTATGAGTTGTAATTCATTTGAGGGGGTAGCCCCCTCGATAAACGACTTGTAGCGTTCATGCCGTATGGCGTCGGTGGGTCCTAATTGAAGGAAACAAGGATCCTTATCCAGCCATGAAGTTTTTGAGAAGTCGCGCAGGCGTAGCGCGAAACTTGACCAACGATAGTCTTCAGCGCGCGCAACCATATTGGCTCGCACCGGGTTTAGCTCTATGTAACGACTGCAAGCCAATAGATAGGTGTCGGACTGAACGACGCTGGACTTGTAGCGGCTTTCCCACAGCGTGCCACTCCGCCCCTCAACCTTGTTGCGGTACCGCGTCATCCGCCCGACGATGGCTTTCATGAGCTGTCCAAGGTTGGACGTAGTTTCTCCTGGGGCGAGAAGTAAGTGGACATGATTGGTCATCAAGCAGAATGCATAAACTTTTATACCTAATGCTTCTTTAAGCTCGCGCAGGTCGGAGAGGTAGCGCTCAAAGTCTGCTGGCTCGGCGAAAACGACCTGCCTGTTGTGGCCCCGTTGCACGATGTGGTGCGGGTAGTGGGGTAGTACGATGCGTCCGGTTCTGGGCATGAGTCTTCCTGCGTCCTTGTTTTGACGCGTGAAGTTTAGAAGGTGGCGAGGCTTAGGCTGGCTGGATGTGTCAGAGAATGAAGGAAAAAGGGGACACCCATTAGCCGGTCTCAAGTCAAGGTTAAAAGCCACCGCGCCCTGCAGTTCTCAACTGCAGGGTTTGCCCTCCAACTCAACCTGATCGGTTGAACCCGTCGAACCCGTTTCCTCTTCATTGGCTACGAACGAGTCGTGCCAGACACCCATTTGGATCAAGCGGTAGCGATACGACCAGCACCGCCCTGGCAGCTAACTGCCCCAGAGAAACGTTGGTGCCGCCAATGCGTCCAAAACGTGTCACAGAACTGTGGCTCGTGCAAAACACACGTCCAGTCCCAACTGGCTCACCTGGCAGACGACCCGGTTACAACACACTCAGGCGGTGACGGTCGGTCGCCACTCAGATTTAGTGGTTCGAGCCCAGTCCCTTTTTGGTTGGCCAACCATCACCTCATTCGCCCATCAGGCGAAACAGCGTCTGGCATCAAAAGGCTGTTTCTCCTTCAGGATGTGATAACTCGCTCGCGCCAGCTTGTGTGCGAGTGCCTTGGTAGCGACCACGGCGTTGGTCTTGGCTTTCTTTTTCTCGAAAAAGCGTCTGGCATCCTCGCTGAAGCGCCGGGCGAAATTAGCCGCTTCGATATAAGCCCAGATCAAATAAGCGTTGCCGTTCTTGGCGTTGCCTTCACCTTTCTTTTTGCCGTTGGAGTAATGCGCACTTTTTACGCAGCGAGCGTAAGAGGCAAAGTGGCCTACGTCGGCAAAGCGCTCGATATTTCCGGTTTCCAGCATGATGACCGTGGCCAGCACTTCGCCAATTCCGGGCATCGTTTTCAACAAAGAAAACTCCGGGCGCAGATAGGCTTCGTGCAGTAATCGCTCTTCAAGAAAATCAATCTGGGTCTGCAATGCCTGAACAATGGCGACATTCGCTTTCATTGCCAGAGCCACATCCGCCGGCAGGCCCAGCCTGTCGACAGATGTGGCTGACAGCCCTTTGACTTCATTGCAGCTCAACCGCTGGCCAAACTGGCGCGCCATGATGTTCTCGACGGACAGAATGTGCTGAGTCCGACTGCGTACTAGTTGAATACGTTTACGTGCCAAATCTCGCAGCGCACGTTCTTGCGGCGGGTGGATATATCCCGTCGGTAAAATCCCGAGTCGCAGTAAATGCGCCAGGAACGCCGCATCATCTTTGTCATCGGCATGCTTCAAACCTTCGTAGCGTTTCATCGCCACAGGATGGGCCAGCTTCACCTCGAAGCCCGCCGCCTTAAGGCCATCGACCAACCAATACCAGTTGTAGGTGGACTCAACCACGACGCCAACCAATTCAGCACGGTGAGGCTCGAGCAACGAAAGGATTGGCGTTAGCTCGTTGGGGCAGCGTCGACTGACCAGTACTCGATCCGTTTCGTCGGTAACCACCACAACACTGTTGTTCGAATGCAGGTCTATGCCACAGAATTTCATCACGGCCTCCTACGCAAAAGACTAAGTTCGCACCTTGAATTTTGCGCCACCTCCGTGAGGTGGGGAGGCCGGCCAGATGATTCTCAGATTTATTTAATCCTCGTTGGTTTCGGACGCTTTGGATCACGTTACGTTTAAGAATCAATGGAGAAAAAGTGAGCGGATTTATTTAATCGTATTCGCAGCCTCTTATAATTATTCAGTGTTTTGGTTGTTCTGAATCAGTATTAAAAACTGTTATTTCTATCAGGTGAGATTGCGGCTATTTGCGTTGATACTTTGATTGTGGGTGCGCAGAAATAAATCTGTCCCCTTTGATTCTTTGGTTGTGATTTGATTGTGATTCTTTGATTGGGAGGAGAGTGATCATGGTACGTGAAGAGGGCAAGAGATATTCAAGCAGTACTTTGTCGGGTTTTGGAAGCGAGCAAGAGGTTAGAGACGAATTTTCGAGGAACTATCAGCGGGTGCCAGTGGAAGTGGTACGTGAAGGTTCAGATTATGTGGTTTATTTTGAAGATGAGAATGGGGTGGAATATTTCAGAAGGAATAGTACCATTTCAGGAAATATTACATTCAAGCGGTAGGTTTACACCTATTTCAACCTCAAAACGCCCGGTGCATCGCATCGGGCGTTTAATCAAATGGAGGGAAAAGGGGACGGAAAAAGAATCAAATGGGGACAGATTTATTTAATCGTCCCCTTTTATGTTACGTACCTCTCTCTGGTCGTCCTCGCTCTCTGAAATGAACACGTCTCCCGGTGATTTTTTCAACTTCGTCGACGAATCTAGTATTGCCGGTCAGTTGCCCCCGCTGAAGTGCTCCCCTTATGAGTTGTAATTCCTTTGAGGGGGTGGCCCCCTCGATAAACGACTTGTAGCGTTCATGCCGTATGGCGTCGGTGGGTCCTAATTGAAGGAAACAAGGATCCTTATCCAGCCATGTAGTTTTTGAGAAGTCGCGCAGGCGTAGCGCGAAACTTGACCAACGATAGTCTTCTGCGCGCGCAACCATATTGGCTCGCACGGGGTTTAGCTCTATGTAACGACTGCAAGCCAATAGATAGGTGTCGGACTGAACGACGCTGGACTTGTAGCGGCTTTCCCACAGCGTGCCACTCCGCCCCTCAATCTTGTTGCGGTACCGCGTCATCCGCCCGGCGAGGGCTTTCATGAGCTGGCCGAGGTTAGACGTAGTTTCTCCTGGGGCGAGAAGCAAGTGGACATGATTGGTCATCAAGCAGAATGCATAAACTTTTACACCTAATGCTTCTTTGAGCTCGCGCAGGTCGCAGAGGTAGCGCTCAAAGTCTGCTGGTTCGGCGAAAACAACCTGCCTGTTGTGGCCGCGCTGCACGATGTGGTGCGGGTAGTGGGGTAGCACGATGCGTCCGGTTCTGGGCATGAGTCTTCCTACGTCCTTGTTTTGACGAATGAAGTTTAGAAGGTGGCCAGGCTGAGACAGGAAGGATGTGTCAGAGGATGTATCCGCTTGGGCTGAGGGGGATTAATTAAGTCTGTTCCCGTTGCCTCTTATGGTTATTCAGAATTTTGGTTGTTCTGAATAGGTATTAAAAACTGTCATTTCTATCAGGTGTGATTGCGGCTGTTTGTGTTGATGCTTTACTTGTGGGAGTGCAGAAAATAAAGCTGTCCCCTTTTAAGTTTTATTTTGCTATTTTCATTTGTAGGAGTGTTTGTGATGGATGAGTATGTTTCCGAGTCGACACTGATACCCGAGATGCCGGATTTGTTTGAGCGGTTGGAGCTTAATGTGGACTATGAAATTACATTCAAAGATAAAGAGGCTCTTGTAGGTCAGCTGTCTTTAGATGTGAATGAGGGTAGGTGGGAGGCAAGTATTTATTCGGTGAAGCTGGGGAGGCGTCGTACTTTTCAACCCGATGAGGTTTTATCAGTAACCAGGCTCGGAGTAGGGCTGATATGGAGTTCAGGAGAATTTCTCTAGTCGGCAATGTTGCAGATTATATAGCTATGAGAGGTTCGATTTATTTAAATGCTCTGTTGGGTTGTGATGAGTTTCGATTAAATAAGTCTGTCCCGAATGGCACTTACTTAACAGCTAACCGATTGAGCTGAAAGCAAAAAGGAAGAAGGGCTGGCCTTGGTCTACGGTGATAGTTGCGAACACACACCAGAAAACCAAGGACACAGCCCACATGGATCGTAGACGCCAAATTCTCCAGCATCAACAGCAACGTTTTCGCCGCCATGCTTCGAATTGTGATGCCTATGCTTTTTTCAACCTGCTCACGGCTCCCGAGTTGCTGCAGCGCGTTGAGTCAGCACTGCCAGAGCATCGGGAGCGCTTGTATCCGCCAACGGAAACTCTGTCGATGTTCCTGGCTCAAGCGATGAGCGCCGATCGCTCCTGCCAGAATGCCGTCAACGATTTCTCCATCAAGCGATCCTGTAGCGGCATGAAACCCAATAGCACTCGCACGGGCGCTTTCTGTAAGGCCAGGCAACGCTTGCCGGTAGAAATGGTTTCCATGCTGGTTCGACAGACCGGTTCGTCTATCAGTGATCAGGCGCCGCCTTCATGGCGATGGATGGGGCGACCTGTACGCCTTGTCGACGGGACAACCGTCTCGATGCCCGATACGGCTGCGAATCAGGGGGCCTATCCGCAATCTCGCGGGCAGAAAGTTGGCCTTGGTTTTCCGTTGTGTCGAGTGGTGGGCCTCGTTTGCCTCTCCAGTGGCGCCGTTTTAGATGCCGCACTTGGACGTTTCCGAGGTAAGGGCGGCGACGAACAGACGCTGCTCAGATCAATGCTCGGCACGTTGAAAACAGGCGACATCTTGTTGAGCGACGCTTACTACGCGACCTATTTTCTGCTGTGCGAGTTGCAGCGACGAGGTATCGATGGCGTGTTCGAACAATATGGCGCGCGACGGCGCAGCACGGACTTTCGTCTGGGCCAAAGTCTCGGTTCGGAAGACCACTTGATCGAATTGAAAAAGCCCGAAAGAAGGCCGCCCTGGATGAGTCAAACACATTACGAACAGGCCCCTGGAAGGCTGATAGTGCGAGAGTTGAAGACTGGCGGAAAAACGTTGGTGACCACCTTGCATTGCCCGAAGCAGACACCCAAAACAGCTCTCAAATCGCTGTACAAGGGGCGATGGCATGTCGAGTTGGACTTGCGAAATCTCAAGGCCACGCTGGGCCTTGGAAGGTTGAGCTGCAAAACCCCGGGCATGGCCGTCAAGGAGTTATGGGTCTATCTGTTGGCCCACAATCTGATCCGAATGCTCATGGCCCAATCGGCTCTCTTAGCGGACTGCTTACCTCGCGAACTGAGCTTCAAACACAGCCTTCAGCTATGGCTGGCGCTACGACAATATGGGAGTCCTGAAGACGAGGATGGTCTGGCGAACTTACTGATGCTGATAGCGCAAAGACGTGTTGGAAATCGACCTGGTCGTATCGAACCGCGAGCCATAAAACGAAGACCTCAGGCCTACCCCTTGCTGACCAAGTCACGTCGGTCAGCAAGGGTTGAGGTCAGGAAAAACGGGCATGCTAAACATGTTAAGTAAGTGCCATTCGGGACAGATTTATTTAATCGTATTTGCTGCCTCTTATAATTATTCAGTGTTTTGGTTGTTCTGAATCAGTATTAAAAACTGTTATTTATATCAGGTGAGATTGCGGCTATTTGCGTTGATACTTTGATTGTGGGTGCGCAGAAATAAATCTGTCCCCTTTAATTTCACTTTAATTTCCTTTAATTTCGTCCCCTTTAATTTCTACGTGCTTCCTGACTCGATACGAAGAAAAAGTGACGCGGGATTAGCAGCGTCACTTTTTTGTTATTCCGTTGGCACTACATTATCCAACACCTGATTCACCGCCAGTTCCGCCAGCATCACGATCTGCGCGATGCCTTGCGCTGTCTTGCGGTGGGGGCCTTCGAGGAGGTCTACGAAGTTGTTGAGCATGACGTTGGCCGAACCGAGGGTTTCGACGGCGTCGGCGAGCAGGGATTCGTTGTTGCTGGCCGGGTTGGCCTGGTAGAGGCGGTTGGGGGAGTAGGGCGCGGCCATCATTTGGGCTGAGATCGGGCCGAGGTGGTAGTCGAGGGCGCGGTTGGCGGCTTCGTTGAATTTCTTCGAATCAGGGCATTCGTAGGGGGAAGTCGGGCCGGTGATGCTGGCCGGTTCGGTGACCGGAGGATTTGGCGTAACTTTGAACATTGAGTCTTCCTTCTATCAGTAGAGCTGCAACCATCTCGCTACTAAACGAAGGGGGTGGCAGCTGTGCGCAAGTTAGTAGACCGGCAGAAGACTCAAACCCGGCGCATCCGAAGATGCCATGCGCACAGCCACCATCAAGACCAGGCGGACGCCTGATTGAATACGCTTGTGCAAACCGTAAGTCTTCTAAGCCGGGCTACTAAACCCGATCACTGCGAATCAGTGACCCGATCCAAGTTACCGGCCGACCCCAAGGCGCACAAGCCGGCGGATTCTGGCGTAGCCGTAGGCTCTGGCGCAAGGATTTGTGGGCAATTGCGCGTAACTTCAGGTGTCTCTAAACACAACCATCGAAACATGTTTATCGGCCTACAAAACACTCTGAAACATCCGTCATAAACCAACCCGAAAAACCACCATGGCTTCAAACCCGCCGCCGTGTCTGTAAACTGGCCGCCCGAAACGGCGCGCGATGGCGCCGTCCTCACTGCCAGCGAAGGACTTTCCCATGGCCAACCAAGACATCACCTACACCCCGGATCCGGATGCAGACTCGATCTCTTCGGACGTGACCGAATTCAACGGCATCCTGATGTCGACCCAGATTCCGACCCGTGCCGACGGCAGCCTGGAACTGGGCGACGTCACCGCGCAAAGCGAATGCACGTTGCAGGCGCTGAAACTGGCGCTGGAAAAGGCCGGCAGCTCGATGGACCGCGTGTTGCACCTGACCATTTACCTGACCGATATGGCTGATCGCGCCGCGTTCAACGAGGTGTACAAGCGCTTCTTCGCCAAGCCTTGGCCGGTGCGCGCGGCGGTAGGCGTGGCGGCGCTGGCGGTTGAAGGAATGAAGGTGGAAGTGACTGCGATGGCCGCCAAGGCCTGAGTTTGCGGTTCGGTTTGGCAGTCCTGCTCTGAGCAGGGCTGCCACCCGGCAGCACAGGCGTGCCGCCCACGCGTTTCGCGGCTACAATGCGCGCCTCAACCGTGACAGCCTGACTAAAAACTATATATGTCCTTGCCCAAACATCACCTGGAACTGCTCAGCCCCGCCCGTGACGTGGCCATCGCCCGCGAGGCCATCCTGCATGGCGCCGACGCGGTGTACATCGGCGGCCCGAGCTTCGGTGCGCGCCACAACGCGTGCAACGAGGTGAGCGAAATCGCCGAACTGGTGGAATTTGCCCGTCGCTATCACGCGCGCATCTTCACCACCATCAACACCATCCTGCACGACAACGAACTGGAGCCGGCGCGCAAGCTGATCCATCAGTTGTACGACGCTGGCGTCGATGCGCTGATCGTCCAGGATCTGGGCGTGATGGAGCTGGACATTCCACCCATCGAGCTGCACGCCAGCACCCAGACCGATATCCGCACCCTTGAGCGGGCCAAGTTCCTCGATCAGGCCGGTTTCTCGCAACTGGTACTGGCCCGTGAACTGAACCTCAAGGAGATCCGCGCGATCGCCGATGAAACCGATGCCGCCATCGAGTTCTTCATTCACGGCGCGTTGTGCGTGGCGTTCTCCGGTCAGTGCAACATTTCCCACGCGCAGACCGGGCGCAGCGCCAACCGTGGCGACTGCTCCCAGGCCTGCCGTCTGCCGTACACCCTGAAAGACGAAAAGGGTGGCGTGATCGCCTACGAAAAACACCTGCTGTCGATGAAGGACAACAACCAGAGCGCCAACATCCGCGCGCTGGTCGAGGCCGGTGTGCGTTCGTTCAAGATCGAAGGTCGCTACAAGGACATGGGCTATGTGAAGAACATCACCGCCTATTACCGCCAGCGCCTCGACGACGTGCTCAACGACCGTCCGGACCTGGCCCGCGCTTCCAGCGGCCGCACCGCGCATTTCTTCATGCCGGACCCGGAAAAGACCTTCCACCGTGGCAGCACCGACTACTTCGTCAGCGAGCGCAAGATCGATATCGGCGCCTTCGATTCGCCGACCTTCACCGGTCTGGCGGTGGGCACGGTCGAGAAAGTCGGCAAGCGTGACATGCAGGTCATCACTCACGAGCCGCTGTCCAACGGCGACGGCCTCAACGTGCTGGTCAAGCGCGAAGTGGTGGGTTTCCGCGCCAACATCGCCGAAGCCAAGGGCGAGTTCGAGGAAGAAGGCGAGAAGCGCTACCGCTATCGCGTCGAGCCGAACGAAATGCCGGAAGGCCTGTACAAGCTGCGCCCGAATCACCCGCTGAACCGCAACCTCGACCACAACTGGCAGCAGGCCTTGCTCAAGACCTCTGCCGAGCGTCGTATCGGCGTGAGCTGGCTGGCGAAACTGCGTGAAGAGCGTCTGGAACTGACCGTGACCAGCGAAGAGGGCATCAGCGCCAGCGTCGCGCTGGACGGCCCGTTCGGCGTCGCCAACAAACCGGAGCAGGCGCTGGACACCTTGCACGATCTGCTCGGCCAACTCGGCACCACCGAGTACCACGCGACCTCGATCAAACTGGATGCGCCGCAAGCGTTCTTTATCCCGAACTCGCAGCTCAAGTCGTTGCGCCGTGAAGTGATCGAAGCGCTGACCGCTGCCCGCGTTGCCGCCCACCCGCGCGGTTCGCGCAAGGCCGAGACCACGCCACCGCCGGTGTACCCGGAAGCGCATCTGTCGTTCCTGGCCAACGTCTACAACCAGAAGGCCCGCGACTTCTACCACCGTCACGGCGTGAAGCTGATCGACGCCGCGTACGAGGCTCACGAAGAGGCGGGCGAAGTGCCGGTGATGATCACCAAGCATTGCCTGCGGTTCTCCTTCAACCTGTGCCCGAAACAGGCCAAAGGCGTGACCGGCGTGAAAACCAAAGTCGCGCCAATGCAACTGATTCACGGCGACGAAGTGCTGACCCTGAAGTTCGACTGCAAGCCGTGCGAGATGCACGTGATCGGCAAGATGAAGGGCCACATCCTGAATCTGCCGCAGCCGGGCAGTGTGGTGGGGCATATCAGCCCTGAAGACCTGATGAAGACCATTCCTCGGGCTCCACATTGATTAGCAGGCAATAAAAAACCGGTGACGAAAGTCACCGGTTTTTTATTGCCTGCCAGAAACTCAATTGGTTTCGAAGCGCGATCCTGTTTGCGGCGCTGCTTCGCCACTCAACGCATCGACCATCGGCGGATGCTCCTGTGCTGCCTGACGCAGATCTTCGGTCACCCGCAGCTCTGCGCCAGTTGGCGAGAACGTCGCTGCCGCCGCAAACGGCGCCGGGTTGGCCGGCACCGGACGCTTGCCGCGACGCCAGAAGAAGAACGTCACCATGGCCAGGTTGACCAGCGCGAAGGCCCAGAACAGGCCGGTTTCGCCATGGGCGTTCATCGCAGGGGAGATCAGCAGCGGGCTCATCGCCGAGCCCAGCGAGTTGATCAGCAACATGCCCTGAATCATCGGCACCAGGGTTTCGACCGGCGCACGGTCGGCAGCGTGGCTGACCGCCACCGGGTACAGCGCGAACACCCCGCCGCCCAGCAGGAACAGCATCGCCGCGAGCATGGCCGAGGACAGCGGCACCAGCACGATCACCAGCGACAGCACGGTGCACGCGGCGCACAGCACGGTCAGCACTTGCAGGCGATCCTTGCGATCGGACCAGCGCCCGACCGGGTATTGCAGCAGCATCGCGCCCAGAATCGTCCAGGCCATCATGCTGCCGACTTCGCCGACGTTCAGGCCGATGCGCTGCAGGTACAGCGGCAGCAGGGTGTAGATCGCCGCGATGGTGACGCCGGAGCCGAAGCAGCCGACCAGCCCGGTGGGCGACACGCCCAGCAGCGCCCGTGGTTTGAGCGGTTCGACCTGTTCCAGCAACGGCGAAACGCGCGGCAGGATTACGATCGGCAGCACCGACAATGTCGCGAGCATGCCGGCGACCATGAACGGCGCCGTGTCGCCCAGCCCGGTGATTTTCCCCAGAAACGCCTGACCCAGTACCCCGGCGCCGTAGAGAACGATCATGTACAGCGCCAGCAGACGGCCGCGAATCTTCGCGTCACCGGCCAGCAGCAGCCAGCTCTCGATCACCAAAAACACGCCGACCGTGGCCCAGCCGTTGATCAGGCGCAGCACGACCCAGCCCCAGGTGTCATAAAACAGGCCTTGCAGCAGGATGGTCGCGGCGATCAGCGAGGCGAAGCTGCTGTAGGCGCGGATGTGGCCGATGCGCAGGATCAGCCGGTCGTTGAAGATCGCGCCGAGCGTCAGGCCGGCGAAATAGGCCGAGGACACGATGCCGATCATCGTCGCCGATTCGCCGGCAGCGCCCAGGCGCAGGGTGGTCAAGGAAGACAGAAAGCCGTTGCCCAGGGCAACAATGAATAGCCCGAGCAGGGGCGCCAGCGCCATGGCCAGCAAACGCGGTGTCATAAAAACCTCAAGTGATCGAACAGCGGAACGTGCGCCTCTGCGCATGCGAGTGCCAAGCCGAAGTGTGTTGAAGACAAACGACCGCCGAACGGGCAGGACGATTGAGCCAGGCTGACTTCGTGAAAGTCGCCGGCTGTTCAAACCTGAGGGTTGTCATGGCTGCGGGCAGGCGCCGTTCGGGCGACTGCAAGAGGAGGCGCGATTTTAAGCCTTGTGTAGCGTTTGCCAAGGTGCCGGGCCTGCGACGTTGGGACGCAGGCAGGATCGATAACCCCAGCGCATTCATTGCCCGAATGAAAAGTCGCTGTATCGATCCGGTTTCCCTCGTTAGCCTGTGCGGTCGAATCGCGATTTTGATCCAGAGGCAATGATGCAGATAAGAGGCGAGCGTGCCGCCACGGCGTGCGGGCTGTTGGCGATTGTGTTGTGGAGCACCGCCGCCGGGTTGATCAGGGGCGTCAGTGAACATTTCGGCCCTCTGGGCGGGGCGGCGATGATTTACACCCTGGGGGCGATCCTGCTGGCGATGTTTCTCGGGCGACCGCGTCTTCGTTCCACGTCAACACTTTATCTCCTGCTCGGCAGCGGGTTGTTCGTTGCCTATGAGGTGTGTCTGGCTTTGGCGCTGGGGTTTGCCAGTGACCGGCAACAGGCGATCGAACTGGGCGTGGTCAATTACCTGTGGCCGTGCCTGACCGTGGTGCTGGCGATTTTCATGAACGGCCAGAAAACCCGCTGGTTCATCGTTCCCGGCAGTGCGCTCGCGCTGTTTGGCATTCTCTGGGTGGTCAGTGGTCAGGGCCTCTCGCTGCCGGGGATTATCGCCAACGTCAATTCCAATCCACTGAGTTACAGCCTGGCGCTGGCCTGTGCGATCACGTTTGCGCTGTATTGCAACGTCACGCGCCGCTATGCCAACGGGCAGAGTCTGGTGGTGCTGTTTTTCGTGCTGACGGCCATTGTGCTGTGGGTGAAGTGGAGCTTCAGCAGTGAACGGATTTCCGCCTTCACCCTGGGCAACTCCCTCGAACTGATCGCCACCGGCATCGCCATGGCCGGCGGTTATGCGCTGTGGAACATCGGCATCCTGCGCGGCAATCTGACCTTGCTGGCGACCGCGTCCTACGGCGCGCCGGTTTTGTCGTCGGCGTTCGCCGCGCTGTGGCTGGGTGTCAGTCTGCAGATGCAGTTCTGGCAGGGCGCGGTGCTGGTGACCGTAGGTTCGCTGCTTTGCTGGTACGCGACGCGGCAACGTCAGTTTTCCTGAAAAACCGGCGTTGCCGCGCAGGGCGGTCAGCCCACCGACTTCAACGGAATCGGTCCCTTGAGCCGGTCCATCATTGTCGCGCAGTACCAGTCGTCGAACTGGCAGACGCCGGTTTCCGCCGTTTCCGAGTACGGCCCCGGCTCATAGGACGGGGACGTCACGCCGCGCTGGGTGCCTTCGACCAGTGTGCGGTCCTGATCGTTGGTGGCGACCCAGACTTTGGTCAGGCGTTCGAGGTCGTAGTCCACGCCTTCCACCGCCGTGTCGGGCACCAGCCATTTGGTGGTGACCATGGTTTGCGTGGCGCTGATCGGCAATACGCGGAAGCTCAGCGCATGGTCGCCGAGGAAGTGGTTCCAGGTGGACGGGTAATGGAAGTAGAGCAGGGCGCCGATGTCCGGTTCGGCGGTTTTGTCCAGACGCCCGTTCACCGCAGGCTTGCCGTCCATGGTGTAGCTGACGGCCCCTGACGACAGCGGAATGCGGGTCATGCGGTACTGGCCGTTGATGTCCATCACCAGGCGACTTGGCAGACCGGCCTTCTCGCAAGTGTTCCAGTAGGCCGACAACTGTGGGTCGTCTTCGCCGCTGAGTCCGCCTACCGACAGGTTGTCGACGAAGGATTTCAGCAGCTCCGGGTGGGAACCGTCGCAGTGGTAGCACTCGCGGTTGTTTTCGAACACCAGTTTCCAGTTACCGTTCTCGATGATGGTCGACTCGAACGCCACTTTGCAGTTGTCCAGATAATGCGGGGCAATGAACGGGCTGACGGCTTTGCGAAAGCCTTCGAAGTCCGGCGCCTTGGCGGCAACGCAGACATAGATGTAGCTGTGCACGATCTCGCAATGCACGGACTTGAGGTTGTATTGGGTCTTGTCGAAATCCTGGCCCATGTTGCCGGCGAACAGCAGGTTGCCGTCCAGCTCGTAGGTCCATTTGTGATAGGGGCAGACCATCTTCGCGACCTTGCCGTGCTCGTGTTCGCAGATCTTGGCGCCGCGATGGCGGCAGGCGTTATGAAACGCCCGGACTTCGCCATCCTTGCCGCGCACCACGGCGACCGGGTAATCGCCGATCTGCAGGGTGAAGTACTGGCCGGGTTTGGAAATTTCGAAGGTGTGCCCGGCGAAAATCCAGTCCTTGTGCCAGATCTGTTCGAGGTCCTGGCGGTAGACGTTTTCATCCTTGTAGAGGGCGCCCGGCAGCGAATGCCAGGGTTTGCGTTGGGCGATCAGGTCAAACACGGTGTCTTTATTGTTCATTGTTATCCTCGTCATGCGCGTAGGGCCGGAACAGGTCCAGCCTATCTGTGCCGGGAAAGCCGTCACAAACGACATTTCCTGCGGGCAATCGATGCGTTGCGGTTATGGGTGAGGGCGTCCGAAGATCGGCTCAAGCGTGGCGATGGCCGACGCAGACTGGTCCAGATTGCGAATCGCCCGTTTCACCGCGAGGCTGCGTTCATGGCCGAGGCTTGAGGCGAACAGGTCGAATTTCTGCTCCAGTTCTTCGCGGCTCAGGGCCGTTTCGGGATCGCCGCGTGCGGCGGTGATCGGGCTGACGAGCACGTTGCCGTTTTTCAGGGTGACGGTGACGCGCGAGAGAATTTCATTGGGGAATCGCGCGGAAATATCGGCCGCCTCGACGATCTCGATGCGTGCGCTCAAGGCGCGAATGTCGGCGGCGTGGATCGATTCGCCGGTGACTTCGTCCGGCCCGAGTTTGCCCCTGACGATCAGCGCCGCCAGCGGAAACGCCAGGGCGTATTGCGCCTGATCGGCATCCGCCGGGGTGTGACCTTGCAGGCACATCGATTCGTAGAAGGTCTCGACGCGGATGGTCTCGATCACCTCGGCGTTGAGCGCAGGATGATCCTGTTGCAGTTGCAGCATCGCGGTCAGCGCCGGTTGCGCCCAGCGGCACACCGGCCAGGGTTTGAAATACTGGCTGTCGATTTCCCAACGCTGTCCAAGGTCGAGCCAGTGCTCGGCGACCGAAGCATCCTCGACGGTTTCCGCCGGCGCGCCGGTCACGCCTTCCTTGGCCATCAACAGCGCATTCAACCCGACAAAAGCGCCGCTGCCGTGGGCGTCGCGCAACATGGTCGGAAACGCGATCAGGCGCATCATCGGGCAACGGGCGCTGAAGTACTCGGCGATGCCCAGGGCGTGGCGAAAGGTCGGCTCGTCAAAACCCAGCAAACGGGCGCCGGCGCAGACCACGCCAATCGCCGAAAAGCCGCCGGATGCGTGGTAGGTCGGGGAGGTCGCCATCAGCGCCGTTCCGGCGCGCAGTCCGGTTTCATAGCCGATGCACAACGCAGTCAACAGCTCATGCCCGCTGACGTTTTTGCCTTGGTGATGCATGGCATCAGCGAGGGCGAGCAGGGCCGGCACCACGGTCGCGCCGGCGTGGCCCTTGGATCGGAAATGACCTTCGTGGGCATCGAGGCTGTCGGCGGAAAAACCGCCGGCCCAACCTGCGCCCAGCAGGTTCACACGCTGACCGTCGAACAACAGACGGCTGCCGTACTCGCCGGCGGGGTAATGGGAAATGGCGAAACGGCGTAGCGCCACACTGGTGTCATTGGACGCGGCACCGGCCATGACGCCGACGATATCCAGCAGGCTGTTTTGCAGGATCTCCCGGGTCTTGGCCGGGGCCTGGAGGAAATCAAAGTCGCGGCAGAATTCGTAGAGTGACATTCAACAATTCCTTCCTGTGAGGGGAGCCGGCCAGATCCCGGCCGGCGCCGCTCCACAATGAGTCAGGAAGGTTGTGCGGCTCCAACGACATTTTCGTCGGGCAATTGATAACCAAATCGATGGCTAACGACGGGGAAACTTCGACAGGATCCACTCACGAAACCGGCGCAAGGAGTCTTCGTTGTCCGCATTTTCCCGGCAGGCCAGGTAGTGCCAGCTGTTGCGCAACTGGACTTCCTGTTCGATCGGGCGCACCAGCAAGCCCTGTTGCACCAGCGGTGCGACCAGATGATTCCAGCCCAGCGCGATGCCTTGATGGGTGAGCACCATGCTGATCAGCAGGTTGTAGTCGTTGGCATTGAAAATCTGCGGACTGGTTGCCGGGCGGTCATCGATATCGATGGCCTGAAACGCCAGCCACACGCCCCAGTCAACATGCTCGGCGACTTGCGAGCGCCCGTAGGGGCTGAGGTTGAGCAGGGCCGAATCGCGCACACCCTCGATGGTTGAAATCTCCGGATGCTGCTCCAGATACTGCGGCGTGCACACCGGGTAGATCAGGTCATGGCACAACGGGTAGCTGCGATAGCCTTCGCGGATGCGCGAAATCTTGGTGATGAACACGTCGGGCTGCACGCCCGGTTCCATGGTCAGGAAGTTCTGGGTGGTGATCAGGTTCAGCTCGATGCCTTCGCTCTGGGCGAAGAACTCGGGCAGATGATTCGACAGCCACAGCGCAGAGAACGCCGGGGAGCAGCAGATGGTCAGCACCTTCTTGACCGACTGACTGCTGCGGATGCGCTCGGCGGCCTGGGCGATGTTGACGAATGACAGCTGCGCGGCATCGAAAAACAGCGCACCCGCCGAGGTGAGCTCGACGGCGCGTCCGACGCGGGTGAACAACTGCGCGCCCAGGTAGCTTTCCAGTTCGCGGATCTGCCGGCTGATCGCGGCCTGGGAAACGCACAATGCTTCGGCGGCGCGGGTGAAACTCTGGTACTTCGCGGCCGCGACAAATGCCTTTACGGCCCTCAAGGACGGCATCTTCAGCAAGATAGTGTCGGGGTCGACATGCTTGGTCATTCGTACGGCCTCCTGATGTTGCGGCTTGCGGGCGAAGCGCGACGAGGGTAACGGAAGCCTGCGGTCAGGGATACGCCAGCGTCGCTGCAAGGATAGTCCCGGTCGCGGATGAGCGATGTCTGTCTCGTTACGTCGGCGCTGGCGCGATCCATAACCCGACGTTATCAACATGTCCCTGTAAATGTCGTTGGATTAAGCAGGGGGATGCTAATAAATTTGAAACGTCCCTCGTTCCTGGGGTCCCAAAAATAATAAAAGGAAACCCGTCGTGACGACATATAACTATTACCGCTGCCGCTCTAAACCAGTTTCGCTCGATTGCATATTGTTTGAACCCGAATATGCACTACGCGATGGAGGCAAGGTATGACTCGCTCCGACGAAATAATTTGCGTAAAGAATGTTTATAAAGTCTTCGGTACTCAGCCAGCACTGGCCATGAAGTTGATCGAAGAAGGCGCATCGAAAGCGGAAGTTTTCAAAAAGACCGGCCAGGCCATCGGTGTATTCGATGCCAACTTCTCGGTCAAGCGCGGCGAGATCTTTGTCATCATGGGTTTGTCTGGTTCCGGCAAATCGACCATGGTCCGACTGTTCAATCGCCTGATCGAACCGACCTCCGGCAGCATCTTTCTCAATGGCCGGGAAATCACCGGCCTGGGCGACAAGGACCTGTTGCAGGTGCGCCGCAAAGACATGGGCATGGTGTTCCAGTCGTTTGCCCTGATGCCGCACATGAGCGTCATCGACAACGTCAGCTTCGGCCTGGAAATCAGTGGTGTCAGCGAAAAGGAACGCTACTGCCGGGCCATGGGCGCCCTTGAGCAAGTCGGGCTTTCCGGGCAGGAAATGTGCTTCCCTCATCAGCTCTCCGGCGGCATGCAGCAACGGGTCGGCCTGGCCCGCGCCCTGGCCAACGATCCAGCCATCCTGCTGATGGATGAAGCGTTCTCCGCGCTCGATCCGATGATCCGCAGCGAAATGCAGGGCGAGCTGATCAAGCTTCAGGCCGAGCAGGATCGCACCATCATTTTCATCTCCCACGACATTGAAGAAGCCGTCCGCATCGGTCACCGCATTGCGATCATGGAGGGCGGGCGCGTGGTGCAGATCGGCACGCCGCGTGAGCTGCTGTGCAACCCGGTGAACAAATATGTGCGGGACTTCTTCAACGGTTTCGACACCAGCCGCATATTGCGCGCCGGCGATATCGCACAAGCCGATTCGGGCATTGTTTATGAGCCGGGTCGTCAAACTCCGATAAAGGCTGACGCTTCCTTGCGCGAGATCTTTCATCTAGTTGCGGCATCTTCAACACCGATGCCGGTAGTGGATGAAGTTGGACTTTATAAAGGCTCGATCTCACAGGGGCACCTATTAAGTTGCCTGGGTAATAGCTGAGCGTCCATTTAACAGAGTTCCTGTTTAACAAGAATGATCACGCAGTACGCAAGTGCGAGGTAGCGTCATGTCCGACTTTAACTTTCTGGATCCCTTCCAGAGTTTGAATATTCCGCTGGGATCGTGGGTTGAAACCGCCCTTAAATACCTGGTGCATAACTTCCGGGATGTCTTCCGCTCGATTCGCTGGCCGGTCGATCAGGTGCTCGACGGCGTCCAGTGGGGGCTGCTTTCGTTGCCGCCGACGGTGTTCATCATCATCGCCGGGTTGATCAGCTGGCAGATTGGCGGCAAACGCATCGCGATCTTCAGCGTGGCGACTCTGACCGGGCTCGGACTGATCGGCGTATGGAACGACGCGATGGTCACCCTGGCACTGGTGCTGACCTCGCTGTTGTTCTGCGCGGTGATCGGGATTCCGCTGGGCATTCTCTGCGCCCGCAGCGACCGCACGGAAATGGTCATCCGCCCGGTGCTCGATGCCATGCAGACCCTGCCGGCGTTCGTCTACCTGGTGCCGGTGGTGATGCTGTTCGGCATCGGCAATGTGCCCGGTGTGATCGTCACGATCATCTTTTCCGTCGCGCCGCTGGTGCGCCTGACCAACCTCGGCATCCGTCAGGTGCCGGCGGACAAGGTCGAGGCGGCGCGGGCCTTTGGCTGCACACCGATGCAGATGCTGATGAAGGTTCAATTGCCGCTGGCCGCGCCGACCATGATGGCCGGCTTGAACCAGACGCTGATGCTGTCGCTGTCGATGGTGGTGGTCGCCTCGATGATTTCGGTCGGCGGGCTGGGGCTGATGGTGCTCAGCGGCATCGGTCGCCTCGACATGGGCCTGGCCAGTGTCGGCGGAGCAGGGCTGGTGTTGCTGGCGGTGTTCCTCGATCGCCTGACCCAGGCCATGGGTGAACGCAGCAGCGATCTGGCCACCGGGCAGCGCTGGTATGAGAGCGGGCCGGTCGGCCTGGTCATGAAGTTGAAGAAAAAGAAGAACGTTGCTCGTGCGGTCATTAACTGAACCTTTCTGCTCACCGATCAAAACTCCAAAGCGTGGTGAAACATGAAACTGGCAAATCTCAAGAAAAGCGTCATGGCGGGTGTGGTTGCTTCAATCATGGGCACGATCCTGTGCTCGGCAGCGTTCGCGGCTGACGCCAGCAAACCGGGCGCCGGTGTGTCGATCACGCCGATTTTCCCGACCATCGCTGAAGAGCGCTTTCGCGGCGAAGTGGTGATCGCCGGGCTCAAGGAACTGGGCTACGACGTCAAACAGCCGAAGGAGACCGACTACCCGGCGATGTTCCTGGCGCTGTCCTACGGCGACGCGGATTTCACCGTGCATGAGTGGGAGCACTTGCACGAAGCCTTTTATGAAAAGGCCGGCGGCGATGACGTGATGGTCAAGGTCGGGCAGATCATGAAAGGCGTGCTGCAGGGTTACCTGATCGACAAGAAAACCGCAGACGCCTATCACATCAAGGATCTGTCGGATTTGAAGAAGCCGGAGATCGCCAAGCTGTTCGACAGCAACGGCGACGGCAAGGCCGATCTGACCGGTTGCAACCCGGGCTGGGGCTGCGAAGTGATGGTCGAGCACCACATGAAGGCTTACGGCCTGGAGCCGACCGTCGTCGACAACCGCGGCTCGTACTTCGCGTTGATGGCCGACACCATCGCCCGCTATCAGCAAGGCAAACCCGTGCTGTTCTTCACCTGGGTGCCGCAGTGGATTTCCAGCGTGCTGGTCGAAGGGCGCGACGTGGTCTGGCTGCCGGTGCCGTACACCGACCTGCCTGACGGCAAGGAAAGCAAGGACACCTTCTACGAAGGCAAGAACCTTGGCTTCCCGGTTGACATGGTCAACGTTGTCATGAACAAGGAGTTCGCCGAGAAGAATCCGGTGGCCCGCAAGTTCCTCTCCGAAGTCAGCATCAGCACCGCCGACGAAAGTGCGCAGAACCTGAAGATGCAGCAGGGCGAGAAGTCCCTGGCCGACATCAAGCGCCACGCTGCCGAGTGGATCAAGGCCCACCAGCAAAGTTACGACGGCTGGCTGAGCGATGCGCGGGCGGCGGCCAAGTAAACGGGTAGTTCTTGTTCCAAGTGACGGTTATCGGGTGGCGCAGCATGGACACTTTCCAAAGCACATTGAAACTGCAGAACATCGGGTTTCGCCAGACCACGAATCTGGTCGGGCATGAACGCATCGTGCGGGTGGCGTTCATTCTGCTCGATCACTTCTCGCTGACGACCCTTTCGACAGCCATGGACGCGCTGGCCACCGGTAACCTGATCAATGGCGACACGGTTTACAGGATTTCGACTTATTCGCTGCAAGGCGGCCTGGTCGACAGTGATGTCGGCGTGCCGATCGCCTCGCAACGGCTGGCGGTGGAAGGCTTTCATCAGGATGCGGTGATCGTCGTGGGTGGTCAGCGGGTCCGGCTGTCGTCGAGTCCGATGTTGCGTCGGGTACTGAAACGCGTCGCTACTGCCAAAGGCGTGGTGGCGGGTTGCTGGAACGCTGCGTTCTATCTGGCGGATGCGGGATTGCTGGAGGGGCAGGAGTTCGCCTGCCATGGCGATAGTCGTGCATTGATCGGCGAGTATTTCCCGCATTTGAAGGCATGCACTCGGGACTTCGCTTTTGGCCAGCGCCGTGCGACGTGCGCGAATGCCTGCTCGGCGCTGGACATGACCCTGGCGCTGATGCAGGAACTGGGTTCGCGCAGCGATGCTTCATTGGTCGGTGAGATCAAACGGGTACATCAGCCGAAAACCCAGGAAACGCTGCGTACCGACGATGTCCGGCCGGCGGCCATTCCCAAGCCGTTGAACATGGCGCTTTCGTTGATGGAAAAACACATCGAAGAGCCCTTGGAAATTGACGAGATCGCCAGCCATGTCGGTGTTTCCCGCCGCCAGCTGGAGCGACGTTTCGCGCGGTATCTGAATGCCGCTCCCAACCGCTATTACCTGGAATTGCGTCTGACCCGGGCCCGCCAGTTGATCGTGCAAAGCGACCGTTCATTGACGGACGTGGCGTTGGCAACCGGGTTTGTCAGTTATCCGCACTTCTACAAACGCTTCAAGGATCTGTTCGGACTGCCGCCCATGACCTTCCGGGATTACTACTACGCGAACGACTCCGGTACCGGGCGATATGCGCTCGCCGCCAACTTCTGAACGATTGAAAAGATTCAAGTAACGCAACTTTGATGGCTGTTTTCATTCAACGCGATTCCGCGCGTTCGCTTCGTGTCGGGTTCGATTTGTCATTTCAACAATAAACGGTTCAACACTATGAAAGTCAGTTCGCTGCCCGCCGATGATGACAGCTGTGGCTGGTTCCACCTGAGCCGGCCACGCAGCCCCGAGCCCGGCCATCGCGGCCACAGCTCGGCGCGTTGGGTGGTCGTGGGGGCCGGCTTCACCGGTCTGGCGGCGGCCCGCCAGCTCGCGCTGAACTTCCCCGACGATGAAGTGGTGCTGATCGAAGCGCAGGAAGTGGGGTTGGGGCCGTCCGGTCGCAATGCCGGTTTCGCAATCGATCTGCCCCACGACATCGGGGCCGAGGACTATATCGGCGATATCGACCTGGCCAGGATCAGTCTGAAGCTGAACCTGGAAGGCCAGTCGATCTTGCGCAATCTGGTCGATCAGTTCGGTATCGATTGCCAGATGAAAGCCTGCGGCAAGTATCAGGCCGCCGTGGAAGAACGCGGCATCGCGGTGCTGGAGGCTTATCGCCGGGGTCTCGACAAGCTCGGTCAGCCGTACCAGATGATCGAGGCCGAAGAATTGCCCGAGCATCTGGGCACCCGTTTCTACCGCAAGGCGTTGTTCACCCCCGGCGCGGTGCTGGTTCAGCCGTCGGCGCTGGTGAAGGGCCTGGCGGACAGTTTGCCGGCGAACGTCACCCTGTACGAACGCACGCCGATTCTGGAAGTGGAATACGGCGCCAAGACTTTGCTCAAGCACGCTCACGGCAGCATCACCGCCGACAAACTGATCCTGGCCAACAACTCGTTCGGCATGCGCTTCGGTTTTCTGCAGGGCCGCATGTTGCCGATCTACACCTACGCCAGCATCACCCGCCCGCTGACCGACGAGGAGCAGTCGCGTCTGGGCGGCAAACCGTACTGGGGCGCGATCCCGGCCGACCCGTTCGGCACCACGGTGCGGCGCACGCCCGACAACCGTTTGCTGATCCGCAACAGTTTCAGCTTCAACCCCGATGGCCGCAGCAACAGCAAATACAACGAACGCTTCGTGCGTCGGCACCGCGCGTCGTTCGATCAGCGCTTCCCGATGTTGCCGGGTGTGGAGTTTGAATACACCTGGGGCGGGGCGCTGGCCATGTCGAGGAACCACAACGGCTTCTTCGGCGAACTGGCGCCGAACGTGTACGGCGCGCTCGGCTGCAATGGCTTGGGTGTCACCCGTGGCACGGTCACCGGCAAGTTGTTGGCCGACTGGCTGGCGGGGCAGCGCGACGGCTTGATCGATTTCCTGTTGCAGGCCCCGGGGCCGACGGGCAATCCGCCCGAACCGTTTCTGTCGCTGGGCGTGAACATGAACCTGAAGTGGGGGCAATACCGCGCCGGCCGCGAAAGTTGAACGCTCATCGCCCGACCTGCGTGATGAACTGAAGTAGCGATGCACTGAATACAAGGACAAGAAATGAACAACGTTGCTGTATCAATCGAGGATGTACCGCTCAATGGTTTTCATCGTCTGCTGACGATCCGTTCGGCCGGTGGCTCCTTTGTCGACGGGTATGTTCTGAGCATCATCGGTGTGGCGCTGGTGCACATGTCCAGGTCTCTGGCGCTGGACGATTTCTGGGAAGGCATGATTGCCGCCTCGGCGCTGATCGGCATTTTCTTTGGCGGTTTTCTTGGCGGCTGGCTGACTGATGTATTGGGGCGCAAGCGTCTGCTGTTTGTCGGGCCGACCCTGTTTATCGTGGCCTCGCTGGCGCAACTGTGGGTCGACTCGGCGGTGGCGTTGTTTTTTCTGCGGCTGCTGCTGGGAGTGGCGGTCGGTATCGAGTACCCGGTGGCGACTTCGCTGCTGGTCGAGTTCATGCCGCGCAAATATCGCGGCCCGCGTCTGGCAACGCTGACAATCATGTGGTTCGCCGGGGCTGCAACGGCGTATGTCGTGGGCGAGCTGATGTTCAAGCTGTGGGGCTCCGATGCCTGGCGGCTGGTGCTGGCCAGCGCGGCGATCATCGGCGCCATGCTGTTTCTGGTGCGCATCGGCACCCCCGAGTCGCCACGCTGGCTGCTGAGCAAGGGCCGCGCCGCCGAAGCCGAAGCGATCATCAAACAGGTCTACGGTAACGACTTCTCCCTGGCCAATCTTCCCGAACACCGGGTGGGCGAGAAGCTGACGATCTTCAACCTGCTGCACTCCGGTTATGGCAAACGCATGCTGTTTGTCGTGGTGTTCTGGACTTGCTCGGTGGTGCCGCTGTTCGCCGTGTATGCCTTTGCGCCGAAGGTGCTGGCCGCGCTGAATCTGCAGGGCGACTGGTCATCCCTGGGGTCGGTGGCGATTACTTTGTTCTTTGTCATCGGCTGCGTGATTTCGACCCGGATCATCAACCGCGTCGGCCGACGCAATCTGCTGATCTACAGCTTTCTCTGCTCCGGCCTTGCGCTGCTCGGGCTGGCCGTCGGACACGCCGGGCCCAATGCGCTGGTGCTCGCGTTCTTTGCCGTTTACGCCTTGTTCATCGGTGGCGCCCAGGTGCTGACGCTGGTGTACCCCAATGAACTGTTCCCCACGGAAATCCGCGCCTTCGCGGTCGGCGTCGGCACGTCACTGTCGCGCATCGGCGCGGCGGCGGGGACTTATCTGGTGCCCGTTTCCCTGAGCACGCTGGGCATTGCCCAGACCATGTACATCGCGGCGGCCGTCACGTTGGTCGGCCTGGTGCTGTCGTGGGTGCTCGCACCGGAAACCCGCTCGCTCAACCTGCAACAGGCTGCCTCGCTGAATTGAACCTTGCCCGAGCCATAGCGGCGTCGGGCCAACGCATTGAACACTGCAACCACTGGAGAAAAACCTATGAACTTTGACGGCATCTTTACCCCTGCCATTACGCCTTTGTCCGCCGATGGCCAGATCGATTATTCGGCCTTCGCCGAAGTGCTCGAGTATCTGATCGAGTCGCGGGTTCACGGCATCGTCATCGGTGGTTCGACCGGCGAGTACTACGCCCACACCACCGCCGAGCGGCTGAAAGTGGCCGAGCGCGCCAAGGAAGTGATCAACGGCCGCATTCCGCTGGTGATCGGCACGGGCGGGATTCGCACCGAAGATGCGGTGGCCTTCGCCGAGCACGCCAAATCGATCGAGGCCGACGCGATTCTGGTGGGCTCGCCGCCTTATGCCTTGCCAACACAAAAGGAAATCGCCGCCCACGTGCTGGCCGTGGACAAGGCTGCTGGCCTGCCGATCATGCTCTACAACTACCCGGCGCGGATGGGTGTAGCGATGGGGCCTGAGTTCTTCGAGGCGATTGCCGGCTGCAAGAACATCGTCGCGATCAAGGAAAGCTCCGGCGACACCGCCCAGTTGCATCGCCTGGCGCATTCGCACCCTTCGATCCAGCTGTCCTGCGGCTGGGACGACATGGCCCTGGAGTTTTTCGCCTGGGGCGCGCGCAGCTGGGTCTGCGCCGGTTCGAACTTCATTCCGGCCGAGCACATTGCGCTCTACGAAGCCTGCGTTCTGGAGAAGAACTTCGACAAGGGCCGGCGGATCATGTCGGCGCTGTTGCCGCTGATGGACGGGCTGGAGAGCGGCAAGTTCGTTCAGTCGATCAAGCACGGCAGCGAACTGGTCGGCCTGCGGGCCGGCGGCGTGCGCAAGCCGATGCAGCCGCTGGAAGCGTCCGAGAAGGAAGTGCTGGAAAGCGTGATCAAAACCCTCAAACAGAATGTGGCGCGCATCGTCGCGGAGGTTTGAAATGGCCGATCTTCTGAGTCAAGCGCAATACCGCGAACTGGCGGCAAAGCTCGAGTTTCGCAATCAGGCGTTCATCAACGGCGAGTTTTGCAGCGCGCTGTCCGGCAAGACGTTCACCACGACCAACCCGGCGACTGAAGCGGTGTTGACCGAGATTACCGCCTGCGGTGCCCAGGACGTGGACGTCGCTGTCGCCGCCGCCAAGGCTGCGTTCGAAGACGGACGCTGGCAGGGGCTGGCGCCGTCGGCACGCAAATCGGTGTTGCTGCGGTTCGCCCAATTGCTGGACGACCACTCCCATGAACTGGCGGTGCTGGAAAGCCTCGACAGCGGCAAACCGATCCGCGAATGCCAGAACATCGACGTGCCCGAGACGATTCATACCCTGCGCTGGCACGCCGAGCTGATCGACAAGATCTACGACTCGACCGCACCGACCGGTAACGGCGCGGTGACCATGGTCGTGCGCGAGCCGATCGGCGTGGTCGGCCTGGTGTTGCCGTGGAACTTCCCGCTGCTGATGCTCGCGTGGAAGATCGGTCCGTCGTTGGCCGCTGGTTGCTCGATTGTGGTCAAACCGGCCAAGGAAACTACCTTGAGCACCCTGCGCGTAGCCGAGCTGGCGCATCAGGCAGGGATTCCCGCCGGTGTGTTCAACGTGGTGCCCGGCGGCGGCAAGGAGGCGGGCGAACCGCTGGGCCGTCACCCGGACGTCGCCATGGTCAGCTTCACCGGCTCGACCGATACCGGGCGGTTGTTCCTCAAGTACTCCAGCGAATCCAACTTGAAACGCATCGTGCTGGAGTGCGGTGGCAAGAACCCTGCGGTGGTGATGAACGATGTCGAAGACGTCGATCTGGTTGCCCAGCACGTGGTCAACGGCGCGTTCTGGAACATGGGCGAAAACTGCTCGGCCTCGTCGCGGCTGATCGTGCATTCGGACATCAAGGAGCAACTGCTCCAGCGCGTGCAGGTGCATCTGGCCGACTGGAAAATGGGCGATCCGCTGGACCCGGAAAACCGTCTGGGCTCGATGATCAGCAAGGCGCATTTCGAGAAGGTCCGTTCGTACCTCGACCATGCCCGGGATGAGAATCTTTCGGTGCTGGCGGGGGGCAACACGGCCGACAACATCTTCGTCGAGCCGACCATAGTCGATGGCGTCAGCCGTGACAGTCGTCTGTTTCAGGAAGAGATCTTCGGCCCGGTGCTGAGCGTGACCACGTTCACCTCCGTCGACGAAGCGATCAGCCTGGCCAACGACACGGCTTACGGTCTGGCTGCGTCGGCGTACACCGGCAGCCTGCGCCATGCGCTGAAACTCTCGCGGGGGATCCGCGCCGGTATCGTCACCGTGAACTGCTTCGGCGAGGGCGATGCGTCGACGCCTTTCGGCGGCTATAAGGAGTCGGGTTTCGGTGGGCGTGACAAGTCGATCTGGGCCCATGACCAGTACACCGAGCTGAAAACCATCTGGATCGACGCATCCTGATTCATCGCGGTTTTTCGCAGGTCTTTTTCGCCCCGATCGGTACGCGCGTACCGGTTGGGGCGAATTGCGTTCATTCCCGAGTATTTTGCCGCCCCGGCGGTTAGCATGGCGCTACAACAATGAAACCGATGGACCACACCTTGATCGAACGACGCCAATTTAGCGGTGGCATGAAGGGCAAGAACCTTCGCTACCTGAACGAGCCCGCCAGCGGGCCGGGACGCATGACCCGCACCGGGTTTGTGCTGCTGGAGCATTTTTCCCTGCCGGCCTTTACCCAGGCGCTGGACACCCTTGTCACCGCCAATCTGCTGCGCCCCGGTCTGTTTTCCACGCGCACTTTCGGCTTGAGCGACGGTGAAGTAATCAGCGACCTGGGGCTGGTGATCCGCCCGGACTCGCGTCTGGAAACCAGCGTGTTGCAGGAGCTGGATCTGCTGGTGATCTGCGGCGGTTACCGCACGGAATTGAAGGCGAGCGACGAGTTCATCAACCTGCTGAAAATGGCCGCCGAGGCCGGCGTGATCCTGGCCGGGTTGTGGAACGGCGCGTGGTTCCTGGGCCGGGCAGGGGTGCTGGAAGGCTATCGCTGTGCGATTCACCCGGAGCACCGGCCAGCGCTGGCGGAAATTTCCAAGGCGACCCAGGTCAGCAGCGAACCCTACGTGATCGACCGCGACCGCTTGACCGCGTCCAGTCCGTCCGGCGCGTTCCACATGGCACTGGACTGGATCAAGGGCCTGCACGACAAGGCGCTGGTCGAAGGCATCGAAGACATTCTGGCGTTCGAGGAATCGCGTTACCGGCGGATCAAGCCGACCGAGAACATCTGCGTCAGCGCGCCGTTGCGTGAAGTGGTGAAGCTGATGGACGCCAATCTGGAGGAACCGCTGGAGCTGGAACAACTGGCGGTGTATGCCGGCCGATCCCGGCGTCAACTGGAGCGACTGTTCAAGGAACAACTGGGCACCACGCCGCAGCGTTATTACATGGAACTGCGCATCACCGAGGCCCGCCGTCTGCTGCAACACACCGAGCTGTCCCAGGTGGACGTGCTGGTGGCCTGCGGATTCGTGTCGCCGAGTCATTTCAGCAAGTGCTATAGCGCCTATTTCGGTTATCGCCCGTCCAAGGAAAAACGGCTCGTCAAATGATAAGAACAAGGCGCCTGTCGTGAGCGCCCGAAGTCGCAGCGCACACGCTGCCGGAGCTCCACCCGATACAGCTTAGAGGCCGGCCCACCGCTGCGTGGGCGGTAAGCCGGCCATGTTGCACGGTTCAACGCTTGAGCAGATCCAGCGCGACGTCGACGATCATGTCTTCCTGTCCACCAACCATGCGCCGCTTGCCCAGCTCGACAAGAATGTCGAGGGTCTTGAGGCCATATTTGGCGGCGGCAATTTCGGCATGCCGCAAGAAGCTTGAATAGACGCCGGCATAACCCAGTGCCAGGGTTTCACGGTCGACCCGCACCGGCCGATCCTGCAGCGGGCGGACGATGTCGTCGGCGGCGTCGAGCAGCGTGTAGAGGTCGGTGCCGTGGTTCCAGCCGAGACGTTCGGCGGCGGCAATAAAAACCTCCAGCGGCGCGTTGCCGGCACCAGCCCCCATTCCGGCCAGACTTGCATCGATCCGGTCGCAGCCTTCCTCGACGGCGGTTATCGAGTTGGCGACGCCCAGCGACAGGTTGTGGTGCGCGTGCATGCCGGTTTCGGTTTCCGGTTTCAGAACGGCTTTGAAAGCCCGGAAGCGATCGCGAACGTCCTGCATGTTCATCGCGCCACCGGAGTCGGCCATGTACACGCAGGTCGCGCCATAGCTTTCCATCAGCCTGGCCTGAGCCGCCAGATGCTCAGGGGCGATCATGTGGCTCATCATCAGGAAACCGACGGTGTCCATGCCCAGTTCGCGAGCGTATTCGATGTGCTGTTTCGAAACGTCGGCCTCGGTACAGTGCGTGGCGATGCGCACCACCCTTGCGCCGGCGTCATAGGCGGCCTTGAGGTCGTGCACCGTGCCGATACCCGGCAGCAGCAAGGTGGTGATTTTGGCGTGCTCGAGGACATCGGCCGCCGCTTCGATCCATTCCAGATCGGTATGGGCGGCAAAACCATAGTTGAAGCTCGAACCCTGCAGGCCGTCGCCGTGAGCGATTTCGATCGAATCGACTCTGGCCTTGTCCAGTGCGCGCGCGATGTCTTGCACATTCTGAAGAGAGTACTGATGGCGGATGGCATGGCTGCCGTCGCGCAGGGTGACGTCGGAGATATAGATTTTCTTGCCGGGAGTGAATGTCATGTCGGGCCCCTCAGGCGTTGAGCATCGACTGCGCCATGCGCTCGGCGGTGGCCAAGGCAGCGGAGGTCATGATATCGAGATTGCCGGCGTAGGCTGGCAGGTAATGGGCGGCGCCTTCGACCTCAAGGAATACCGAGGTTTTGAGGCCGCTGAAGCGTCCCAACCCCGGAATGTTCAGGGGGGCCGATTCGGCAATGACGTCGAACTGAACCTTCTGTTTCAGGCGATAGCCCGGCACATAGGCCTGGACTGCCGCCACCATCTCCTCGACGGAAGCCTCGATCTGCGCGTGATCGGCGGTTTCGGACAGTACAAACACCGTGTCACGCATCATCAGCGGCGGTTCGGCGGGGTTCATGATGATGATCGCCTTGCCCTTTGACGCCCCACCCACCGTTTCGATGGCCCTGGAGGTGGTTTCCGTGAACTCGTCGATGTTGGCGCGGGTGCCGGGGCCGGCGGATTTGCTGGCGATCGAGGCGACGATTTCGGCGTAGTGAACCCGGGCAACACGCGATACGGCGGCGACCACTGGAATGGTCGCCTGACCACCACAGGTGACCATGTTGACGTTGAGTCGATCCAGATTTTGCTCCAGGTTGACCACTGGAATGCAGTAAGGGCCGATAGCCGCCGGAGTGAGGTCGATCAGGCGGATACCCGGCTTGATCGCGCGCAGGAGCTTTTCGTTCTCCAGATGGGCACCCGCCGAGGTGGCATCGAAGACGAAGTCGATGTCCTTGAACTCGTCCATGCGGATCAGGCCTTCAACGCCCTCGTGGGTGGTCGCGACGCCCATGCGTTCGGCACGGGCGAGACCGTCGGATGCAGGGTCGATCCCGACCATCACCGCCATTTCCAGGTGTCTGGCGTTGCGCAGAATCTTGATCATCAGGTCGGTGCCGATGTTGCCGGAACCGATGATGGCGACCTTGAGTTTGGTTTGACTCATCGGAGCAATCTCTCAGAAGGGCCGGGCCACGACAGCCCGGCGCAGAAGGACGGGCAGGTCAGATGAAGCGGCAACGGATCTGGCCAAGTCGGGTCAGGTGCAAGTGCAGGCTGTCCCCGGCCACGACCGGCGTCATCGGCCCCAGGGCGCCAGAAAGCAGCACGTCGCCGGCCTGCAAGGGACGGCCCATCCGGGCCATGGTGCGAGCCAGCCACAGGCAGGCGTCCACCGGATTGCCGAGGCATGCGGCACCGACTCCGATCGAGGCCGTGGCGGCATTTTTTTCCAGCAGCATGCCTTCCAGCCGAAGGTCCAGCGAGGCAAGTGGAGTCGGCTGTTTACCCAGCACATACAGCCCTGATGAAGCGTTGTCCGCCACCGTGTCCACCAGCGATATGTTCCAGTTTTCGATGGCCGAATCGACGATTTCCAACGCAGGCACCACGTACTCCACCGCCCGCAGCAGTTCCGCGAAGGTCGTATCTTCATATGGAAGATCACGGCCCAGAACGAACGCAATCTCGCCTTCGGCCTTGGGCTGGATCAACTGACTGATCTGGATTTCACCGCCATCGGCGATTTCCATATCAGCGAACAGCATGCCGAAATCCGGTTGATCGACGCCCAATTGCTGTTGCACGGCAGCCGAGGTCAGTCCGATTTTACGGCCGACCAGACGCCGTCCCTGGGCCAGCGCCAATTGAGTGTTGATCTCCTGTACGGCATAGGCGCCGGTCAACGAATCGATACCGAAAGTGGACGAGATCCGCGCACAGGGTTGGCGTTGTTCGCGTGCTCTTGCCAAGGCAGCGGCGGCGTCTTGCAGAGGCTTCAGAGGGAACTGGCTCATGCGATTTTCCTCAGCAGCCGGGGTTCTTCCGCGACGACGTCAGAACCAGGGCTCCATTGCAGCTGGAACTTGAGTTCGTTGATCGCCCGATCCAGATCCGCGGCCTCGACCATGGCGAAGGTGAATTTGTCCGGGCGCACCACGGCGACGGCTCCGCTGGAGAACCCCGAGCGCTTGAACCACGCGACCATCTCACCCTGCACATCCTCCAGTTCGAGCAGTTCACTGGTATTGGAACGACCGGTATCGGCGCCCTGTGGACGGGTACCGAACGGAAAGAGGGTGGCGAAACGCGTGTGCTGGATATCCAGCAGTTTCCGCGATGCCTGACTCAGGTGGGCGCATGGATCGACCTCAAGACCGATCAAGGCAAAACCGTCGCCCAGCAGGTCATCGAGCAATACGCGCTGGCCCTTGAATGTGCGGACTTCGGGTTGCGGAATCATCCGGCCTTCCGGGGAGCGCCGATGGCGGCGTGGCATGCCCAGATAGCTGTCAGGGGCATAGGTCGGGGCCGGTTTGAAACGGCCTTCGCGAACATAGCGGCCGAGAAATGGCGTCGCAAGGACGGTCTTGACCAGCAAGTTGCGCATCAGGCTGGAAACGGGGCTGGACATCGAGACGAAGTCTTTCATCTGCACCGAAATATCAATCATCGCCTTGGCATGGTGGAAGCGTTCGCTGCCATAGGTATCAAGCAGCCGCTCACCGGCTTGCCCCTTGATCACGGCGTCGATTTTCCAGGCCAGATTGTAGGCGTCACGCACGCCGGAGCTCATGCCCTGGCCCATGAACTGCGGCGTCATGTGGGCAGCATCGCCGGCAATCAATACCCGGCCCTTGCGCCAATCCTTCGCCACCAGCGCGTTGAAGGTGTAGACCAGCTTGCGTTTGACCTCGAACTTGTCCGGGTCGACGTAACGGCTGATCAGGTTGCGCACCACTGTCGGGTCTTCCATCTGTTCGCGAGTCTGGCCGGGCATCAGCATGAATTCGAAGCGATGGAAACGGCCGGGCTGAGGACAGCAGACTGTCGGGCAATCCGGGTCGCAGATGAAACTGAAGTAGGGCAGATGACGCAAGGCATCCTCGCCTTCCTTCATCTCCAGGTCGACCACCAGCCACGGTTCGGGAAAGTTCTTTCCGCTCATGCCGATGCCCAAGGCCTCACGGACCGTACTGCGGCCGCCGTCAGCCCCCACCAGATAGCGCCCGCGGATGGTTTGCGGGTCGGGATCGACTTCACAGGCCTGACGGGCATCCGTCGCATCACTGAAACGAAAGGTGCTGGTGGCCTGATGGGTCACGGTCACCCCATGTTCATCCTGTGTGAACTGCGTGAGCTCGCGGCCACGGGCAACCCGCACATTGGGGTAACGCTCGAGCAGATCGCTCAGCGTGGTTTCCAGCCAGGGCTGGTAAAGGAAGTTGATGATCGGCCAGCCATAGGGGCGATCGAGGCGCCAGTACTGGCCGAGGATCTTGCCATTGGCCAGCACCCACTGAGCGGGCGTATCGACTTGCATGTTGGCTGAAAGCTCGGCGGCAACGCCGGCAGCCTGCATGACGCGCATGCATTCGTCGTCCGTATAGACCGCCCGGGCGTTGCCATAAAACAGGGGCTCGCGTTCCAGCACAAGCACCGACAGACCACGCTTGCCGAGCAGATGCGCGAGCGTGGCGCCCGTCGGGCCAAGCCCGGAAATAATCACATCGACGCTCGTTACCGACTCGTTTTTGTTATTCATGACGATATCTCTCTTACAGCGGTGAATATTCGGGCTTGAGCAACGAGCGCGTGCCGCGGGCGAAGTTGGCCAGGTTGGTGGTCAACGTGTGCCAGGCACCGCTTTTCTGCGGGCGATGCCCCCACAGGCTGATGCCTTGATAGGAGGTTGTGCGCCAATGCGCCTCATCGACCACCCTGGCATTGCAACCCAGTTCCAGCTCGAAACCGCTGGGGCTCATCACGTAAAACGATTGCTCACGGTCGTTGGGGTGCTCACCGATTTCGTGGGCCATTTCGAAACCGAGCGTGCGGCAGCGCAAATAGGCGTTGGTCAGTTCGCTGACCGAGGTGGTCAGCATGTTCATGTGTTGCACACGGGTACGAATCGGATCCATTGGCAGGCCACGCAAACGGGCGATGGCAATCGAGTGGTGACGTTCGTTGACCCGGAAGAAATCAATGTCCAGGGTCACTCCGGCAATCCGCTCGACGATGTGGTCGCTGGCTCTTGCATCAAATATTTCCTGCCAGAAACGTTGCATCTGCTGTGGTTTGCGCGAGGTGATCGCCAGGTGGCCCATCCCGGCGGAACCGGTGATGAAACCTGCACTGAGCATGTTCAGTGGCTTGTCGGTCAGCAGCGGCTCCCAGAACAGCTCGACGGCCATGCGTTTGGGGCCGAGCACCCGCCAGAACCTTTTCACGCCGCGTTTTTCGGCTTCCTCCGGTTGGCTGGGCTGCGCTTGGATACCGAGGCGTTGCAGGCGCTTGAGGACTTCGTCGAGGGTGGCCTGGTCGCGTAACTGCCAGCCGACGGCAAGAAAATCTTCCTGCGGACCGCGCTGGATGATGATCCGCCGCTGGTGCTGATCCATACGAAAAGCCAGGGTTTGTTCGTTCGAGCTGGCCAAATGCAGGCCGATGCCGTGCTGGAGCAGCTCACGCCAACGCGCCAGGTGGCGAGATTCGATCAACGCATAGCCCATGCTGCTGGCGCCGAAGATGTCCGGCGTTGTTCGACTGATCGTTGCTTGATTGTTCATGACGACAACTCAGCGCGCTGTGCGACTGGCGAGGAACGCCAGGGTCACGGAGTTGAATTCGTCCGCACGTTCCCACTGCACCCAATGACCGGTCCGGCTGAACAGGTAGAGGTTGCAATCCGGCATGCGACTGCGCAGCGCCTCGCCACCGCTGGGACGGTTGACCTTGTCTTGCGCGCCCCAAAGCACCAGGGTCGGAACCTGGCAATGCTTGAGGCGCGAATCGCGGGTGAAATCCCAGCGCGAGAAGCGGGGAATACCGGTTGGCCGGCGCAGGGGAGGGGCCGCAATGACCTGCGGGTCGATACTCGCCTCGAAACGTTCGCGGATCATTTCGTCACTGACCTGGCTGCCGTCATACACCAGGTAGTCGCGGATAAAACGCGTGATCTTGGCCAGCGTCGGGCCTTCACCGTTGTAGTAGTCGAGCAACAGCTTGAGACCCGGTGTCGGCAGGCTGCGAGTGGTATTGACGCCACCGGGGCCCATCAGCACCAGAGCCGACACCCGGCCAGGTGCGTCCAGCGCCATGCGCAAGGCACAGGCACCCCCCAAAGAATTGCCCACCACGTGAGCGCTGTTGATGTTCAGGGTGTCGAGCAGGCCGAGCATCGCCCCCGCGAGATCGCCGAAGGGGTCCTTGCGATCCACACCTTTGGTGGATCGGCCGTAACCGGGCATGTCGACCACAATGACCCGGAACTGCCGGGCAAGCGATTCGATATTGCGCGAGTAGTTGGAAAGCCCCGAGGCTCCCGCTCCGCCACCGTGAAGCATCAGCAGGGGATGGCCGACGCCCGTTTCGCTGATGAAAATCTGCCGACGACCCACTTGCACCGTTCGTGAGGTCAGGGCAGGAAGAGGTTCTTTATTGTTCATTGTCAGTTCCTGGCGTAAGGCACTTCGACCCAGGCGGTGGGTACGTGCTTTCGGCAGACTCTAACACTCAAGATTAGAATTGAACAACAGTGTTCAATTGTCTTTTTTGTGGACAATAAAAAAGCCAGACTCCCAAGGGGTCTGGCTCAAGAAAAATCAGCGCAGGATATCAGGCTGCGAGAAGGGGCAGATCCTGAGTTGCGATGCTGCGCGCGTCATCGGCTGGCACGCCGAGCGCCCTGAGAACGAATTCGGCCATATCGGAACCCGCGTCGCGCCAGGTCTTGTGACCCTGAAGTACCAACATCGTGGCCCCCAGTACGCCACCTCCGATCATCGCCATCACTGAAGGCAGTTGCTCCTGTCGAAAGCTGTATTGCTCACTGGTCAGGCCGCTGAGCACATCGTGCATGGGTGGACCGCTCCACATCTGTTGCAGCGTCTCATTGCTGGCCCCGTAGCGCACGATGAACGCCCCCCAGTGCGGCTCTTCATGGGCGCGGCGGATATACAGGCGGATACCGGTGGCCAGGCGGACGGCGGGGGACGCATGGGGATCTGCACTGCGCGCGGCCCTGTCGTTCATTTCGGCACTGAGCTGGCTGGCGACATCTTCGAACAGCGTCTCCACCGAGTTGAGGTTGTTGTAGATCGTACCGCGCGCTACCCCGGCGATCTGCGCCAGTTCGCTGACATTGACCTCTTCGACACGTTTCTCGACAAACAGCCGGATCGCAGCTTCATGGATGCGCTTCTGCACGGGACTGAGTTTCAAAGCAATGAGCTCCAACGGAGAGATTCCGGACATTGAACAGGCGCGTTCAAAATAAAGCAAATCAGCGTTTGTCGATCATTGACATATTTGAACACAAATGTTCAATATTGATCTTGAGAGTTGTTCGCCCACCGAGCACGGTTCTTTACACAGTGGCCGCAGGCGCTCGGTCGAAGCCCAAACAAGAGAGTCAGCATGTCAATCAAGCAAGGCCGTATCGATGTCCACCATCACATCATTCCACCCGCATTCGTCGACGCGATGAATGCCAGAGGGCTGCACTCCGTTGCGGGAGCACCGCTGCCAGCCTGGACGCCGGAAAAATCCATTGAGGTGATGGATGCGAACGGCATCGAGCGGGCAATCACCTCGCTGTCTGCGCCAGGCGTCCACTTCGGTGACGGGGTTCAACAAGCCAGCGAGCTGGCGCGACGCTGCAACGAGTTCGCCGCGCAGATGCGTACACGCTATCCGAGCCGCTTCGGCAACTTCGCGGTGCTGCCGATGCCGTTCACAGAGGCCGCCTGCCGTGAAGCCGTACACGCGCTGGACGTGCTCAAGGCTGAGGGCATTGTTTTGCTGGGCAGCACCGACGGGGTGTTTTTGGGTGATCCGCGCTTCGACGAACTGATGGCCGAACTCGACCGCCGAAAAGCCGTGGTATTCATCCATCCCAACATGCACCAGACCAGCGAAAACATCGGTCTGCAGACCCCGGGATTTCTCATCGAGTTTCTCTGCGATACCACACGCGCGGCGGTCAATCTGATCCTTGGCGGGACCATGGAGCGCTATCCCGGCATTCGCTGGATTCTGTCCCACTCCGGCGGCTTCCTGCCGTTTGTGGCCTGGCGTGTCTCGCTGGCCAACATGTTGCCGGAATTTCAGCAGCACGCGCCGCAAGGCGTCATGACCTACATCCGTCGCTTTTACTTCGACACGGCGTTGTCACCATCACCTTATTCCATGGCGGCGCTCAAGGAACTGGTGGAACCGTCACACATTCTTTTCGGCAGTGACTATCCCTTTGCCCCGGCTCCCGCCACGGCGCTGCAGTGCCGGACGCTGGAAAGCCTGGAGATGTGGTCGCCGGTAATCATGCACGGCATCAACCGAGCCCATGCACTCAGTCTTTTTCCTCAGTACCGCCAGCCGAATGAAGTGGTCACCCCGGCGCCGATCTATGAGGGCGAATCCTTCTCTCAACGCTTGCGACGCAGCATGACCCGACCGATCGGTGCGCTGGCCGAGCGGATGCGCAAACGCTGAATCAATCCGTCGCCAAGGATGGGCGGCGACGTTTCACATCATTGAATCCAGAGATCCACCCGCGTGCCTCGGGTGTTCGCGCCCGCCAAAAAATAACAAGAGCCAGATCATGACAATAAGAAATCAGCTTTGCGTGCTGGGGCTTTGCCTCACCTCCACTCAACTCCTGGCCAACGGCCTGCAAATCAACGAACAAAGCATAAGCTCCGCAGGCAAGGCTTATTCCGGTCGGGCTTCTGATGTTCAAGACGCCTCCATCGTTTACGGCAACCCCGCCGGCATGTCCCGTCTGGCGGGTGAACACGTCAGTGGCGGTCTCAGTTTCATCGATGTCAGTTCGCGCATCAGCAAGGTCAATACCACGGTGTCGGGCACTTCACACGGCGATATGGTGCCTGATCCGATTGTCGTGCCATCGGGCTTCTACACGCTGCAACTCAACGATGACTGGCACGTGGGTTTCGGGGTTTACGCCCCGTTTGGCGGGAGTACGGACTACGAAAGCAACTTCCAGGGACGCTACCGCAGCTCGCAGACTCAGGTGAAGGTCGTCACCTTGCAGCCGACGGTCAGTTACCGGATCAATGATCGACTGTCTGTGGGGTTTGGGCCGACGATCAACCGTATCGACGGGCTGCTCGAAAGCAAGATCGCCAACAGCGCGGTGGGCGGGCAGGGCGACGGGACTGTCAAAGTCACCGGCGATGACACGGCCATGGGCTTCAGTCTGGGCATCCTGTTCGACCCGCTCGACGACCTGACTCTGGGGCTCACCTATCACTCCAGAGTCGATTACAACCTGAGCGGAAAGACCAAGGTCTCCGGTGCCAATGGATTGCTGGCACCGATCCCGGGGCTGGGGCTGCCGGGGCTCAACGGCAAATATGACGCGAGCCTGGATTTCACTTCACCGGAAACGGTCGATGCCTCGGCGACCTGGCGCATCAATGATCGACTGGATGTCTCCGCCGGCGCGTTGTGGAGTCGCTGGAGCCGCGTGCAGGAATTGAGGGTGCTGAACTCCGGCGTGCCACAGGCCTATGGCCCTTTCGATACGATCCTCGAAACCCTGAAGTGGCGTGATACCTGGTCGTTCTCCACCGGCATGTCCTATCGCCTGAACAAGCAATGGAAGGTTCGTGGCGGGATCGCCTATGAGCCGACGCCGATGCCCAATCAGTACACATCCACCCGTGCGCCAACGGGAGACCGGAAGATTTTCACGGTGGGCCTGAACTGGCAGATGACCGATCAGACCTCTCTGGATCTGGGATACGGCTACATCCACGAAGACCCGGTGAAGGTTTCACAGGACACGACGCAGGGTGGCCTGCGCCCGGGTTACAGCGCCACTTACCAGAACACGGTCAATGGCGTTGGGCTGCAGTTGAATCACAGCTTCTGATCAGTCTTGCTCGACTACAAGAGGTGATCGGCGTCGATGATCGCCTGAGCGAAGGCTTTTGGATCTTCCTGTGGCAGGTTGTGGCCGATGCCGCCGTTGATCAGACGGAACTGGTATTTGCCGGTGAAGCGCTTGGTGTAGTCCTCGGGCGCCGGGTGCGGCGCGCCGTTGGCATCGCCTTCCAGGGTGATGGTCGGCACGCTGATCGACGGCGCGGTGGCGAGTTTCTGCTCCAGCGCTTCGTACTGGCTTTCACCCTGCACCAGGCCCAGACGCCAGCGGTAGTTGAACACGGTGATCGCGACGTGATCCGGGTTCTGCAATGCCTTGGCGCTGCGGTCGAAGGTGGCGTCGTCGAAAGCCCATTTCGGTGACGCCAGTTGCCAGATCAGTTTGGCGAAATCATGGGTGTTCTTGGTGTAACCGGCCTCACCACGGTCGGTAGCGAAGTAGAACTGATACCACCATTGCAGCTCGGCCTTGGGCGGCAGCGGATTCTTGCCGGCGGCCTGATTACCGATCAGATAGCCGCTGACCGACACCAGCGCCTTCACCCGTTCAGGCCACAGCGCCGACACGATGTCCGCCGAACGCGCGCCCCAGTCATAACCACCGAGCACGGCTTGCTTGATCTTCAGCGCATCCATGAAGTCGATCACGTCACTGGCCAGCGCCGCCGGCTGACCGTTGCGCACGGTCTGGTCGGACAGGAAATGCGTGTCGCCATAACCCCGGGCATACGGCATCAGCACCCGATAACCCTTGGCCGCCAAAAGCGGCGCGACGTCGTCATAGCTGTGAATGTCATACGGCCAGCCGTGCAGCAGAATCACCACCGGGCCATTGGCCGGGCCGGTTTCGGCGTAGGCCACGTCCAGCAGGCCGGCCTTCACGTGTTTCAGCGGGCCGAAGGGCAGGTCGGCCTTGACGCTGGCGGCTTCGGTCTTGACCGGCTCCGGTGCCGTGGTTTGTGCCTGGGCGAGCGCGCCGAACTGCAGCAGCGTGGTGGCGAGCAGCGACAGGCCCAGCAGGCGGCGACGGTTTTTCCCGGTGGTGACAGTGGCGAGTGGTGCGTGCTTCATGGCAAGTCTCCTTATGATCGGCGAGGGCCGGGTTCTGGCTGAACCCTTCGAATCTGGAGTCCATTAAAGACTGGCCACGTATCCGGGCTGTTTCCGTTTTCGTTGGCTGATGCGCGGGAATGTATCCGGGAGGCGTTCGTACACACTGCGATACAAACCTGCGGCCAACAAAAAGCCCCGAATGTTCGGGGCTCTTGCTTGCCTTGGGCTTCAGGCCTGAGTGACGTGCTTGGGCCCGGCCAGCGCCCAGGCGATCAGCCCGAACAGTGGCACAAACACGATCAATACAATCCATACGCCTTTGTTGCTGGATTTTCCCTCACTCTTGCGCACCCGGTTGATCGCCCACAATTCGATGAGCAAAAGAACGACGGCCAGTACGATCCACGTGGTTTCAAGTTGCATGGGCTACCTCCTGATGGTCATTGGGTTAGGCGGGGCATGCCACTCAGGGTTCATTAAATTTGCTGGATGGTTTGCCTGGCCTACGTGCACAAATGTTCTAAACCCATCGGCAAAGTCGCGGTAACGTAGACGCCTTTGACAAACAATCACTGCCTTCGGAGCCTTGCGTGGACAAACGCAACTGGATCGAACTGTCTCAGGATGCCGACACCGGGATCGAGTCGATTCGTGCCCATTTCCAGGGTCATGCCTACGATCCGCACTGGCATGACAGCTTTCTGGTGGGCGTCACCGAGCAGGGCGTGCAGCAGTTTCATTGCCGGCGGGTGCGGCATCTGAGTACGCCGGGCAAGATCTTTATGCTGGAACCGGGGGAGATCCACGACGGGCACGCGCCGACGGAGGAGGGCTTCACCTATTCCATGCTTTACCTCGATCCGCACTGGCTGGAGCGCGAATTACGCGTGCTGTTCGAGCATGCGCCGGACAACAGCCAACTCGGGTTCACCGATACCCTGAGCCAGGATTCGCGCCTGTCCACCGCCATCAATCAGGCTTTCAACGCCCTGCATCAAGGCGACTTGCGCATCGTGCGCCAGACCGCCATCGACACCTTGCTCGGTTCGCTGACGTCGCACCTCGACTGGCGCAAGCGCCAGCCGTTCGATCCGCGCCTGCCTTGGGTGGCCCAGGTGGCGCGGGACTATCTGCATGCGCACGCCTTCGAGGACATCGGGCTGGACGACGTGGCCGAGGCTTGCGGAGTCGATCGCTATCGTCTGACTCGTGCGTTCAAGGCTGCTTTCGGCTTGGCGCCACACGCCTATCTGATCCAGTTGCGCCTTGCCCGCGCCCGGCAGTTGCTGGCGCGCGGCGAAACACCCGCCACCGTCGCCAGCGCCCTCGGTTTCGCCGATCAGAGCCATCTGGGGCGCTGGTTTCGCCGTGCCTATCACCTGACGCCGGCGGACTACCGCAAGCGCTGCTCAAACCTTCCAGACTGAACCCCGCACAACCGCGACCATGAGCTCCTGTTCTGATTCGGGAGTCCTGTCATGGAATCGTTGTTGCCATTTCTGCTGTTTTCCTTCGTCGCCTCGATCACCCCGGGGCCGACCAATATTCTGGTGATGAGCCACAGCTCGCGGCGCGGTCTGACAGCCACCGTGCCGATCATCTTCGGTGCGTGTGTGTCGGCGGCGCTGGTGGTGTTGGTGGTCGGGCTCGGCGTGGGGGAAACCTTGCTCCGCTATCCCCGTGTGCAGCAGGCGATGGCTTGGGCCGGGGTGTTGTGGCTGAGCTGGCTGGCGTGGCAGATCTTTCGCAGCACGCCGCCGTCGTTGGACCCGGCGACAGCGAGTGATGGCGGCTTCAGCGTATTCGGCGCCGCCGGCCTGCAATTGATCAACCCCAAGGTGTGGATGATGGCCGTGGCGGTGGTGAGCGTGTTTGCCGGTGGCAGCGAGGACAGCGCACGGATGGCGTTGTTGTCCCTGGCGTTTCTGCTGGTCAGTCTGCCGTGCATGACGGCGTGGGCGCTGCTGGGCGTGGGCAGTGCGCGGTTCTTTGGATCGCCACGGGCGTTTCGGCGCATGAATGCGGGTTTGGCGTTTTTGTTGTTGCTGTCGGCTTGGTTGGCGGTGTTGGTCTAGGCATCGGCATCTTCTGCATTTCTGACAGGAATGCACCGCATAAAATCAATGAATTTCTATTATCGATCTTCGTGACGTAGGGTGATTCAAGGACACGGAGAAACGCCCTTGAACACTTCATCTACTGAAAAATTCGACACCTCCCGCGCCAATGAATATGGCAAGCAAAGCCGCATTGCGCTGGCGGGCTATGACGCTTGCCATGATCTTGCCGCGTGCATGCTGGCGGCAAGCCTCGGTAGTGCAGACTCGGCGCGGATTCTGGCGGTTGGCGCAGGCGGGACAGCTCAGGAAATCATCGCGATGGGCCGTCTGGAGCAAGGCTGGCGTTTCATGGCGGTGGATCCTTCCGAACCGATGCTGGCGGCAGCGACCGAGCAGTTGCGGTCGCATGATTTGCTTGAGCGAACGGATCTGCATCTCGGGCCGGTCGATGATTTGCCTGCCGATGAGACTTACGACGCCGCAACGGTGATCGGCGTTCTGCATCATCTGGAAGGCGATGAGGCCAAGCGAGCGCTTCTGCAATCCATTCGGGCTCGTTTGAAGCCGGGTGCCCCGCTGATCGTGGCCGGCAATCACTACGCGTATGCCAGCCAGCCGTTGCTGCTGGAAGCGTGGGGACAACGCTGGCGCCAGAACGGGGCCAGCGCCGATGAGGTGAAGGCCAAACTGGGGAAAATCCTTCAGGGTGCCGATCCTCCCCATTCCGAGGCGGCGGTTCAAAAGCTGTTGCATGAGGCCGGATTCGGTGACGCCACCCGGTTTTTCAGCAGTCTGTTCTGGGGCGCATGGTTGACGCGTAGAACGGGTTGATTCGGGACTCAGTGACGAATCCGACCACACGCATTTGAAATCCCCGCCGTTGCCCTCCAGAATCGCGCCCCGATCCGTCCACCAGTGCCGGACGTTCAAAGTGAAAGGGGTTGCGGTTGAACGAACAGACATTGTCCATGCGCCTGGAGCGGGTGGCGGCGCACGTGCCTGCCGGTGCGCGGCTGGCCGATATCGGCTCGGATCATGGTTACTTGCCGGTGGCCCTGATGCGCCGTGGCGCGATCGCGGCGGCGGTGGCGGGCGAGATGGCCGAGACGCCGTTCCGTTCGGCGCAACGCACCGTGCGCGAAAACGACCTTGAGCAGCAGATCACCGTGCGTTTGGCCAACGGCTTGATGGCCATCGAACCGGCTGACGGGATCACGGCAATTACCGTGTGCGGCATGGGCGGCGAGACTATCCGCGACATCCTCGACGCCGGCAAGACGCGCCTGAACGGCCGCGAACGTCTGATCCTGCAACCCAACGGCGGCGAGCAACCGCTGCGCCAGTGGCTGATGGACAACGACTACCGAATCCTTTGCGAAGAAGTGCTGCGGGAGAACCGCTTCGACTACGAAATCATCGTGGCCGAGCGGGGCGAGCCGGTGACGTATACCGCGGAGGAACTGTTCTTCGGGCCATTGCAATTGCAGGCGCGCAGTCCGGCGTTTGTCAGCAAATGGCAGCATCGGCTGCGGCACAAGCAGCAGACGCTGGCTCATTTCGGGCGGGCACGGCATGGGGTGTGCGAGCGCAAGGTGCAGGATCTGAAGCAGCAGGTACGCTGGATTACTGACGTGCTGGCGTAAAAGGCCGATCAGTGCTGCGTGCTGTTTCGGGTTTCCCCGAGAATCCGCACCGCATCCCGCGAGGGTGGCAGGCCGAACACCCGTGTGTAATCGCGGCTGAACTGCGTAGCGCTTTCATAACCGACTTCGAACGCTGCGCGGGTGACGCTTCTGGCATTGGCCACCATCAGCGTCCGGGCCTGAAGCAGGCGAACACGCTTCTGATACTGCAACGGGCTTAGCGCCGTGACGGCTTTGAAATGTCGATGAAAGGCCGACACGCTCATCGACGCGAGTTGTGCCAATGCGTCCACGCGAATCGGTTCGGCAAAGCCCTGGCGAATGTGCTGAATGGCCAGGTTGACGCGGGCCATGGCGCTGTCGGGGGCCGCAATGTCTCGCAGCATCCAGCCGTGGGGGCCTTGCAGGACGCGATACAGAATTTCCCGTTCGTAGACGGGCGCGAGGGCCGCGATCTCCTCCGGCCTCCCCATCAGGCGCAACATGCGCACCCAGGCATCCATCAACTCAGGCGTGACAGCGGCCACCGAGAAACCGCTGTCCTGTTCATGTTGCCCGAGCGGTTTGGGCAAGTCGGCCAGCAGGGTCGTCAGAACCACCGGATCCAGCGTCAGACTGACCGCCAGATAAGGCTCGCCGTCCGCAGAGGGGTGAACCTGTCCCACCGCCGGCAGATCGATGGACATGACGAAGTAGGTCGCCGGGTCGTAATCAAGCGTGCGATCGGCGACGGTCATGGATTTGCTGCCCTGCAGAATCAGGTTGATCATCGGTTCGTAAACGGCGGCCAGCATGTGCTCGGGGATTTCACCCTGAACCATGGCAACGCGCGGGATGCCCGTCTCCGTGCGGCGGTTTTCGGCGTGTTGCGCCAGGGCGCGAAGTTCTGTCAGTTGATTATTCATGCCAGGCATCTGAACCCACGCGATCACTCCCACGCAAGCAAAAAGCAGAAACAGGCAGGTTTCGAGGAGGAACGGCTGCGCTCGTCTTCAAGCCGATGGCTACCGTGGTGGCTCACCTCAGAGACATTGGAGCAACTCATGAGCGTTATCGTGATTACCGGTGGCAGCCGTGGCATCGGCGCCAGTACCGCCGAACACTGTGCCCGTCTCGGGATGGGGGTCATCCTGACCTACAAGAGCAATGCCGATGCGGCCGCCGCTGTCGTGCAGCAGATTCAATCGTCGGGCGGCAAAGCCGTGGCGCTTGAGCTGGACGTTGCAGATGTCAGTCAATTCGACCGTTTCCGTGATGCCGTGCGACATAACCTCGACAGTATTTGGGGCGCGGCTACGCTGGCGGGACTGGTCAACAACGCGGGCCACGGATTGTTCAATCCGCTGGAAGCGGTCACCGAGGCGCAGTTCGACGGCTTGTTGAACGTACATCTCAAGGGCCCGTTTTTCCTCACGCAAACCTTGCTGCCGCTGATGGGCGAGGGCGCCAGCATCGTCAACCTGACCAGTGCGACCACCCGGGTCGCTACTGCCGGGGTTGCGCCGTACGCGGCGTTCAAGGGCGGGCTGGAGGTGCTGACCCGCTACATGGCCAAGGAATTCGCGGACCGGCGCATTCGGGCCAACGCTGTTTCGCCGGGAGCGATCCGTACCGAGCTTGGAGGGGGCTTGAACGACGAATTCGAAGCATTGCTGGCCTCTCAGACAGCTCTCGGCCGGGTCGGCGAACCGCAGGATGTCGCGCGTGTCATCGCCATGTTGCTGTCCGAAGAGGGTAGCTGGATCAACGCCCAATCCATTGAAGTCGCGGGCGGCTATTTCATTTGAAGCCGAGGTAACGCCATGCTTGATCACATCTTCCTGTCCGTCAGTGACATTCAACGTTCCATCGATTTCTACACCGCCGCTCTGACCCCGCTGGGCATTACCGCCAGGCTTGATTACGACGGCAAGGACGGCCCGCCGGGGCATCCGGACCTGAAAGGTTTTGGTGCCCATGGCCGGATGTTTTTCTGGTTGCGCGAAGGCGTGGTGGAGGGGCGGGCGGTGCATGTCGGGTTTGTCGCCAAGAGCAAGGCCGAAGTCGATGCCGCTTACGCAGCGGCAATCAACGCTGGCGCCGTCGATAACGGCGCTCCGGGCGCACGCCTGCATTACGACCCCGACTACTACGCTGCCAACGTCATTGATCCGGACGGTTACAGCCTCGAATTCGTCTTCAAAAAATGGCAGCACGGCCAATGAGCACACTCATGATTTATGGCGCGACCGGGTACACCGGACGCATGGCGGCCGAACATGCCAAGGCATTGGGCCTGGACCTGGTCATCGCCGGTCGCACGGCCGAGAAACTCCAGTCGCTCGCCGCGCAACTGAATGTGCCTTTTCGGGTATTCAAGCCCGATGAACTGGCAGCGCAATTCCTGGAGGGCATCGCGGTATTGCTGAATTTCGCGGGGCCGTTCGTCCAGACGGCAGACGCCTTGATGCAGGCATGCCTTGAGGCTGGGGTCGACTATCTGGACATCACGGCGGAGATCAATGTCTATCGGCGTGCCGAGCAGTTGGCTGTTCAAGCCGCCCGTGCAAACGTGATGTTACTGCCCGGCGTCGGCTGGGATGTGGTGCCGACCGATTGCCTGGCGATGCATGTCGCTCGGCGAGTACAGGCGCCGCGTTCATTGAAAATCGCCTTGCAGGTCGCGGGTTCCATGTCGCGCGGCTCGGCCCTGAGTGTCAGTGAAATCATCGGTGCAGGCCTGTTGGCGCGGGTCGATGGACAACTGGTCGCAACGCCCGATGCGCAACCCCGTCACTTCGATTTTGGTGACGGGCCGGTGATCTGTGCGCCGCTGTCGTTTGGTGATCTGGTGACCGGCTGGCACTCCACCGGCATTCCCGATATCGCCATGTTCGTGCACATCAGCGGTGACGCGTTTCCGGAAGGTGATCTGTCACAACTGCCCGAAGGGCCGAGCGTCGAACAGCGCGAAGCACATCGCGCCCGAGCGGTGGCTGAAGTCAGCGGCGCCGACGGCATTGTTGCGCGCTCGGTGATCGAGACCGTCAACGGCTACACCTACACGCCGCTCGCGGCTGTCGAAGCCGCGCGTCGCGTATTGAGCGGGGAGCGGCGGCCTGGATTTGAAACGCCGGCCCGGGTGTTCGGCATCGAGTTTGCCCAAAGCATTGCCGGGACAACCATTACTGATTTCTGAACTGTCGCCACAGACGTCCGCGGTGGGTAGAACGCCCCCGCGGACGACTCTGCAACCGTCCAAAGCGCCCGGGAACCGGAGGTAACGGATCAACCCGTGAATAATGGCTTTGGTTTTATGCGAGGTTTCAACAGCTGATATCATCCAGCGCTTTCAAGCCGAGTACCGCGACATGAACCGTCAGAAAAAACTGCAACAGCTCTTCAAGGAAAAATCCAGAAAGGCCAACGCCAAACTGGCACCCAAGAGCAACAAGCCGAAGTACATCAGCAAGGCGGATCGCCTGAAACTGGCAGCGGAAGCGGCGCCGGAGTCGACTGACACCACTGAGGCCTGATCAAGCAGGCGCGCAGCAGGTTTTCCCTCACGTACTCGGCGGCTTCGCCAGCTCAATCCCCGCCGCCCCCAGCCGCTTGAGAATCTCGAACAGCAGATCACTCTTGGTCGTGCCGACGATCCTCGGGCTGGCGACATAACCGGTCACCGTCAACGTAATCCCGTCCGGCGTCAGCTTGCTGAAGCGCACGAACGGCGCCGGTTTTTCGAGGATGGTTTCGTGTTCCTTGTAGGTGTCGAACAGCAGGTTCTGCACCTGTTCGGGATCGATATCCAGCGGGAACATCAGCTCCAGTGTCGCCACGCCCTGGGCGCTGCCGCCGAGGGTGACGTTACGCAGGTTCTGCGAGATCAGTTGCGAGTTGGGCACGATCACGATCGAGCGGTCGCTGAGCTGGATTTCGGTAGCGCGCACGTTGATCCGGCGGATATCGCCCTCGACGCCGCTGATGCTGATCAGGTCGCCGACCTTGACCGGGCGTTCGGTGAGCAGGATCAGCCCGGAGACGAAGTTCTTCACGATCTCCTGCAAACCGAAGCCGATGCCCACCGACAGGGCGCTGACGATCCACGCCAGGTTGGTCCATTGCACGCCCAGCGACGATAGCGTCAGCAGGATCACCACCGCATAACCGATGTTGGAAAACAGCGTGCTGAGCGAGGCGCACATGCCCGGGTCCATGTCGGTCTTGGGCAGGAACTCGTTGTCGAGCCAGCGGCGCAAAGCGCGGATCAGGTAGATGCCGATCAGCAGCGCCAGCATCGCATTGAGCAAATGGCCGGGGACGATGTTCAGTTTGCGCAGGCCGGCGCCGCCGAGGATCGTGCCGATGTTGTTGGCCAGTTGGCCCAGGGTGGTGCCGATCCCGCCGACAAACAGCGTGATCACCGCCAACAGCAACAGCGCAGCCCGACCGAAGCCGGCCAGCAGGGTCGAAGCCTGTTCGAGACGCCGATCACCCACGCCGAGCAGCTGTTTCAGCGCCTTGCCGCTGGAATGGCGGGGCGAGAAGAAGTATTCGCAGCTGTCCTTGAGCAACTGCATCAGCAGGTAAAACCCGGAAAACACGATAAACGCCCACACCAGTTCGTAGGTGATGAACCGCGCGAGCGACACATACCCCGTCAGCAGGGCTCCGAACGACAGCACCATCGACAGGGTGGCCACGGTGTAAATCACCCCGGCAAAGGTGTTGCCGGCCACCTGCGTATCCCCGGCCGCCGCCAACACTTTGCGCACTCTGCCGACGCGCATCAGCAACGTCGTGACGATGCCGAGCACCACCAGTGCAATGATGCCCCGACCGGCAATCACAATTTGGCTGCTCATGCCGGAGGCGTTGCTGACCTGCACCGACGTCACCAGCACCAGCAGCGTCGCAGCGAGGATCCGCGCAAATGGCTGCAGCGTGTCTGCCACCTCATCGGCTACCGCCGGCAACCGCCATGACGGGTGCTCGGTGGACAGCAAGGCGCGGCTGAGCCCTGTGATCAGCACGCAGGCGTAAACGACTTTCTCGAACTCATCGGAAAACGTCGCCAGCATCGGCGGCAACGGCACGTGCCGGGTGCAGGCGTAATACAACAATTCCAGGGCGATGGCGGTGGTCGCGAGTGTTGCCAGTGCCGAGGCAAACGCCAGTGAACTGCGGCGCAGCCGGCCCTCCGGCATGCGATGAATGCACACCCAGGCCATCCAGCGGTCAGCGAGCCGCCGTCCGAACGTCCAGACGATGAACGCCAATATCACCAGCAGCGCGGTGTAAAAGCGCTGGCCGGGTTGCCACGCCTCGGCGCCGGTCTGTTGTACCTGTTCGACGAAAAAACGCAGGCGCTGGCGGTCATCAGGAGACGGATTGAAAAGCGGTGTCCAGAAACCGGGATTCAGAATGCTGTGGGTGCTCAGCGTCAGTTCGCTTTCGAGCAACGTGCGGCGGATGCCGGCGATCTGAGTGATCAGATCCGTGGCGCTCTGCTTGAGGGTGGCGAGGTTCTTCAGCGCCGTATCGACCTTGGTTTTCTGCTCGATCAACGTCGCCCGTTGAGCGGCGATATCGGCTTGTTCGGCGGCCACCGCTTCGGCCGGCGCGGCCCCGAGCACGCCCAGTTGCACGGTCAGTTGCGCCTGTTGCGGCAACAGCGAGGCCGAAAGTCGGTCGATGTCCAGAATGAACGTCTGCACCCGATCCTGCGGGCCTTCGAGCTGGTTGTAATTGTTGGCGGACGAGATCTGCTGCTTGAGACCGTCGAGGCGCAGTTGCAAGGCTTGCAGATCGCTTTGAGTGACGCCGGGGAGCGGGGCGCCGGTGCTGACATCCGGGGTGCCGGACAAATCAGCGGCCGACACCGCCACCAAGCCCGAGCCGAACAGGATCAAGGCGATTAACATCAATGACTTCAATGCATTGCGCATGGGACTGGCCGGTTCCGGTTGATCACACAAACATTGAGGTTAGGTGATCGGGCGCCTGCTGCATCATTTTCTGCTGCTAATCCTGGCTTAATGCGTGTCCGGTGAGATCGCCGGGCTGCCGATTGTAGGCGCCCGTTTTCACGACTAGACTCCCGGCCATGAAACGCTATCTGCGGTTTTTTATCGTTTTCCTGATCAGCCTGGCGCTTCCCCTCAGCGGGATGGCGGGCGTGCAGGCACCGACAGAACCCTGCCCGATGCAAGCCATGGGCATGGCGATGATGGACGGCATGAACATGGATTGCTGCCAGGACATGAAAAGTCCTGTCGACCATGGTTCCCCCTGCAAACCCGGCCAGGAGTGCAAGACCGGCGGCCTGCTGCAAGTTGCGATCCTCAAGCCGCCCGTTACCGTGTTCAGTCCCGTCACGCATTCGTTCTTCAGTGATTCCCTGCCCGTAGCGGCCCCGTCCGGGGTCTGGCGACCGCCCCGCACCTGATTCCTGTCTCCCCTTGAAGCTCATTCCGCCCAGGCGGAGTGATTTGGCTGTGCGCGTGTTTTTCGCCGCGCGCAGTGGACGATCACAGGAATCGTAAACATGACATTCAAGTGCAATTGCACGGGTTGGCCTCTGGTGGCCGGCCTTGCGGCAAGCGTGCTCGCGTGGCCGGGTTTCGCCGCCGCGCTGACACTCGATCAAGCACTACGGCTGGCCGAAAACAATGCGCCGTCGCTGACCGCACAAGATCAGAAAATCCAGGCCGCCAGCAGCGCGGCCATTCCGGCCGGCGAGTTGCCCGATCCCAAGCTGTTGCTGGGGCTGCAGAACTACCCCGTGGGCGGCCCGGATCGCTGGAGCGTTGATCAGGACTTCATGACCATGCAAATGGTCGGTTACCGGCAGGAGATGCCCAACGCAGACAAGCGCAAGGCGCGCATCGAAGTTGCCGATGCAGCCATTGAACGTGCGGCGGCCGAGCGCCGTGTCGAGCGCTTGAAGGTCCGCCAGGCGACGGCGCTGGCGTGGATCAGCGGCTATTCGGTCGAGCGCAAAGAGGCGTTGTTCCAGGACCTCTTCAAGGAAAACCGTCTGCTGAGCGAGACCGTCCGGGCGCAGATTGCCGGTGGCCGCGCGCAACCTGCCGACGCGGTGACGCCGAAGCAGGAAGCGGCCCGACTCGCCGAGCAACAGGACAACCTGACCCTCGAGCGTACCCAAGCCCGAGCCGCGCTCAAACGCTGGATCGGCAACGCCGCCAACGACAAGCCCGAGGGCGGTTTGCCCGCGTGGCCGGTCGATGCCTCGACCTTCAATCATCATTTGCAACACCATCCTGAACTGGCGGCGTTCGCCCCCATGACCCGCGAAGCCGAGGCCAGGGTGCAAGAGGCAGTGTCCGAGAAAAAGTCCGATTGGAGCTGGGAAGTGGATTACCAGCATCGTGGCCGTGAGTTTGGCGACATGGTCAGCGTGCAGTTTTCCTGGGATCTGCCGCTGTTTCCCGAATCGCGGCAGAACCCGAAAATCGCCGCCAGACAGGCCGAAGTCAGCCAGCTGCAAGCCGAGCGCGAAGCCCTGTCCCGCGAACATACCGAGCAGCTTGAAAATCAGTTGGCCGACTACCAGCGCCTAGATCGGGCCGTGCGCCGCACCGAGGAAAGCCTGGTGCCGCTGGCCAGAGAGAAAGTCGATCTGAGCCTGGCCAGTTATCGCGCCGGCCAAGGCGATTTGAATGCGGTGGTCAGCGCCCGCCGCGAACTCATCGAAGCTCGCCTCAAACAGATCGACATGGAAGAACAGCGCGCGCTGACCGCTGCGCGTCTGCATTTCGCTTATGGGGAGACCAGCCTGTGAACTTTCAAAAATGGAACGGTGTGTGGCTGGCCGGCCTCGCGCTGGCGGTGGGCGTGGGTGGTGGTTACGGATTGGCCAATCAGCGAATGAATGATTTAACGGCTTCAGCCCCCACGCCGAGCACTGAGCCCAAGGCCTTGTACTGGTACGACCCGATGTACCCGCAGCAGAAATTCGACAAACCGGGCAAGTCACCCTTCATGGACATGCAGCTGGTGCCGCGATACGCCAGCGGCGCGGAGGGCAGTGCGACCGTCAGCATTGATCCGGGGCTGAGTCAAAACCTCGGTCTGCGTGTGTCGCCGGTCAGTCGCGGCGCCTTCACCTCGAGCCTCGATGTGAGCGGCGTGCTGGCGTTCAACGAGCGCGATGTTGCGGTGATCCAGGCGCGTACCAACGGGTTTGTCGAGCGGGTCTACGCCCGTGCGCCGGGGGATGTGCTCATGGCTGGCGCGGCGTTGGCCGACATCCTCGTGCCGGAATGGACGGCGGCCCAGAGCGAGTTTCTGGCGCTCAGGCGCAGCGGTGATGCCGACCTGATCGCGGCGGCGCGCCAGCGGTTGCGGCTGACCGGGATGCCATCGAGCCTGATCGCTCAAGTGGAACGCAGCGGCAAGGTGCAGTCCGAACTGACGGTCACCAGCCCTTTGGGCGGCGTACTGCAAGAACTCGATGTGCGGGCGGGCATGACCGTTGCGACAGGTGAAACCTTGGCGCGAGTCAACGGTTTGAACAGTGTCTGGCTTGCCGTGGCGGTGCCGGAATCGGAGACCGATTCAGTTGCCGTGGGGCAGGCCGTCGAAGCGCATCTGCCGGCCTTTCCCGGTCGCGTATTCACCGGAACAGTCAGCGCGATTCTGCCGGACACCAACCCGGACAGCCGCACCCTGCGCGTGCGGGTCGAACTGGCCAATGCCGATGGCCGATTGCGGCCGGGGATGACGGCGCAGGTGCGGCTGAACCGATCGACCGGGCAGAGTCAATTGTGGGTGCCGAGTGAAGCCGTCATCCGCACCGGCAAGCGCGCTTTGGTCATGCTCGCCGAAGACGCGGGGCACTATCGCCCGGTGGAGGTGCGACTCGGCCAGGAAAGCGCCGGCAGAACGGTGATCCTCGAAGGCCTCGCAGAAGGGCAGAGCGTCGTGACGTCCGGCCAGTTCCTGCTCGATTCCGAGGCCAGTCTCAAGGGCATTGTTGCCGAGCCGCTTGAAACGCGCGGGAACGTTTCGGGGAGTCAGCCATGATCGCCGCGCTGATTCGCTGGTCCGTCGCCAATCGTTTTCTGGTGCTGCTGGCGACGTTGTTTGTCACGGGGTGGAGCATGTGGTCGGTGCAGAGCACGCCGATCGATGCGCTGCCGGATCTGTCCGATGTGCAAGTGATCATCCGCACGCCGTACCCCGGACAGGCGCCGCAGATTGTCGAGAATCAGGTGACCTATCCGCTGACCACCACCATGCTCTCGGTGCCGGGGGCGAAAACCGTACGCGGTTATTCGTTCTTCGGTGACAGCTTCGTTTACGTGCTGTTCGAGGACGGCACCGATCAATACTGGGCGCGCTCGCGGGTGCTGGAGTACCTGAGCCAGATCCAGAGTCGCCTGCCGGCCAGCGCCAAACCGGCGCTGGGCCCGGATGCCACGGGCGTTGGCTGGATCTATCAGTACGCGCTGGTGGATCGCAGCGGCGGGCATGATCTGTCGCAGCTTCGGGCGTTGCAGGACTGGTTCCTCAAGTTCGAGCTCAAGACCCTGCCCAACGTCGCTGAGGTCGCGACCGTCGGCGGCATGGTCAAGCAGTATCAGGTGCAGCCCGATCCGGTGCGGCTGGCCAGCCTCGGCATCACCCTGGCGCAGGTGCGCGACGCCATCGGCAAGGCCAATCAGGAAACCGGTGGCGCCGTGCTGGAAATGGCCGAAACCGAATTCATCGTCCGCGCTTCCGGCTACCTCAAGACGCTTGATGATTTTCGGGCGATCCCGCTCAAACTCGGTGCTGGCGGGGTGCCGGTGACCCTCGGCGATGTCGCAACGGTTCAGACCGGGCCGGAAATGCGCCGAGGTATCACCGAGCTGGACGGCCAGGGCGAAACCGTCGGCGGCGTGGTAATCCTGCGCAGCGGCAAGAACGCCCGCGAGACCATTGCGGCGGTCAAGGCCAAACTCGATGACATGAAAAGCAGCCTGCCGCCCGGCGTGGAGATCGTCACCACTTACGATCGCAGCAAGCTGATCGATCGCGCCGTGGAAAACCTCAGCCACAAACTGCTCGAAGAGTTCATCGTCGTCGCGCTGGTGTGCGGGATCTTCCTCTGGCATCTGCGCTCTTCGCTTGTGGCGATCATCTCGCTGCCGGTGGGCGTGTTGATCGCTTTTATCGTGATGCGTTATCAGGGGCTGAACGCCAACATCATGTCGTTGGGCGGGATCGCCATCGCCATTGGTGCGATGGTCGATGCGGCGGTGGTGATGATCGAGAACGCCCACAAGAAAATCGAGGCGTGGCACGCGGCCAATCCGGGGCAGGCGCTCAAGGGCGAGCGTCATTGGCAGGTGATGACCGACGCGGCGGCGGAGGTAGGGCCGGCGCTGTTCTTCTGTTTGCTGCTCATCACGCTGTCGTTCATTCCGGTGTTTACCTTGCAGGCCCAGGAAGGGCGGCTGTTCGGTCCGTTGGCGTTCACCAAGACTTATGCCATGGCGGCAGCAGCGGGATTGTCGGTGACGTTGGTGCCGGTGCTGATGGGCTACTGGATTCGCGGACGGATTCCGGATGAACGCCACAATCCACTGAATCGCTGGCTGATCCGGATCTATCAGCCGGCGCTGGATGCGGTGTTGCGGCGGCCGAAATTCACTTTGCTGGTGGCGCTGTTGGTATTCGTCAGCGCGGCCTGGCCGATTTCACGGCTCGGTGGCGAATTCCTCCCGCCGCTGGACGAGGGTGATCTGCTGTACATGCCTTCGGCCTTGCCGGGTTTGTCGGCGCAAAAAGCCGCGCAGCTGTTGCAGCAAACTGATCGGCTGATCAAGACCGTGCCCGAAGTCGAGCATGTGTTCGGCAAGGCTGGCCGCGCGGAAACCGCCACCGACCCTGCACTGCTGGAAATGTTCGAAACCACCATCCAGTTCAAGCCCCACGATCAATGGCGTCCGGGCATGACCCCGGAAAAACTCGTGGAAGAACTGGATCGCGTGGTGCGCGTGCCTGGCCTGACCAACATCTGGATTCCACCGATCCGCAACCGCATCGACATGCTCGCCACCGGGATCAAAAGCCCCATCGGCGTGAAGGTCGCCGGCAACGATCTGGCCCAGATCGACGCTGCGACCCAGGCTGTCGAACGGGTGGCCAAAGGTGTGCCCGGCGTCAGTTCGGCACTGGCCGAGCGCCTGACCGGTGGCCGCTACATCGACGTGGATATCGACCGCAACGCCGCCGGCCGCTACGGGCTGAACATCAGCGATGTGCAATCCATCGTCGCCGGTGCCATTGGCGGGGAAAACGTCGGGGAAACCATCGAGGGGCTGGCGCGGTTTCCGATCAACATCCGTTTCCCGCGAGAGTGGCGTGATTCGCCCGGCGCGCTGGAGCAATTGCCGATCTACACGCCTTCCGGCAGCCAGATCACCCTCGGCATGCTGGCGAAGATCAAGGTCACGGACGGCCCGCCGATGCTCAAGAGCGAGAATGCCCGGCCGTCCGGTTGGGTGTACATCGACGTGCGAGGGCGGGACATCGCTTCGGTGGTGGCCGACCTGCGTCACGCCGTCAGCGAACAGGTGAAATTGCAGCCCGGCATGAGCCTGAGCTATTCGGGGCAGTTCGAGTTTCTGGAACGAGCCAACGCACGGCTGAAACTGGTAGTGCCGGCGACGTTGCTGATCATCTTCGTGCTGCTCTACCTGACGTTCGCTCGCTTCGACGAGGCGCTGCTGATCATGGCCACGTTGCCGTTCGCGTTGAGCGGCGGTGCGTGGTTCCTGTATCTGCTGGGCTACAACCTGTCGGTCGCGACTGGGGTCGGCTTTATAGCGCTGGCCGGGGTTTCGGCCGAGTTCGGCGTGATCATGCTGCTCTACCTGAAAAACGCCTGGGCCGAGTGCGAAGAACTTGGCGATCACTCTGAACGTGGACTGGTCGCGGCGATTCGCGAAGGCGCCGTGCAACGCGTGCGCCCCAAGGCGATGACCGTAGCGGTAATCATCGCCGGCCTGTTGCCGATTCTGCTGGGCAGCGGCACTGGCAGCGAAGTCATGAGCCGCATCGCCGCGCCGATGGTCGGCGGCATGGTCACGGCGCCGCTGTTGTCCCTGTTTGTCATTCCGGCGGCGTATCGCCTGATGCGCCGTCGGCAGTTGTCCGTTGAAAACAAGTCACCTGAAAGCGACGGTGCTTCCATCAAGCCGTAACCCGGTGACGAAAAAAAACCGGTGCGAACGTTCGCACCGGTTTTTTATTGCGGGGTTTGGTCATCAGATCGACCGCTGATTGACCCGCTGCATCAACTCTTCCGCCGATTCCTTGCGCTCGGAATAGCGATCCACCAGATCCGGCCGATCACGCAGCAACAGCGTGAACTTCACCAGCTCTTCCATCACGTCCACCACCCGGTCGTACAGCGCCGAGGGTTTCATGCGGTTGCTTTCGTCGAATTCCAGATACGCCTTGGGCACGGACGACTGATTGGGGATGGTGAACATGCGCATCCAGCGGCCCAGCACGCGCAACTGATTGACCACGTTGAAGGACTGCGAACCGCCACAGACCTGCATCACCGCGAGGGTTTTGCCTTGGGTCGGACGCACCGCGCCGAGAGTCAGCGGCACCCAGTCGATCTGCGCCTTGAACACCGCCGACATCGCACCGTGACGTTCCGGTGAGCACCAGACCTGGCCTTCGGACCATTGCATCAGTTCGAGCAATTCCTGGACTTTCGGGTGATCGCCCGGTGCATCGTCCGGCAGCGGCAGGCCAGAGGGATTGAAAATTCGCGTCTCGGCACCGAAGTGCTCCAGCAGGCGGGCGGCTTCTTCGACCAGCAAACGGCTGAAGGAGCGCGGGCGGGTCGAGCCGTACAGCAACAGGATGCGCGGTTTGTGTGCGCCTTCGTCACGCGTGGTTTTTTGAATCAGTGAGGGATCGAGGTTGGGCAGGTCGGTCATGTCGGCTCCGGTTACAGCGTGCTGATGCGGTCGAGCTCACGCTTGAGGGCATCACGGTCAAGTTCGGTGAAGGGCAGGGCGAGGAAGGCCCGGCAGCGGGTTTCGATTCGGGCGAGGGTGGCGCGGAAAGCAGCGTCGATGGTGCTCTCATCGCCGTGCACATCCGACGGGTCTTCCAGCCCCCAATGAGCTTTCAGCGCCGGGCCGAAATACACGGGGCAGGCTTCACCGGCGGCCTTGTCGCACACGGTGATGACGATATCCGGCGGGTTGTCTTCGAAGGCCTCGTTACCCTTGCTGCTCAACCCGGCGATGGAAATACCGGCCGCTTGCAACGTGGTCAGACTGCGCGGCAGCACCTGGCCCTTGGGAAAGCTGCCGGCACTGACGGCTTCGAAACCGGCTGGCGCCAAATGGTTGAACATCGCCTCCGAGAGAATGCTGCGGCAGCTGTTGGCGGTGCACATGAATAGAACGCGCATGATCGGTCCTCAGCAGCAGACAGACGTGTTGAGCGGGCGATCGCCCATGGCAGCCAGCCGCGCGCTGTTTTCTTCCAACCAGTGGGTGTTGGCGGCGAGCGTGATTTCGAGCAGCGTGCGAATCCATGCCGGCAAATCAGGGTTGAGCCGGTAATAAACCCACTGGCCCTGACGGCGATCCAGCAACAGACCGCAGGTGCGCAGTTGCGCGAGATGGCGGGAGATTTTCGGCTGACTGTCGTCCAGCGCGCAGACCAGTTCGCAGACACACAACTCACCCTCACGGGTGATCAACAGCGTGGCCCGGGCGCGGGTTTCGTCGGCGAGGCATTTGAAAACGGAGGCGGGGTTGAGCATGTGGATGCCTTCAGTACATATGGTTGTCCGAATATACGGATATCCATATGTGGCGGGCAAGTCTTCTGTCTGATGTCTTTTCCGCGAGTGGTGTCAGAGAGGATCAAGCAAGGTAATGGGCCCGCGTGTCATGCAGTGGGCGGGCAGTGGCGAGCGTTCGTTTGACTGCTGCCAGTTCCGAACCTGCCAGACGCGTGCCGCCCAGTTTGCAGAAAGCACCGCCCGGATCGATGTGCAGCGAGAACAGGCCGATGATCTCGTTCCCGATGACTTTGACGATCAACTCCATGAACGTTTCATGCGGTGTGAGGGCGGTCAGATAGGTGAACTCCTCAACGGTAGCGCTGCCAGCCCAATGAATTTCATCCCAGGCCAGACGATCCAGGTGTACGAAGCTTTGCTGCCCCTGCAAATCCTCTGCAAGCGCTCGCAATACACTCACAAACTGCTCGCTGTTCAGGATTTCGAGTTCGTATCGATCACGATCTGAGGGAGCAATGCCGACGACTCTGGCAGTCAGGAGATAGCTCTGCGTAACCTCAGATGGCTGCTCATCCCAGCCATTCAGATCGGAAATGGGCGGGCACCAAATGACCTGGAGGGTTTCACCAACGGTGATTGGCTCGTGGTAATCAAACCGGGCCAGTGCGCGCTGACCGACACTTGGCACGAGGTCGTTCAGGTCAAGAATCGGGGCGCTGTAATCGATGCCGGAGTCTTTTGACCAGAACGTCGGGAAACAGATCTTCATGGATTGATAGTGATCCTTCAGGCCTTTAGCGCTTGCTGAACGCCAGCCGCGCGGCAAACAGCACGAAAATCATCCCGGTGGTGCGATCCATCCAGCGAATCACCTTCTCGCGCCTAAGGAACCCGGACAGCGGCCGCGTCGCGCCAATCAACACCAGCGACCAGATCAGCCCGAGCACCACATGAATGCTCACCAGCCCGAATGTCCACGGCACCAGCGGCTGCCCCTGCGGAATGAACTGCGGCAGAAACGACACGTAGAAAATCCCGATCTTCGGATTCAGCACATTCCCCAGCATGCCCTTGAAAAACCAGTTCGCCCCCGGCTTGCCGTCGGCCTCGGCCGGTGTCAGCGAACGGCGAGGGCGCAGCAGCATGTTCAACCCCAGCCACGCCAGATACGCCGCGCCGCAATACTTCAACAGGTTGTAGGCGAACTCCGACACCGCAATCAACGCCCCCAGCCCAAACGCCACCGCCGCGCCCCACAACAGACAACCGGCGTTGATCCCCAGCGCCGCACGCAAGGCCTGCTGCTTGCCTTCGACGGTGGCGGTGCGCAGCACCAGCGCGGTGTCGAGACCGGGCGTCAGGGTCAACAACGTGGCGGCGAGGGTGAAGGCGAGAAGGTTGTCGGCGATGGACATGGCGCGTGGGTTCCCTGTTCTGGATGCGGGAACGGTAGCGGTTTCAGGCGGGGGGATCCAGCAGGGAGATCAGGCGCGGTTCGATACGGTCGGGTTGTATCTCGAGGATCGCCAGCGTCACCGGCAACTTGAAACGCCGAGGGCCGGCGCTGCCGGGGTTCACGTAGAGACGATCACCGCGCCATTCGATGCGGGGTTTGTGGGAGTGGCCGGTGATGATGAGCTTGATGCCCGAATCGAGATCGACGGGGACGTCGGCGATGTCGTGGACGAGAAGGGTTGGCCAGCCGTTGAGGGTGAAGGTCAGGAGGTCGGGGAGGTTTTCGGCCCATGGGCTTTTGAGGTCGTTGTTGCCGCGCACGGCGTGGAGGGGGGCAATTTTGGCGAGTTGGGCGAGGATGTCGGGGTTGCCGATGTCGCCGGCGTGGATGATCTGGTCACAGCTCTGGAGCGCGGCGAGGGCTTCGGGGCGGAGGAGGTTGTGGGTGTCGGAGATTAGGGCGGTTTTCATGGGGGGCTCTCCGTTGGTGGGTGGGAGTGACTGGTTTCGGCCAAAAGCGGACGTTGGAGAAGAAAAGCCATCGGCGAGATGCGTTCACCGAATTGCTCTCAAAAATTCCAAGCGAGTCTTCTACAACGGGGCCGTGCCCCGGAGCACTTGATGGTCGAGACATTGAAAGAATTTGCGCTAAAGTTTAATAGCGTGGCTTGAATTTAGGGGCGGCTTGTTTTCTTATGTTTTGGTATTTACTGTCATGCCATTACCTTTTCCATAAGATTGTAAGTTTCTCAGGACATGGATAGCCGTCGTGTATTCTGGTACAAGGCTAGCAGGGTACTTGTCGCCCTTGATGCTGTTGGCTTGAATGCTATCTAATTACATGGCGAAATATTCTATTGCATTGAATTTGGCGTCTGGATCATTCTGTAGGCCAAATCTATCGAATCTATCTCCGGCTTTCATTAATGTCGTGGAGGTTATATCGGAAATCAGTCCCTTACCCCTTAAGAAAGAACTAAGATTTCCTAGCTGCTTTGACGATACGTTTTCAGGGTCAAAGCCTTTAACGTTTTTATAGACTTTCTGTTCATCCATTTTGGCCGTGTTAAGAGCATTAGGATTATTTCCTACCAGCGCCAACATTTGTCTGATTTTGACACTATTAGATACAGAGTTGCCGTTCGTCATGTTATTAATCAGTAGGCCTGACTTTGCAACCCATCCCCCGGTATAGCCGATAGTCATTATTCCGGCTCCTTGAATCGAACGTGATTTATAGATCGGTGACGATGCTCTACGCGCTGAAACCACCGTCAACGGTAAACCCTGCTCCGGTTATATGCCGGGCATCCGGTCCGCAAAGGAAAGCCACCATGTTGGCGACGTCTTCGACTTTGCCGTAATGACCCAGCGCCATGCCATCTTGCATCGCTTGGGCACCGGCGCCGTCGGCAGGGTTCATGTCTGTGTCTGTAGGGCCGGGGTGTACGATGTTGACAGTAATGCCACGGGCACCCACGTCTCTCGCCAGACCTTTGGTCAGTGCAATGAGTGCCGCTTTGCTCATTGAATAAATGCTTAGATTGGTCATCGGTACGCGTTCAGCCAAGCAGCTACCCAAATTGATAATGCGGCCACCATCGGGTAAATGAACCAGAGCAGCCTGACTTGCCAGGACTACAGACTTAACATTGATGTTTAACACTGAATTTAGAGTGTCAAGTTCTAATTCATCGAGCGGGCCGTACTGGAAAATTCCCGCATTGTTTACCAGTATGTCCAGACCGCCCAGTGCCTGAGCGGCTTGATTAACGGAGTTTTTGACCGCTTCGGGGTCTGAACTATCGGCTTGGAAAGACACAGCGTTGCGTCCGCTCTCCTTGATTTGTTTTACCAGCGCCTCTGCTTTTTCATGAGATCGTTCATAAGTAATCGCAACGTCCGCCCCCTTGGCTGCTAATGCTAGAGCGATTGCTTTACCAATACCACGACTTGCGCCTGTCACCATTGCGCGTTTCCCGTTAAGACTACTCATGACTCTCATTTCCTTTGGTAGATAGAAGTAAACACTCAGTCAGCAACTCAATATGTTTTTTAGTCGAGTGTTGCTACAAAGTTTGGGTTGCTGAATCTTTTGGAGTGAGGAATTGAATAGTCCGCAGGCCTGCTGCGAACGCGGATTGCTCCGCTCAGATGGTTTTCCATCCAAGTATCGCAACCGAATATACCAATGGGCTGGCTAAAGCCTATGCTCTTAGTGTTTAGAAGATAAAACGCTTGAGCCTCTAACAATGGCATTTGACCTCCGGGCTAAGTCTGTTGACCTACTTAAGTGCAAAGCATTCTGAAAATAGATGGTTCTTGCGTGCTTTGGGTCTGATATCAGAATGAGTTTCGAGATTATGATCTTTGTTAATGAGTTGATAAACGATGCTTGCTGAAACACTTTGTGGCGTTTTTTACCACAATAACGATCTGTTTTTTTCAGTCAAAAAAAGACCCGCTTGCGGGCGGGTCAAAAGTAAAACCAAAGGTAAGCGGAACAAAACTACGATGTTGATTCGTACGACTTTATGCTTCGCTTGGAAATAGCTTATCGGCTTTCTGGCTTCGGTATAATCGACTTCGCCAATAGTGATAATTAAAAACCATTCGCCTCGGGGCAAGGGTTTAGTGTTTATTAATTCCAGTAGATGTGATAGTGGTGATTTGCATGGGTGGACGTTTACTAGTTGTACAGTGCATCATTATTTCTGATATCAGTCGCCGTTGTAGTTTTCCAGCTATTACCGGTAAGTGAACTTAGGATTGTGTTAAGTGGCGGGTAATCTCAAGCTCTCTGACAAATGGTTCAAAACTACCCGAGTTTTTGCCGACATTTTTTGTCCTGAGGGGATCAAAGCATGCACAGGTAATCCGGCTGTACTTGACTGAGGCAGCAAATGGACGAGTGCGCCCTCGCAGATATACGGTTGGGCCATGCGATCGAGTATTTGGCCGATGCCGAGGCCTTTAACCATAGCGTCAATGATGACCTGTGTATCTGATGTGATGATTTGTGGCTCAGGGGAGATTTCCCTGATATGGCCTTGATCAAGTAGCGTCCATGGACGCAAACGACCGTTACGACCACGGAAGATCAACGCTGAGTGGTTGGCGATATCACTCACCGATTTAAGGTCGCCCCTGCGAGCGATGTAGTCCGGAGATGCATAAAGTCCAAAGGTCGTGTCACACAACTTTCGTACGGTCATTTCACTGTCGGTCAGCAATTCGCCGATGCGCACGACGATATCCCAACCTTCTGCTACAGGGTCTGACACCTGATCGGTGATGGCTAGTTCCAGAGTGAGTTTCGGATAGCGCCCAGCGAGGGATGCGAACGTGGGCAAAAGCAGACGGCCAAAACTCGCGGGGAGATTGAGTCGCACGCGTCCAATTGGCTCGCTGCGCCGAACTTTAAGGGAGTGCTCCACCTCTTTGAGATAATCCAGAGCGGTCAAAGCACCCACTAAATAGATCTCTCCATCTTCGGTGAGACGAATTACGCGCGTGGTCCGCTGGAACAATTGGGTGCCAAGGCGTTTTTCCAGACGTTGCACCGCTTTTCCGACGTTGGATTTGTCTGTGCCCAGGCGCTCAGCGGCACGAGTGAAGCTCCCGGTTTGAGCAACGGCGGTGAATGTCACTATATCGGGCATCGAAATATCAGACCGTCTGATCATTGTCTCTCCTAGCGCCACAAAGCGTCTTCTTCGGCATCGTTTATCAACAGGAGGTTGCTGTTTAATCTCAACGTAACAACATTCTTTTTCGGAATTCGGATAGGTTCAGATGGGCGGGCAATACGTTGCAAATATGTTTTTCCCAAGTTGCCTCAGTCTCATCCGCGTGCAGATGCGAGTGACTGATGGCCATTAATGAAAAGTGTTTCATAGATTTCAATCTCAATCTGATGACTACTTTCATAGTGGTCTATCGTGAGTGCAGCGTGTCCCGTGCGGCTCTTTGTCTTGGCGTCAAGCAACCTGCGGTGAGTAACTCGCTAGCTCAATTGCGATTGCACTTCCGCGATCGTTTATTTCTTCGGGCCGAGCACGGTGTGCGTCCTACCGCCAAAGCCATCAAAATTGCCACCGCGCTCATCCCCGTTATGAATCGGATCGAGTCATTGTTGGTTGCCAATCGGTGATTCACGGGTTGTTTCAGTTCGCTCTAGCGTTGAAATGTGGCACCACAAACTGCTCCAATTCCTCGATCATTTCTTGGGCCGGTCGCTGGCCGAATCTGAAATTCAACATGACGTGATTAACGCCAATATCGCGCAGCAATTCCAGGAGCGCTTTCAAGTGGTTGCGGCCTAGCCGATAACCCAAATGAATGGCTTGTGGAGGGAAGTAGGGATTCTCGGTCAGTTCGACGTAGAGCGAGCAGCAGAAAGGCTTGAAGACCTCGCCACATTGTTTCTGCACTACCGCCCGCCAGTGGCGGATGATGGCTTGCTGATGCTCTGGCGGTCGCGGGTAATTGATCCAGCCATGGCCATTGGCAGCAATCCATTCAATGGATTGGCGACTGTTTCCTGTAATCAATAAAGGTATTTCATTGGCGAAGGGCTTGGGGACCATATCGCCGCCAGACAGTAGGCCATTACTCCATCGCAGGGCCTCAAAACGGGTGGTTTGCGATTTTCTCAGTACTTCGATGTATTCGCGGAACAGTTCACCACGGTGTTCGGGATTAACGCCGAATGCCGGAAACTCCACCGGACGGTCGCCCGTGGCAACCCCGAGTAGCAGTCTACCGCCACTCAGTTGGTCGACGCTTGTGGCCGCTTTGGCCAAGTGCAAGGGGTTGCGAAGGGGCACCACGCTAGATGCTGTTCCGAGCGCGATACTTTCGGTTTGTGCAGCGATATAACCAAGGTAAACAAATGGGTCAAACACCTGACCGACATCACCGAAGTCAGGATCCAGTAAAGGCACATCACGAACCCATAACGCGGCAAATCCGGCGGCTTCTGCTTGCCGTGCTCGTTCTGCCTGGTTCTGCATGGTTGGGAATGCGCCTGAGTAGGCTTCGATAGGAAAGACCGCGCCCAGTGTCAATTGACCTTCTTCAAAGGTGCGCCGAAATGCCGGCTGAGCGTAATACGGCAGCGTGGAAAGGCTTAGCATGGAAGGACCGTGATGGAGGCTATGCATCGCAGCCTATGGGGCACCTGATACAACAACAAACAATCATTTTTTGTATAAGATACAAATATGAACAGAGTAGCGAGACTAGGTATCAAGCATCTGCGGATTTTTTCCGCATTGCTCAAGGAAAAAAACCTCAGTGTGGTCGCTGACCAGATGGGGCTAACTCAGCAAGCCGTTAGCGCTAATGTGGCGACGTTGAGGGAGGTTTTTGGCGATCCGTTATTCGTGCGCACGGGTCGTGGAGTTACGTCTACGTCGCTAGCACAAGAACTGGCGGGTGAAGTGAATGAAATTCTTTGCGCACTTGATCGGCTAATAGATCGAGCACCTTTCGATCCAGCACAGGCGTTTGCTCAGGTGAATATTTGTGGGGCGGACTACGCGCACTATGCCGCCCTCGCTCCTCGCCTGAGTGACATTCGTGAGCAGGCCCCCCATCTAAAGTTGATCCTGAGCGAGCTGCAAATCGATGCTCTGGCTGGAAAAATGGCCAGCGGTGAGATCGACATTGCGATTTCCCTTCCTGAATACGTTCCGGCGAACTTTCCACGGCGGACTCTGTTTCATGAACACTATGTGTGCGTCGCGCAAGAAGCGTCTGAGCTATGCCATGGTGTGGTCAGTCTGGACGCCTTGGCTCGACAGCCTCATGTGGTGGTTTCGCCCGCCAGGGCCAATTTGCGGGGCTCAGCGGATGGTTGGTTCGAGCAACACGGCTTGCAACGCAACATCATTCTCTCGGTGCCACATTTTCTACTGGTTGGGCAAATGGTCAAAGCCACTGGCGCTGTGGCGTTCATTCCTTCCCGCCTTCTGCCATACCCCGGCTTGAAAATCGTGCAACTGGAAGAAAATGTCAGTCCCCCTGGATATGAGTTGATTGTGGCCTGGCACCCGCATTCGGCATCCAGCCCGCTGATCAATTGGATCATCAACATGTTGGCTGGCTGATTTTCCTCGATTTTCATTGTGTCGATAAACGCCACAATGGGTGTCCCTGCGCATCGTTTATCAATCCGTAAGAGGCTTCCACAATGGACGCCTCCGGTCCTGTGTGATCCATCCGATGAACTGGTCCGGCCCCGGCGATAGGTCGCAAGTCCTAGCGTTATCTGATCCGATTACCAGGAATCATCATGATGTTAGCTAGTCGTAAAAGTGTGTCCGTGGCGCTAGGTGCGCTCTTTATAGTTGTTTGTGCTGCGGGCGTACCTTTTGCGCAGCGTCACAAAGGTGCGTTTATCAGCTCTGCCGAAGCAGCCAGCGCTCCGGCGCCGGTCGTTGACGTCAGTGTTGCGGTTGTAGTGTCGCAACCCATTACAGAGTGGCAATCCTACTCCGGTCGACTGGAGGCGATTGATGAGGTTGCCATTCGGCCGTTGGTAGGCGGCACGATTGTTGGCGTTCACTTCAGGGACGGAAGTCTGGTGAAGCGAGGCGAGCTGTTGTTCAGCATCGACCCCAAACCCTACCAGGCTGAATTGGACCGTGCCGCGGGTGTGTTGGCCGCGGCACAATCGCGCGCAGTTTTCGCCACGGCGGACGCCGCGCGTGCTGACCGGCTCATCGATGCCAACGCGATCTCCAAGCGTGATCTGGACGAAAAACACAATGCATTGCGCGAAGCCCAAGCGCAGGTAAAAACAGCGCAGGCCGCGTTGGATTCCGCACGGATCAATCTTGGCTACACCCAGATAGTTGCGCCTGTGGCCGGTCGAGTTTCCCGCGCGGAGTTGACGCTGGGCAATGTCGTTGCGAGTGGTGCCGCTGCGCCGCGTCTGACTACGCTGGTGTCGGTGTCTCCGATTTATGCCTCGTTCGACGTCGATGAGCAGACATATCTGAGCTACCTCAGTGGTGCTTCTCGTTTGGCGGTACCGGTATCGCTGGGGCTGGCCAATGAATCTGGCTATTCCCGTCAAGGCAGGATCGATTCGGTCGACAATCAACTGGACAGCCGCTCGGGCACCATCCGTGTACGCGCTCGTTTCGACAATGCCAACGGCGCACTTCTACCGGGCTTGTACGCCCGCATCAAGGTCAGCGGCGGTCAGCCGCACACGGCAGTGATGATCAACGATGCGGCGGTCGGAACCGACCAGACGCGCAAGTTCGTGCTGACGGTGGATGAGCAGAATCGCGCCCAGTACCGCGAGGTGGTACTGGGTAACTTGCATGACGGACTGCGTGTGGTATTGAGCGGCCTGAAAGCCGGAGACAGGGTGATCGTCAATGGTATGCAACGCGTGCGGCCACAAGACTCTGTAAATGCTCAAAGCGTCGATATGGCGAGCCTGGCTCCTTCAATCAAGCCCGCGGCCTAAGGCGTAGCAAGTCCCATGAATATCTCAAGATTCTTTATCGATCGGCCAATTTTCGCCGGTGTTTTGTCAGTGCTGGTCGTACTTGCCGGGCTCATCGCCCTGATGAAATTGCCTTCCTCGGAATATCCGGAAGTCGTACCGCCTTCTGTGATTGTGCATGCCCAGTACCCTGGGGCAAATCCCAAGGTGATTGCCGACACGGTTGCTTCGCCTATCGAGGAGCAAATCAATGGCGTCGAGGACATGCTGTACATGCAGTCGCAGGCGACCAGCGATGGCAACATGACCACCACGGTGACGTTCAAACTGGGCACCGATCCCAACCTTGCCCAGCAGCTTATCCAGACGCGAGTAGCCCAAGCGCTTCCGCGCCTGCCCGAAGAAGTCCAGCGCCTGGGGGTGACCTCAATCAAGTCATCGCCGACGCTGACCATCGCGGTGAACTTGGTCTCACCGAACCGTCGCTACGACATGCCCTACCTACGTAACTATCTCCTGATCAACGTGCGAGATCGGCTTGCGCGCATTCCCGGCGTCGGCGAGGCGAGGTTGTGGGGCGGTGGCGATTACTCCATGCGCATCTGGCTGGACCCGCAGAAAATCGCGCGCCTCAACATGACGGCGACCGACGTGGTCAATGCAATTCGCGAGCAGAACGTACAAGTCGCAGCGGGGATGGTCGGCGGCGCACCGATGATGACGAACGTCCCTTTGCAGCTAAGTATCAACGCTCAGGGTCGACTGAAAACAGAGCAGGAATTCCTGGACATCATCCTCAAGTCTTCGGTCGACGGCGCCGTGACTCATCTCTCCGATGTCGCACGGGTTGAGGTCGGTGCGGCCGAATACGGGTTGCGCTCGCTGTTGGATAACGAGCAGTCGGCACAGGTGGTGATCTTTGAGCAACCCGGCGCGAACTCTTTGCAGATTTCCCGGGATGTTCGCGCCGCTATGGACGAGTTGCAGGCCGACATGCCTGAGGATCTGGAATACCGAATTGCCTATGACCCCAGTCAGTTCGTTCAGGAAAGCATCAATGCAGTGATCATGACGCTGTTCGAAGCGATCGCCCTGGTAGTGCTGGTGGTGATTGTCTTCCTGCAAACCTGGCGCGCGTCGCTGATTCCGCTGTTGGCCGTACCGGTGTCGATCATCGGCACGTTCGCGCTGTTACTGGCGTTCGGTTACACGATCAACGCGCTCTCGCTGTTCGGCATGGTGCTTGCCATCGGTATCGTGGTCGACGATGCGATTGTTGTCGTCGAGAACGTAGAGCGCAATATCGAGGCTGGGCTGTCACCCCGCGATGCGACCTACAAAGCCATGCAGGAAGTCAGCGGGCCGATCATTGCGATTGCCCTGACACTGGTCGCGGTGTTCGTGCCGCTGGCGTTCATGTCAGGATTGACTGGGCAGTTCTACCAACAGTTTGCGATGACGATTGCCATTTCTACAGTGATCTCTGCGTTCAACTCGCTGACCCTGTCACCGGCGCTGGCGGCGGTGCTGCTCAAAGGTCACGACGCTCCGAAAGACTGGTTGACCCGAGTGATGGATCGCCTCTTCGGGCGCTTCTTCGATGGGTTCAACAACATCTTCAACCGCGGCTCAAAGTCTTACGGCCATGGGGTTAATCGTCTCGTCAACCGCAAAATGGTGATGCTGGTCATCTACGGTCTGCTTCTCGGTGCGGCGGTTTTCATGGGCAAAGTCGTACCAGGCGGATTCGTTCCGCAACAGGACAAGGACTACGTGCTGGCCGTGGCGCAATTGCCCAATGGCGCCTCCATGGAACGTACTGAGCAGGTGGTGCGGCGCATGGCCGAAATCGCTCACCGGATACCGGGTGTCGAGCGTGCCGTTCAGTATCCGGGGATGTCGATCAATGGCTTCACCCACTCATCAAGCGCGGGGGTTATTTTCATGATCCTCAAGCCTTCGATCCAGCGCGGCGAAGGCGAATCGACAGAGGACATCGTCGCTCAATTGAACGGCGAATATTCGCAGATCAAAGAGGCGAGTGTGGCGGCGTTTCCTCCGCCACCTGTGTTGGGACTCGGCACGCTGGGTGGCTTCAAGTTGCAGATCGAGGATCGTGGCTCGCTAGGATATGAAGCGTTGAATGACGCGACCCAGGCATTCCTGGCGAAGGCGGCGCAGGCGCCCGAGTTAGGCCCGTCGTTCACTACCTTCCAGATCAACGTGCCGCAACTCAACGTCGAATTGGACCGAGTAAAAGCCAAGCAATTGGGGGTTTCGGTCACCGACGTGTTCGCCACGCTGCAAATCTATCTGGGGTCGACCTACATCAACGACTTCAACAAATTTGGACGGGTCTATCAGGTTCGTGCCCAGGCCGACGCGCCGTTCCGTGCCACGGCGGCGGACATCGGATTGCTCAAGACCCGTAACGCCGCTGGAGAGATGGTGCCTCTTTCGTCAGTGGTAAAGGTCACTACCACTTATGGTCCAGAGTCGGTGGTGCGATACAACGGTTACCCGGCAGCAGATATCAATGGTGGCCCGGCACCAGGTTATTCGTCCGACCAGGCGCAATCAGCTGTCGAACGAATTGCTGTCGAAGTATTGCCCCGTGGCGTGAAATTCGAATGGACGGATCTGACCTATCAGCAGGTATTGGTGGGAAATGCTTCGTTATGGATTTTCCCGATCAGTGTGTTGCTGGTGTTCCTGGTGCTGGCAGCTCTCTATGAAAGCCTGACCTTGCCGCTGGCAATTATCCTCATTGTTCCAATGAGCATCCTTTCGGCGTTAATCGGTGTTTGGCTGACCGACGGCGACAACAACATCTTTACCCAGATCGGGTTGATGGTGTTGGTTGGGCTGTCGGTGAAGAACGCGATCCTGATTGTTGAGTTTGCCAGGGAGTTGGAGATGCAGGGCCGCACCATCATCGAGGCGGCAGTCGAAGCTAGCCGCTTGCGCTTGCGGCCGATCCTGATGACATCCATCGCGTTCATCATGGGAGTGGTGCCGCTGGTGTTTTCTTCCGGAGCTGGTGCGGAAATGCGCGAGGCCATGGGCATCGCGGTCTTCTTCGGCATGCTCGGCGTGACGCTGTTCGGCCTGATGTTGACGCCGGTGTTTTATGTGCTGCTGCGCAAATTGTCGGGTGTCGAACATCTGGTTGATAAGCACGGAATGCACCCAAGTCTTCAGAGTGTTGCAGCCGGCCATGTTCACAGCGGCCCCGGCGTTGCGCACTAACAGTGAGTATCAGAATTATGAAAGTATTTTCCTTAGGTTCATTTCTGGGGCGCTGTGCAGGAGTTTTTTCAGTGTTGACCGTGGCGGGTTGTTCCTTGCAACCGGGCTATGACAAAGACGCTCTGGTGCCACCCTCGGCTTTCAAGGATGAGGCACAGTTATCAAACGAGGAGGGCGGGAGCTGGAAAACTGCTGAGCCCTCTGAAGCGCTGGAACGTGGGCTGTGGTGGACCGTGTTCAACGACGCTGTGCTCAACGACCTTGAGCATCAAGCCATGCAGGAAAACCAGAACCTGCACGTCGCAGCGGCGAGACTCAAGCAAGCCCGAGCGCTAAACCAAACAGCGCAGGCCGGCCTGTTTCCGACTCTAGAAGCCGGATTCAGTCCAACACGTCAACGTCTGTCGCCAGCGTCACAATCTCCGTCGCAGTCGGATCGGGGCGATGGGGCGCAGCAAACCCTGTGGCGTGCACAGGCCGGTGTGTCATACGAGGTTGACCTGTTCGGTCGCGTTGCTTCTATGGTGGATGCGGCCGATGCTGAAACTGAGCGCAGCGAAGCGTTGATGCGTTCGGTGCAGTTAAGCGTGCAGGCGGACGTTGCAGAGAATTATTTCGTGCTGCGGCAAATGGATGCGCAAATCGATGCGTTTGTAGATGCCGTGAGGTTACGTGCGCAAGCACTCGCATTGGTAAGGCAACGATTTGAACTGGGCGACATCAGTGAGCTGGATGTCGCCCGTGCTGAATCGGAGTTGGCCATCGCGCGCTCTGATGCGTTGTCGGTGCAGCGCATGCGTGCTGGAGCCGAGCACAGCTTGGCGGTGCTACTGGGTAAAACGCCGGCGCAGTTTTCGCTGAAACCGAGTTCTCAGCAAACCGTAGACATCCGTATTCCAGCGGGCTTGCCGTCATCCCTGTTGGAACGTCGACCGGATATCGCCGCCGCCGAACGCTCAATGGCGGCAGCCAATGCCCGGATCGGCATGGCCAAATCAGCATTTTTCCCTGCGTTGCACCTGACCGGGGCTGCCGGCTTTGAGTCCGGCTCGCTGGGTAACCTATTCCAGTGGAGTAGCCGCACCTTCCTGCTCGGTCCGCTCGTGGGCACGGCGCTGAATGTGCCGATTTTCGATGGTGGTCTACGCAAGGGCAACCTGGCAAACGCCAGGGCGCTTTATGAACAGGATGTGGCACTTTATCGCGAGCAGGTGCTGATCGCCTTTCAGGAAGTGGAAGACGGTCTGTCCGACCTGAGGATCCTACGGGTTCAAACCGCAGAACAGGATCGCGCGGTCGCGGCTTCAGAACGAGCGTCAGCAATTGCCCGCAGCCAATACATGGAAGGCAACGTCATTTATCTCGCGGTGATCGATGCCGAGCGCACGGCACTTCAATCGCGCCAGGGAGCAGTGCAATTGAGAGGAGTGCAAGCCATTGCCACCGTAAATCTCATTCGTGCGCTGGGTGGCGGTTGGGAAGAGCACCCCACGTACGCGCAAAGCAATTCCCGGCCGGAATAAGCAGATTGGGGCAACAGATCGTAAACCGAAAACACTTCCATGGTGCTTTACAGAAGGATATGACAATGACTGAATCAGCATTTCAAACCATATTGGCTAACGCCAGATCTCAAATAAATTGGCCTAGTGACTATCATCCGCAAAATGCTCCCCTTTACGCCTGTAACCATCTAGTGATTCCAGCATCTCCTGCTACTGTTTGGGCATGGCTGACATATGCAGAAAACTGGCCGCAATGGTATCCAAACGCCCAGGACGTTGATTTTGTGGTGTGGCCTGGCCCTTTCTTACAAGCCGGCTCTGTATTCAAATGGACTACCTTCGGATTTCGGCTCACCTCGACAGTTCATGATTTTGAGACTGAGCGGCGTCTTGCATGGATCGCCGTTGCTGACGGAGTAAAGGCCTATCACACCTGGTATCTGCATCCACTTGCTGACGGGGGAACCTTGCTGATTACGGATGAAACTCAAATCAGTACGCTAGGTATCTGGGCGACTGAAGGTTTCACTCAAGGCTTGATTGATCAGCATGATATTTGGTTGGCACAGTTAAGCGTGAAGGCCCAATCGGGCTTACCCTCCGATCATTTACATCAGACTGATTCAAGGGTTGATAGAGGCGACTTAACGAGGCAATGATCACCTACTCTTAACGGGGTTTAGCGATCGCATAGCACGCGGCCTCACCGACGCGAACGAGTGAAAGCTGCCTGTGGCCAGGGCATCAATTGACCCATTGCTGCCGTTCACGAATGACTGCAAATGGCCGAAAGCCGCCATTCCCGGCAGCTTCGGTCAACGCTCATTTCCTCTGCCGTTGCGTTCTATCCGGCAAAAGAGGGCAGCGTTTAGCTCTTAACCTCAACATGATCCAACGCCTGATTCACCGCCAACTCACTCAACATCACCAACTGCGCAATCCCGATCGCAGTCTTGCGATGGGCAGGCTCCAGCGTGGCAGCAAAGTTATTAAGCATTTCACTCGCCGAGCCCAGTGATTCGCTGGCGTTGGCCAGTAGGGATTCGGTGTTGTAGGCCGGATTGGCCAGATACATGGGATCGTGTTTGTGGTGGCTGCCCATGATGCGTTGCTGTGGGGTGAGGTAGTGATCAAGGGCGCGTTCGGCGGCCTCGTTCAGAGTTCGGGAATCGGGGAATTTGTAGGGGGAAACCGGATCGGTTTCTGGTGGGTTCGGTGTTGGTTTGAACATGGATGAATCCTCTAGCGCGATTACCAAAAGGAACCATCACCCTTTAGAAAAGGGGACTGATTTATTTTCTGAGAAATAAATCAGTCCCCTTTTTCTTCTTTTTCTTGTCCCCTTTTTCGTTTTCGGAATCGAAGTGGTGGATGCCCAAGGCGAGTAGAGCGATCCGCTCCGACGTTGTTGATGGCCTCAAAGCACATGGCTCACGGGTATTGCTGCGGGACGGCCATTGTTGCAACCTCATCGTTCATTTTTTGTATGGGACGAGGGCATGGACTGGAGTGACATGCGGGTCTTCCTGGCGATTGCCCGCAGCGGCTCGTTGGGAGGTGCCGCCAGGCAGTTGGGGGTCAGTCACCCGACCGTCGGGCGACGCCTGCAGGTGCTTGAGCAAACCAGCGGGCAAGCCTTTTTCCTGCGGACGGCGCAAGGGCTGGTGCTCACGGATGTTGGCGAGAGGATTCTCAGTCTGGCGCAGGACATGGAACACAGCGCCCTGGCCATCGAGCGTCGTCTGGCAGGTCATGGCGATCAGCCGGAAGGCCTGTTGCGCATATCCTCGGCCGACTGGTTCGCCTGCCATGTGTTGGCGCCGGTCCTGAGCGAACTGGTGCAACGGTATCCGTTGATCGTTCCCGAAGTCATCGCCGGGCATCGGCTGTTCGACCTCGCTCGCCGGGATGCCGACATCGCCTTCCGGATCGTGCCTTTCACCGAACCCGACATCGTCCACCGCAAGCTGACAACCCTGTCTTACGGACTCTACGCCGCTTTGCATGCTCCGGCGCCGCAGCCGGACGGTGAAGGCCTGGGGCTCATCCTCATGAACGTGGCCCAGGCTCATTACCCCGACGTGCAATGGTTGCAGCAGCGGTATCCGCGGGCCCGCACAGTGTTCACCAGCAGCAGCCGTACAGTCCAGGCGCAGATGTGCGCGAAGGGGCTTGGCGTTGCCGTATTGCCCCGCGTCCTCGGCGACTCCATATCAGGACTGCGACTGCTGGATGAGGACGAGCCACCGCCCGGGCGTGACATCTGGATGGGTTATCACCAGGACATGCGCCAGATGGACCGGTTGCGTGCGTTGGCCGACCTCGCTTCCAGCATGATCGGCGCGGGCTAGGCTCCTCAGGTCAAACGGACAGTCGATGCCTCCGGTATCTGCGCTGGCTGGCGCGCTAACGTCAGGCTTATCGCTGCCCCCACGGCCAGACAGACGGCGATGCACAGTACAGCGATAGTGAACGCGTAAGCGATGCTGACCGCCGTAGCCGGTTCCCCCAGCAAGGTATAAAAGACACCGCCAATCAGCGCGACGCTCAGCGATGTGCTGATTTGCAGCGTTGCGCTGGTGATGCCTGCGATCATTCCGGCATACGCCGGCGCGACCCGTCCCGTGACCATGCGCATCAACGTCGGCAGGCCCAGCCCTTGTCCCAGACCAATCAGGAACAGGATGGTCGTGAGTGATTTGAAGGATGGGGCGAGGGTGGTCGGCGTCACTGACACGAGCCAGCCCAGCCATAGCAATCCGAAAACCTCCAGTCCCATGCCTATGGGGTTCACGTAGCCCCCGAGGATGCGTCTGAGTAGAGGGACCGACAGGGGACCGAGCAGAAATCCCGCGCCGAACGGCAGGAAAATCAGCCCGGCATGCAGCGCAGTCATATGCAGCGCGCCTTGCAGGTACATCGAAAACATCAGAAAAAACACACCGATTGAATAGAAGCAAAGCGCGACCAGTAGCGCTCGCCCCAGGCCCGGCGCTTTCAGTACGGCCGGGGCGAGGATGGGAGTCCCTCCGGCTCGGTGCAAGCGGTTCTCGTAGCGCCAGAACAACACCGCCAGCACAGGGCTGGCGGCCAGTGAAAGCCATGCCCACAACGGCCATCCTGCCTCGCGACCTTCAATCAACGGCACGACCAGAGCGGTCAGGGTCAGCATCGACAACGCTGTGCCCACCAGATCCAGCTTGCTTGCCTGCTGCGCACGGGTTTCTTTGAGAACCGGGATGCCGAACGTAATTACCAACAATGCAATCGGCAGATTAACGAGAAAAATCGCCCGCCACCCCATGCCCAACACGTCGACTTCAATCAGAAAGCCGCCCAATGCCTGACCGATCACGGATGCCAGCCCAAACACGGCTCCGTACAGGCTCAATGCCAATGGTCTTTCCGACGCAGGAAAAATCGCCTGCACCGATGCGAGCGCCTGAGGAGCCATTACGGCGGCGGTCACCCCCTGCAAGGCTCGGCCGAGGATGAGGGTCCACGGCGAACCTGCCAGGCCACACATCATTGACGCGGCGGCAAAACCCAGCAGGCCAAGGAAGAACATCCGCCCGCGACCGTACAGGTCGCCGAGTCGCCCGCCGGTAATCAGCGTCACGGCATAGAGCGTCGCATAAGAAGAAATCACCAGCTGCTCGGCAGAGGAACCTGTCCCCAAGTCGTCCTGTATCGAGGGCAGCGCGACGTTGACGATAAAAAAATCCAGGGGCGGTAGAAACGCACCGACCAGCAAAATGGCAAACATCAACCAGCGCCGGGGTTCGGACACTTCGATTTCGATTCGAGACATGACAGGCATCCTGTAGGGAAACTCAGGTTGGACGACAAGTGAAAGGCAAGGCTTCGCGCCCGCCCGGCCCAAGTCATGGGGTCCCAATTTAGGGAATCAGTCCTGCGTTTTCGCCTTACAAAACTGCACGATCAATGTTCATTCCTGTCAGTGCCGCTCTGCTCCGATGACGCTCACCATGAGCAAGGTCGTTTCAGACGACCCCCTTTATCAACGACCGAGGAGTCAGACATGTCAGGTAAATTCAGCGATCAGGTTGCCGTCGTGACCGGCGGTACCACGGGGATCGGATTTTCCATTGCGCAAGCCTTGATCGCCGAGGGCGCCAAACGCGTTTACATCACTGGACGGGCCGCGGGAACGCTGGAGGCAGCGGTTGCCAGACTCGGCGACAAAGCTGTCGCGGTGGTTTCCGATGTATCGCGTCAGGCTGATCTAGACGCGCTCAAAGCGACAATCCAGGCGCGGGACGACCGGCTTGACGCGGTGTTCGCGAATGCCGGGATCTGTGAGAAAAATCCGCTCGGAGAGACCAGCGAGGCTGCTTACTACGCCATGTTCGACGTGAACGTGAAAGGCGTTTTTTTCAGCGTTCAAACACTTCTTCCCTTGATGAAAGACGCTTCGTCCATCGTTTTGACCGCCTCGATCTGCTCCAGCAATGGTATGGAGGGCTTGAGTCTGTACAACGCGTCGAAGGCGGCGGTGCGATCATTTGCACGCACGTGGGCCAACGAACTCAAGGATCGCAAAATCCGCGCAAACGTGTTGAGCCCTGGCTTCACACGCACGCCGCTGATGGACAACGGGCTGAAAATGAGCGAGAGCGACATCGCTGCACTACGCCAATACGTCGAGCAAATCACGCCACTGGGCTACATGGCACAACCTGAAGAAATCGCCAGCGCGGCACTGTTTCTGGCCTCGGTCGACGCCAGATATGTGAATGGCGTGGAGCTGATGGTCGACGGTGGTTTGTCGCAAATCTGAAGTCTATGTCGCTGCGAACGGCCGGCTCCACGACATAAAAAAGAGGGCGGACACTGAAGCTGGAGATTGGACCTGGTCGCAATCGGCAACATTTGCTTTGGCCGACAGCTGCCATTCACCATGGCAGCTTCGGTCAACACTCATTCCTCTGTGGCGCCGAACTAACCGGTCACCACAGGGGCAAACGCTTAGCTCTTCACCTCAACATGATCCAACGCCTGATTCACCGCCAATTCACTCAACATCACCAACTGCGCAATCCCGATCGCGGTCTTGCGATGAGCAGGCTCCAGCGTGGCCGCAAAATTGTTAAGCATTTCGCTCGCCGACCCCAATGACTCACTGGCATTGGCCAACAGGGACTCAGTGTCGTACGCCGGGTTGGCCAGGTACATGGGATCGTGTTTGTGGTGGCTACCCATGACCCGTTGCTGCGGAGTGAGGTAGTGATCGAGGGCGCGTTCGGCGGCTTCGTTGAGGGTTCGGGAATCGGGGAATTTGTAGGGGGAAACCGGATCGGTTTCTGGTGGGTTGGGTGTCGGTTTGAACATGGATGAATCCTCTAGCGCGATTACCAAAAGGAACCATCACCCTTCGCTACCAAACGTTGGGTGGCGGCCATACGCGGGTTGGTAGACCGGTCGCACTAGAACCCGGCGCCCACGAATGAGCCCCACGCATGACCACCATGAAATCCGAGCCCTGAGAAAGGGCTGCACACGGTGACGCCATGAGTCTAGAACGAAGCGGGCTACCAAACCCCATCACTGTTTTTCAGTGACCCGGAAACGATAAAACCCGCGTCCCAGACGCACAAGCCGGCGGATTCTGGCGTAGTCGTAGGCAATGACGCAAGGCGTTGTAGCCTTGAGGAAGTAACGCTGAGTGTCTTTAAACACGGATGGAAGAAACCCTTAAACAACCTCCAAAGAAAATTAAATATGAGAATCATCCGACCGGCCTCCCACTTCACAGAGGTGGCGCAACATTCAAGGTGTGAACTTGGTTTTTTGCGCAGGAGGCCACAGACTCAATGGAGTGTTTCGCTTGGGCGACGCTGAGCCCACTCGGCAAGCACACACCATTCTTGGCCGCAAGAATCTCGGCCATCACGCTAACGGCGATTTCTGCTGGCGTCTTGCTGCCGATGTAGAGGCCGATCGGCCCGTGCAGGCGCTCAAGCGACGTCTGGGTCTCGCCAAAATGTTCGATCAGGCGTTCGCGGCGCAGCTGGCTGTTGCGACGAGAGCCGATGGCGCCGATGTAAAACGCCGGGCTGTGGAGTGCTTCGAGCAGAGCCAGATCGTCGAGTTTGGGGTCATGACTCAAGGCGACAATGCAGGTGCGCAGATCGACCGCGAAGTCGCGGACCACGTCGTCCGGCATGCCGACAATCCGCTCCACGCCATCCACCGCCCAGGTCTCGATGTACTCGGGACGCGGATCGCACACCGCCACCTTGAAACCGTTGAACAGCGCCATGGTGGCCAGATACTCGGCCAGCGCGCCGGCACCGATCATCAGCATCCGATAGCCCGGCCCCAGGGTGTTGAGCATTTGCGTGCCATCGAAGCTGAATTGTTCCGGCGTCGCGGTCGGTTCGAGCATGACCTGACCGGACTCCAACGCCAGGCGACGACGGACCAGTTGCCCGGCGTCCAGTTGCATTAGCAACGAGTCGAGTGACTGCCACGCCGGGTTGAACTCCAGAATCAGTTCAAGCGTGCCACCGCAGGGCAGGCCGAAGCGATGCGCCTCATCGGCGCTGACGCCATAGCGCACCACTTGCGGCGCGCTGTCGCTAAAAGCGCTGCCGCCATGGGCGGTGGTATAGCGATGGATCAAATCGTCTTCGATGCAGCCACCGGACACGCTGCCCACCACGCGACCATCGTCACGCAAAGCCATCATCGAACCCGTTGGCCGTGGTGATGAACCCCAGGTGCGCGCAACCGTGGCGAGCAACACACGCTCGCCGGCGGCACGCCAGTCCCGCATTGTGCGCAGAACCAGCAAGTCGATGCTCTCCATCAGGTTTTCCTTTAACGCATCTGCAGAATGATCGGGCTGCTGCTGGCCGGATCGGTGTGCTCACGCAGTTTGCCAACCGCCTGTGCATCAACAGCACCGCCTTGATTGCCCCAGGTGCTGCGCATGAAGGTCAACACTTCGGCGATCTGCTGATCCGACAGTTGCTCACGGAAGGCCGGCATGCGATAGGCATCCGGCACGCCGGCCGCCACGACACGTTGCGCGCCATTGAGGGTGATGTTGATCGCCGAGGCGCTTTCCTTGGCCAGTGCAGACGTCGCGCCGGCCAGCGGTGGCATCCATTGCGCTTGACCCTTGCCGTCCAGACCGTGGCACGACGCACAGCGTGTCACGTAGGTATGAGCACCGGGCGAGTCCAGACGTTGCGCTGCCGAAACCGCTTGGTACTGCCACGGCGCGCCATCTCGTTCGCGATCTCCGGGAAGCGACTTCAGATAGTGGGCAATTGCGGTCAGATCGTCATCGCTCATGAACTGCGTGGAGTTGTTGAACGCCTCGGTCATCGAGCCGTAGACCACCGCATGTTGGTTGCGCCCGGTCTTGAGGAACTGCACGATTTCCGACTCGCTCCAACGACCCAGGCCGGTGTTGTGATCATCGCGCAGGCTCGGGGCATACCAGCCATCGAGCAAGGCGCCCGCGAGGAATGGTGTACCGGATTCATCCAGTGCCTTTTCGTTGAACGCCAAGCCACGCGGGGTATGGCAGCTGCCGCAGTGTCCGGCGCCCTGAACGAGGTAAGCGCCACGGTTCCACTGTCCATCCTGCGACGGTTTGGCTACGTAGGGCTCGGCGTCGACAAACACACCGTTCCACAGTGCAATCGGCCAGCGCAGGTTCAGCGGGAACGGAATCGCACTCGGGGTGTTCGCCTGTTTGACCGGCGCCACGCCTTTCATGAAGAACGCATACAGCGCACGCACGTCATCGTCACTGAGCTTGGCGTAGGACGGGTAGGGCATCGCCGGGTATAACCGGCGACTGTCGGGAGCTACGCCATGGCGCACGGCACGATCGAAGTCCGCCAGACTGTAGTGACCGATGCCGGTTTCCATGTCCGGGGTGATATTGGTCGCATGGATCGCGCCCAGCGGTGTGGCCATTTCCAGCCCACCGGCGAACGGCGCGCCACCCGGCACGCTGTGACAGGCCACGCAATCACTCAACCTGGCGACGTATTCGCCCCGAGCGACCAATGCCGGGTCGATGTCGGCCACGGCGATCTGATGGTTTTCAAGGCGCGAGACAGGCTCGCGGGTGACATACCAGGCCAGCAGGCCTGCCGCGACCAGGCACGGCACGGCCAGCCAGCCAGCGGTTCTTGCGAATCGGCTGTTATTCATGAACGCTCCGGCGCTGATCAAGTGAAGGTGTGTCGGCTCATGGGCAGGCTGCGCACCCGCTGACCGGTCAGCCTGGCCACCGCATTAGCGACGGCGGGCGCGACGGCAGGCAACGGCGGTTCACCGATGCCACCCATTTTTTCCCCGCTCTCGACCACACGCACATGGACCCGGGCCATTCGCGCAGGCGGCAGGATCGGATACAAGTCGTAGTTGCGCGCTCGGGGTTTGCCATCAATCCACACGGCTTCTTCCACCAGCGTTTGCGACAGTCCCAATGCCACGGCGCCGTTCACCTGAGCCTCGACAATCGCCGGATTGACGATGCTGCCGGGGTCAATCGCCTGCCAGATGTCGTGCACCTTGACCTGGCCGTTTTCGATGGACACCTCGGCGATCACCGCAGTCTCCGTACCGAACGGCGAAGCCATGGCCACACCGCGCGCACGCCGGCTGCCATCCTCGGCGGTAAACGGACCGCGCTTCCAGCCACCCGACAACTCACCCACTGCTTGCAACAACGTGGTCAGCCGTTTGTTCTCACGCAGCAAATGCAGGCGCAGGTCGAACGGGTCTTTGCCGCCCTTGTCGGCCAGCTCATCAAGAAACGATTCATAGAAGAAGTCGTTGAGGGAATTACCCACCGAACGCCAGTAACCGAGCATTGCCGGGCCTTTGACGTAGATCTGCGCGATGCGTTTGTTGGGGATCGCATAGGACTTGCCCGACAAGCCTTCAAGCGCCGTCGGGTCGAGCTTTTCACCTTGCTTGCCGGCGAGGGCTTCGGTCGGGCCTTCGGTGGCACTGATCGCTTCGATTGCCAGCGGCCAGCCGTCGTTATCCAGTGCCGCGCGGAAATTCACGGCGGCAACCGGGCGGAGCACGTCACGCAGGAGCTCTTCTTCGCGACTCCAGATCAGCTTGACCGGACGGCCAACTGCTTTCGACAGCGCGATCGCCTGCGGGTAGGGATTGGCCGAGTCGTAAAGGAAATGCCGGCCAAAGAAGCCTCCCAGCAGCGGCGAGTGCAAGGTGATGCGTGACGGATCCAGCCCGGTGCGTTTGGCGATGTCGGCACGGAACATGTCCGGTGCCTGATTCGGCAGCCAGACTTCCAGCGAACCGTCCGGATTGAATCGGGCCAGTGCTGAAGGCGGCTCCAGTTGGCCGTGGTTCAGGTATTGGTTGTGGTAAGTGGCGTCGATCCGGGTCTTGGACTCCTTGAGAATCGAAGCCACATCTCCTTCATGTTCGTCATCCTTGGCGGGGCCTTGATCTTCAGCGAGGCGCGTGAGCCAGGCATCGCTGGAAAAGTCGGCGGGCATCGGCCGCACTTTGCTGTCGATCGTCGGCTCTTGCCAGTCGACCTGAATCGCCTCGACGGCACGTTTGGCGTGCCACCAGCGCTCGGCGACCACCGCCACAGCGCCCGGCAGACGATGCACGGAATGCACGCCTTTCATTGCCTTGACCTGCTCTTCGTTGCGCAGATTGCCCACCGTCATCCCCAGGCGCGGGGCATGTTGAACGGCAGCATGGAGCATGTCATCGACCTTCAGGTCGATACTGAAGAGCGCCTTGCCTGTGGACTTGTCGTAGGCATCGAGGCGCTTCACCGGTTTGCCGATCCAGCGGAACTGACTCGGATCACGCAGTTTCACAGAGGCCGGATCGGGAACCGGCAGATCCATCGCACGCTCGGCCAGTTCACCGTAGGCCAACGAGCGCCCGGACTTGGCATGCACGACCTTGCCTGGCTCGGTACTCAACTCGCTCACCGGCACGCCAAGTTGCTGCGCGCCGGCCTGCAACAGCATGGCGCGGGCAAGGGCGCCGAGGCGGCGCATGACCGGGTAACTCATGCGCACCGACATACTGCCGCCGGTGATGCGCATGCCGTTTTCCATCACCACATAGGCTTCGCCGGGCGGCGCGGCCTCGACCAAAAAGGTCGCTGGGTCGGCATCCAGTTCTTCACCGACAATCTGCGCCATCGCAGTGAACGTGCCTTGTCCGCCTTCCATGAATGGGCAGAGCAGACGCACGCGGTTGTCCGGGCGGATCTCGAGGAACGCCGGGACTTGCGTGCCACGCTCGGCAGTCGTCGCTGCGGCAGCTTGCACCCGTGTCACACCGAGTGGCAGACCGAAGCCGAGCACCAATGCGCCGACAGCGGTACCGGTGAGAAAACGTCTGCGCGAAACATTGATCGGTTCGTGCAGATCCAGTGCTGAGGCTTGCAGTGAAGGGTTGATTCGAACGTTCATCACGCTTCTCCCTTGCCGGCAAGCTCATGCACGGCGGCATGAATGGCGTTGTAAGTACCGCAGCGGCAAAGATTGACCATCGCCGCCTCGATTTGCGCATCACTCGGCTTGGAGTTTTGCTTGAGCAGTGCGGTGGCGGCCATCACCTGCCCGGACTGGCAGTAACCGCACTGGGCGACCTGCAGATCGACCCAGGTCGAGACCACCCGTTTGCCCACTTCATCGGTTTCGATGGCTTCAATGGTGGTGACCTCGCGGCCGACGACACCGGCCACCGGCGTGACGCAGGAGCGCACCACATTGCCGTCCACCAGCACCGAACAGGCGCCGCATTGCGCCAGTCCGCAGCCGTACTTGGTCCCGGTCATGCCCAGATCATCGCGGATCACCCACAGCAAGGGTGTATCGGCATCGGCATCGACCTGATAGGTCTTCTGGTTGATTCGTAGTTCCATGGTTCACCCGCTGATCATCGGTTGACGTGCATTGTTATTAGCGATGACACGCGGCGAGGCGCATCACCGGTGAAGCTGGTTGTTCGATCAATTCGCTACGGTGCCGAGCGCTTCAGCCTCGAACGGTTGTCCGCGCAGAAGGGCGATGTCACGACTTGGAGCCGTGCCGAACAGCCGGCCGTATTCGCGGCTGAATTGCGAAGGACTTTCATAGCCGACCGCAAACGCCGCCCGCGACACATCGAAGCGCTCTACCAGCATCAGCCGCCGTGCCTCGTTCAGCCGTAGCCATTTCTGGTATTGCAGCGGGCTCATGCCGGTGAGCTGGCGGAAATGATGGTGAAAAGTCGGCGCGCTCATCTGCACCCGCGCGGCCAGATCGTCGATGCGCAGGGCATCGGTGTAGTTGACCTTGAGCCAGTCAATGGCCTTGGCGATGCGATAACCCTGGCCATCGACGGCAATGATCTGTCGCAGCCGTGGGCCTTGGTCGGTGTGGAGCAGCCGATAGTGGATCTCTCGGAGAATCAGCGGCGCCAGAACCGGGATCGCCTCGGGTTCATCGAGCAATGACAGCAGGCGATCGAGCGCGTCCTCCAAAGCTGATGACAGGCTGCCAATCGCAGCACCCGTACCCGTTGATGGCTGGCGTTTCGCGGGCAAGCCGCTCTTGGTAATGACCTCGGCGAGCATGCTGACATCCAGTTTCAGCACGAGGCCGACACAGGGCTGTTCGGGACTGGCAAGGATTACTTCGGAGTTGGCGGGCAGGTCCAGCGACGTGACCAGAAACCGCGAAGGGTCATAGCTGTAACCCTCACCGCCTACCCACAAGCGCTTTTCGCCGCGACCCACGAGAATCAGGCTTGGCTCGATCATGCACACAACGGGGGGCGCCGGCTGGTCGCGACGAAACAGCGTTAGCCCGGGTATGGCCGTGGCGAAGTCACCCGGCGCGCTCAGGCGCGGGTCGATGTGCAAGGCCAAGGGCGATTCCTGGGGCAGAGGGGTTGGGATCATGTCGGGTCACTCCTGTTGTCCGAACTCTAATCCGCGCGCGAGACGTTTCCTATCCGTCAGCCTGCATCGCCAGAGGATCAGGCAAGCATTCAAGAGGAATGCGCTAGGGAAGGGCCGGATTGACCGGGAGAATGTGTCTATCTGTTACAGGGGCAGTGCCCGCATGCGCGAAGAACTGCTTACCCCTGCGCATCACATCCACACGTATTCCGCACCACAGGTTGTTCTCATGACGTTTGTTTCTACAGATCCTTCTAAAAGAACTGGCGGCTGGAGCGCCGTGCTGGCCATGTCGTTGGCCGCATTCGCTCTGGTCGCTTCAGAATTCATGCCGGTCAGCCTGCTGACGCCGATTGCAGCAGATCTGCACATCACCGAAGGTCAGGCCGGGCAGGGGATTTCCGTGTCCGGTGCCTTTGCATTGATCACCAGTCTGTTGATTGCCTCGGTCGCCGCTCGCATCGAACGGAAGAAATTGTTGTTGGGCCTGACCTCGCTGATGATCGTCTCCGGTACGGTCGTCGCGTTCGCCCCGGGCTACCCGTCATTCATGTTTGGACGTGCCTTGATCGGGATTGCGATTGGTGGTTTCTGGTCACTGTCGGCGGCGACCGCCATGCGCTTGGTGCAACTTGATCAGGTTTCCCGTGCTTTGGCCATCGTCAATGGCGGTAACGCGCTGGCGACGGTCATCGCCGCTCCGGCGGGGAGCTTTCTGGGCTCGTTGATCGGCTGGCGTGGCGCATTCTTCTGTGTGGTTCCGGTCGCGGCGGCGGCAGCCGTGTGGCTGCTGATCAGCCTGCCGTCCTTCAAGTCCGAGCGCCAGGCAAGTAGCGGTAACGTTCTGAGTCTGATGAAGCAGTTGCCAGTTGCGTTGGGCATGGTCGCCGTCAGCGTATTTTTCATGGGCCAATTCATGCTGTTCACCTACCTGCGGCCCTTTCTTGAGGGCGTGACTGGCGTCAGTGTCTCAACCTTGTCGTTCATGCTGCTGGGGCTGGGGGTGGCCGGTTTTATCGGTACCTTTTTGATCGAGCGGTTTATGGGCCGCGGCCTCTACCGCACGTTGACCGTCATCCCGCTGATCATGGCGGCCATCGCGCTGGCGTTGGTCAGCTTCGGCAAATCTGCGGTGCTGACCGCTGTGTTGCTCGGATTCTGGGGACTGGTTGCCACGGCCGCACCGGTCGGCTGGTGGACATGGCTGGCGCGAACGCTTCCGGATGATGCAGAGGCTGGAGGCGGCTTGCTCGTGGCCATTGTTCAACTGGCGATCGCCGCAGGCGCAATCATTGGCGGTCTGGCCTTTGATCTGAGCGGTTACAAAGCTACTTTCGAGCTCAGCGCCGCCGTGTTGGTCTTTGCGTCTGTACTGGCCTCGCTGGCAGGTCGCAGTGCCATTGAAGTTCATCTAACCGAAACGAACGCGACCGTCTGATGAAATCAGGAGGCGCTCAGCGCAGAACCCATTGGTATCGGAATCAGCGCTTATAGAGCAGCGCATCCACCACAACCCCAAACGCCGACGAATGCTCCCGGCGATTCGGATAGTAAAGGTGGTAGCCCGCAAACGGCTGGCACCAATCCTCAAGCACCCGCACCAGACTGCCCTCATCCAACGCCCCGGCAACCATATCTTCCGGCAGAAATCCCAAACCGCATCCGGCCACCGCCGCGCGCAGGATCGGCACGCTGCTGTTGAATGTCCATTGCCCCTCGACCCGGGCCTTCAGTTCGCGGCCGTCCTTTTCAAAGTCCCATTGCATCAGGCTGCCGTGGGTGGGCAGGCGCAGGTTGATGCAGTTGTGCGTGGCCAGATCGCCCGGGGTCATGGGAATTGAGCGGTTTTTGAAGTATTGGGGTGAGCCCACGACGGCGATGCGCAACGACGGGCCGATGGGCACGGCGATCATGTCCTTGGCCACTTGTTCACCCAGGCGAACACCGGCGTCAAAGCGTTGCGCAACGATGTCGGTGAGGGCGTAGTCGACGATGATCTCGACCTTGATGTCGGGGTAGTCAGGCAACACCTTCGACAGCTTGGGCCAGAGAATATTGTTCGCCGCATGTTCGGACGCCGAGATCCGCACATTGCCGGCCGGGGTGTCGCGAAACTCGCTGACCGCGGCCAGTTCCAGTTCGATCTCATCGAAGCGTGGCGCCATCGATTGATACAGACGTTGACCTGCTTCGGTCGGCGAAACGCTGCGGGTGGTTCGCGTCAGCAGGCGCACGCCCAGCCGCGTTTCCAGGGTGCGCATGGTGTGGCTCAGCGCCGACTGCGAGACGCCCAGTTGTGCGGCCGCGCGGGTGAAGCTGCCTTCGCGAGCGATGACCACGAAGGCTTGCAGGTCGTTGAGGTTGGCGCGGGACATTGATGAGAACCTCTCATGAGGGGCGCGGGATTAATCCATGAAAGCAGGTTGCGCACGGATGCGCGACCCCCAGAGCGTTCATCACAAGGTGCGGGCGTAAAACGCGCTCAGCTTGCCGATGGCGGCGTCGACATATCGCGGCACCCAGTAGGTTTCGATGTGGGTGGCGCCCTCGAGGATGAACACTTCCTTGTCCGTGGTGCCGGTGGCTTTGGGGAAGGCGTCCTGAGTCATGTACAGGCTGTCGGCCTTGCTGCCGGCGATCATCAGCAACGGTTGATTGATCAGCTCGATTTGGTCGGTAGCGTCAAAACGCATCAGGTCGATGAGGCTGCTGGTGGTGTATTTGAAGGTCGAGTTCGGGTGCGCGTGGGTCTTCCAGTAATACTCGTAGCCCTGGCGATAGAGTTCGAACGGCAATTTGGCGATCTGCTCATCCGTCAGGTTGGCATCACCGGAATACAACACCGCGCCACCGGCGGCTTCTGCGCGCGGGCGGCCGAAGCCTGTTGCAGGCGTTGCTGAATGCTGTCCATTTGCGAGTCGTTGTAGCCGGTGCGGCGCACCCGGCCCGAGTTGAACATGCTGACGGTCGCCAGCGATTTGAAGCGTTTGTCGGTTTGCGCCGCCGCCAGCGAATAACCGCCACCCCCACAAATGCCGAGCAGGCCCAGTCGTTTGTCATCGACGCCGGCAAACTGGCTGATGAAGTCGGCCATGCCGTGGATGTCTTCGATGCGATACGCGGGTTTATCGATGCTGCGCGGCTGACCACCGCTGGCGCCCTGATACGCCGCGTCGGCGGTGATGGTGATGTAGCCCTGTTCGGCCAGACGCTGGGCGTACAAACCGGCGACTTGCTCTTTTACGCCGCCATTCGGATGCGCGACGACCACGGTCGGGTAGGTTCGCTTCGCATCGTAATTGGCGGGTGTGTAGACGTTGGCGGCGATGTCCAGTCCATTGAGTTTGTAGCTGACCGGATGAATGTTGACCTTGCCCGGTTCGTTCTTGGTGATTGCGCCGTCATAGGCGAGGGTGAACGGGTTTTTTTTGTAGTCGGCGGCCAGGGATTCGCCGGCAGAGAGGGCCTGGGTCAGCGCTGTGTTGGCCCGCTCGACGGTCTGTGCGTCGCCGTGCTTTTTCAACTGCTCGGTGACTTGGCGCAACTGCGCCGCGCTGAGCCCCACGCGCAGGCTCGCCAGCATGTGCGAGCGCAATTGCGGTTCCACGCCCGGCGTCGCCGCCAGCGCGCCGACAGTCGCCAGTTCGCGGCTTTGCCAGTCGAGGTTGTCACGCTCGAAGATGTCGCCGAACAGGTGGGTTTGCAGGAACCGGTTGATCACCGGAGCGAACTCGAACACCGGGCCTTTGACCGGGCTGCCGGAAATCTTCGTTTGATTGGCGGTGCCAGCGGCCAGCAGTTCATCGCCGGTTGGAGTTGCCCGGCCTGGCTCACGCCCCGGCGCATCCTCGATGCCGCGTTGTTTGCGGGCTTGCACCACGGTCATCAACTCATTCAAGGCATTGAGGCTGCGCGGGAAGCCGACGTAGGCGTAGAGCTGCACGAGAATTTCCCGTGCTTCGCTGACGGTCAGACCCGCGTCGAGCCCCTGGTTGAGCGCCACGTTGAGATTGGGCACGTCGCTGGTGGCCATGAACGCGGCGATCAGGGGAATCGCCTGCTGTTTTTTCGACAGTGTGTCGATGCTGTCTTGTGTGCTGGTTATGTCTTGCGGTGTCGCCGGATCGTATTGCGCCTGCGAGACTTTCTCGGCCCAGGTAACCGTCTTGCCGTCCTCGGCTTCAGCAATCGCAATGTGCGTCATGCCGGTGTTCGCTGTGGCGCCATGCCAGTGACGGGTGAGCGGGGGGATCCAGACAATGTCGCCCGGACGGATTTCCTGACGCGGCCCGCCTTCTTGCTGCACGTAGCCAACCCCGGCCGTGACGATCAGCGTTTGCCCCAGCGGATGGGTGTGCCACGCGGTGCGCGCGCCAGGCTCGAAGGTCACCGTGCCGCCGCTGACACGTGCCGGCAGATCGCCCTTGAACAGACCGTCCACGCGCACTGTGCCGGTGAAGTTCTCGGGTGCGCCCTGAATAGAGGGTTGGGAGCCTTTCGGGGTAATGCGGATTTCACTGGCGGCTGCGGCTTCTGCGCTTATGAGCGATAAGGCAACGAATGGCGCGATCAGTCGGTTCATCGGCCGACCCTCGCCTTGAGCGCTTCGGGATAGCGTTCGCCTTCGATATGGATCTGCGCCAGTGCCGTATCAATCGCCTTGAGTTCACTGGCGTCGAGTGTGATGTCAGCGCCACCGAGGTTTTCTTCCAGACGATGCAGTTTGGTTGTGCCGGGAATCGGCACAATCCACGGCGCCTGTGCGAGCAGCCAGGCCAGTGCGATCTGCGCCGGTGTCGCTTGTTTCTGCGCGGCGATCTGCCGGATCAACACCACCAGCCCCTGATTGGCCTGCAACGCCGACTGGCTGAAGCGCGGGACGATGCTGCGAAAGTCGTCACTGCCATAAGTGGTATCGGCAGACACCGTGCCGGTGAGGAAACCCTTGCCCAGCGGACTGAAGGGCACGAAGCCGATGCCCAGCTCCCACAGCGTTGGCAGAATTTCCAGCTCGGGCTCGCGCCACCACAACGAATATTCGCTTTGCAGCGCCGTGACCGGTTGCACGGCATGGGCGCGCCGGATGGTCTGCGCGCCGGCCTCCGACAGGCCGAAATGTTTGACCTTGCCTTCGCCAATCAGATCTTTCACCACACCGGCCACGTCCTCGATCGGCACGTCCGGATCGACCCGGTGCTGGTAGAGCAAATCGATGTAATCGGTCTTCAGCCGGCGCAATGAACCCTCGACGGCGATCCGGATGTGCTCGGGGCGGCTGTTGAGGATCTGCTGTTTATTGTCGTCGCCGAAGGTAAAGCCGAACTTGGTGGCGATGACCACTTGATCGCGGACCGGCGCCAGCGCTTCGCCCACCACTTGCTCATTCAGATAGGGCCCGTAGACCTCGGCGGTATCGAAGAACGTCACGCCTTGATCAACCGCTGAGCGGATCAGGGAAATGGCTTGTTGAGTATCAGTGGCGGGGCCGTAGCCATGGCTCAGACCCATGCAGCCAAAGCCAAGGGCCGATACGGTGAGTGAGCTGTTGCCGAGTGTTCGCTTATGCATTCTGATCTCCCGTGGTTTGGCGTTGGGGGAACAGTAAGCGAGCGCAGGAGAGGGGACTAGACGGGTAAATCGGCAAGGGTTTATGAGTTGCGCTCATCAATCCGACAGGACCGGTGAGCGCCAGATGATTTCAGCGGCTCACGAGGTTTTCTCGAACCCATTGCTCCGCGTTGGTGACTTGAATGGATTGCTGTTCGTTGAACGTGCCAGCTTTCGGCCAAGCCACGCCTCTGCCTTGTGCGAACACGGCGCGATACTTTTTGATGTGGTGGGTGGGATCTTTTTCAAGTTCCTGGATCAGGTGCTCAACAGTCCAGACGTTGCGTTTGAACGGACGTTCAAGCACCCGTTCAAGGATGCTCGCCACTTGTCCGTAGGTCACGGTGTCGCCGGAAAGGTAGACGATCTGATTGCGAAAGCGCGGCTCGAAGAAGACGATTTCGGCGGTCAACCTGCCGATGTCTTGCGGTGTGGTGAGCGTCACGCTGTTGTCGAGACTGCCGAGGGCGTTGACTGTGTCGTTTTCGAAGTTCACCACCTCAAACACCGGCTCGAACAGGAAGCTGGTGAACATGCCCGTCGAGATGATGACCCACTCGGTTTTATCCTGGGCGCGGAGCAATTCGCGCACATCGAGTTGAGCATCAAACAAATCCTGAGGACTGCCTCGCCCGATGACCTCGAAATCCACGCCAAACTGCCAGGGAAAGTAGCGCTTCACACCGGCCTTGAGCGCTGCGGTGGCAAGCTTCATCGGCGTTTCCCGACCCGCCACCATGCCTGCGCAGCCGATGACGGTATCGAATCGGGCGAAGACTTCAGCCAGCTGATCGATCGAATCACTCACCAGGTCGGCGGCGACCATTTGGATCCCCAGACTCCGCAGCTCATCGATTTCTGCCTTTTTCTCCGGCATCTGGGTGCTGATGGTCGAGGCCCTGAGCAAGACACTGACTGTGGATCCGGGTGCGCGTTTTACGACCTGTGCGAGATTGCGCAAAACCGGCAGGCCGAGTTCGCCGGCACCGAGTACGAGAATCGATTGGGGGGAAGGCTGTGTTGTTTCGGTCATGATGTCTCCTGAAACCTGCTGTCTGTAAGATGGGCAGATATTTGCACCATTCGACAGCACCAGTAAGAAGGCACACGTGTGATACCGGGAGGAGAAATGACCGACCACGAGACTCTTGGCCAGGCAGAGAGGATCTGCCAGACGCTCAGAGACGATGATGATGGAGTGCGGCGAGAAGTCCTCACGCATGCCGGCAGTCGCTGGTCGTTGGGCATCCTGCACGCCTTGGGTGTGTACGGCACGATGCGCCATGCTGAGATCAAGCGACAGATGAGGGGCGTGACTCAGCGCATGTTGACCAAGACGCTGCGCTCACTGGAGCGTGATGGTCTTCTGATTCGGCGGGAGTTCGGTGAAATTCCGCCGCGTGTCGAATACGAGCTGACGCCACTGGGCATGGGGCTTTTGGTCCGTATGTCGCCTGTGTGGACGTGGGTGGTCGAAAACGTCGACGACATTCGCAAGGCACGTCGTGCTTTCGACAGTCAGGTTGACCAAAAACCTTCGTGGCAAGTCCCCACGCCCATGGCAGTGGATTCAGAGGTGCCTTAGTGATTCGGCACGGGCGCGTTGCTTCAGAGAAAAGGGGACATCAGTCCCCTTTTTGATTTTTTGCCATTTTCTGTCTCGGCATTGAGGATTCGGGTCGGCTTTTACAAAACTAGCTAAGCAAGTTAGCTATATGCTAGTGTCGCTCGCCTCAAACCGAATCCCTCGATCTCCGGACAAGACCTGCGCATGTCATTACCCACATCACCGCCCAATCCTGCCGAAGATCCACGCACCCTACAAATCGCCAGCGATGCCGTTGGCCAGCAGTTGCAACAGATCGCCATCCTGACCCGTGCTGCGGCCGGCCAGTTGGGCGTGGTGCTGGGCATCAATCAGACCGACGTGGCGGCGCTGGAGCATCTGATTACCGACGGTCCGTTGCCGCCGACCGAGCTTGCTTCGCGTCTGTCCGTGACCACGGCGGGCATCACCCAGGTCATCGACCGGCTGGAGCGTGCCGGGCACGTGGTGCGCGAGCGACAGCTCAACGACAAGCGCCGGGTACTGGTGTGCCCGGTGCCGGAGTCGGTGGCACAGGCCTATCGGCATATCGCGCCGATGCTCAATGGGTTGAGCGCGGTGCTGGGTGCGCTGGACGAGCGGGATCGTGCAGTCATCGAGACCTTTCTCGGGCAAGTGATCGAGGTCTACCGCAACACGTTGCCGGGCAGCACGACCGCCACTTCTGAAACGCAGGACGCAAAATGAAACCACAGAAAATACTCGTCACCGGTGCAAGCATCGCCGGCCCCGCGCTGGCGTATTGGCTGTCGCGTCAGGGCATGGACGTCACGGTGGTCGAGCGGGCGCCGGCGTTTCGCGATGGCGGGCAAACCATCGATGTGCGCGGCGCCGGGCGTGAAGTGGTGCGGCGGATGGGGCTGGAAGATCTGATTCGGGCGAACACGACGCACGAGCAGGGCATTGCTTTTGTTGACCGGGACAATCAGACCAAAGCGTTTATCGGCGTCGATGCGTTTGACGGTGACGGGCCAATTGCCGAACTGGAAATCCTGCGTGGTGAGCTCGCCAAGCTGTTGATCCAGCACAGCGAGGACCGGGTCACGTACCGGTTCGGTGACAGCATCGAAAGCATCGAGGACGATGGCGAGCAGGTTCACGTGCGTTTCGAGCAGGGCGGGGAGCAGGTTTACGATCTGGTGATCGTGGCCGAAGGGATGGGTTCGACGACCCGCAATCAGGTGTTCGGCGATGAAGTGAAGCGTCGCCCGCTCGATCTCTACACGGCTTATTTCACCGTGCCTCGACAGCCGAGCGACGGCCAGGTGATGCGCTGGTACAACATTCCGGGTGGTCGTTGCGTCTGTCTGCGGCCTGACAATCTGGGCACCACGCGCGCCTTTTTGTCTTTTCAGCAAGCACCGAGCGGATACGAAAAGCTCGCGCAGGACGAACAGAAATCCTTGCTCAAAAAACTGTTTGCCGATGCCGGTTGGGAAACGCCTCGCGTACTCGCTGCGCTGGATGACACCACCGATCTGTATCTGGAGGCGGTGGGCCAGGTCAAAATGCCCCGATGGTCCAAGGGGCGCATCGCGCTGCTCGGGGACGCGGCCTATTGTGCGTCGCCCATCAGTGGCATGGGCACCAGCCTTGGGCTGTGCGGCGCCTACGTGCTGGCCGGAGAACTCGGACGTTACGCCGATCACCGTCAGGCATTCGCTGCATACGAAACACTGATGCGTCCATTCGTGGCCCAGGCGCAAAGCGTGCCGAAATTCGCCCCGAGACTGGCCTCGCCGCATTCGCGTCTGGGCATCGCACTCGGTCATGCCGTGCTGCGGATGGCTACCGCGCCGGGGCTCAAGACGCTGTTTGGCAAAATCCTTTCGCCGAAAGCCGATGCTATCGTCCTGCCTGACTACGACGATTTACCGCGGGCATAAACCTCACAACTCGATCGCCCAGGTTTGACTCACCAGCTCCTTGCCGAAGCTGTGAATCGGCTCTTCCTCGACCAACTCGAACCCCGCCCGCTGATACAACCGGCGGGCATCCACCAGATTGCTGGTGGTCCACAGAATCATCTTTTTGTAGCCGACATCACGGGCAAACCGCAGGCATTCCTCGACCAACCGATTGCCGATTCCCAGGCCCCGCGCGCTGGCATCGACGTAGAGCATGCGCAGTTTCGCGGTGGTTTGGTCGTGGCGGATGACGAACACCGAACCCACCACCTTGCCGTCCTTTTCCGCGATCCAGCAGCGCTCGCCGGTAGGGTCGAATTCGCGCAGGTACTTGGCGACAATCTCGGCCACCAACGCTTCGAATTCTGAATTCCAGCCGTACTCACGGCTGTAGATTGCAGTCTGCTGATGCACCACCAGGCCCATATCGCCGGGCTGCGGATCGCGCAGCAGGTAGGTCGTCGGTTGGCCACCTTCGAGCAGCGTCTGGATTTGCTTCATCGAGGCGATCAGTTGCAGTTGCTGCGGTTCGGCGAGGCGTTCGAGCAGGGTGATGACTTCTTGCCGCGAGGCTTGCTCCAGCGGCGCGAGAATCTCGCGGCCGAGGTCGGTGATGTGCAGTTGACTGGCGCGTGCGTCGGTCGCGGAGGGGACTTTCTGGATCAGGCCTTTTTTGTCGAAACCGCTGATGATCCGGCTCATGTAACCCGCGTCCAGGCTGAGCATCTGCCGCAGGTCAGCGCTGGTCAGATCACCGCCCGAGGCAAGTTCGTAGAGGATGCGCAATTCGGTCAGCGAGTAGTCGCTTTGCAGCAGATGCTCCTGCAGCACACCGATCTGGTGAGTGTAGAAACGGTTGAATTGCCGGACGATGTCGGCGCGGTCGGAGATTGTGGACATGACGGGATGCTCATATATTTGCTTAAGGCAACTATATAGTTGCCTGAGGCAAGCAAGTCAAATGAATGATTTCATGATCCCGAACGCAAATTCCTCCGGATCGAACCGCTCAGTCGTGTCCATTTGTATGTTTCTGAGGTTCACCGTTTCCAGGTGTGTGGCGTAGAGCGATTCGGAAAAACAGGTAATCAACAGAGTGCGACGGCGTGCGCCGCTGAAATTCAGGCTGCCGGCGTGGATCAGGTCGGCATCGAAGATCAGGATGTCGCCCGCGCTGCCCGTCAGTTGCACGGATCGGGACTCGTCAGTGAAATCGAACGGGGGCTCGCTCAGAGCAGGGCGATGGCTGCCGGGGACAATGCGGGTTGCACCGTTTTCCGGGCCGTAATCGTCGAGGTACACCAGCGCGTTGACGGTGTCGCCGGGACGTTGCGCCGACAAGTCGCGGTGCAACTGCTGGTGGCCGCCATTGATGAGCGGTTCCCGGCCCTCGACCTGAGAGAGGAAGAAGCGCTCGCCGATCAACTCGCCCACCACCGCCAGCAATGGTGGCAAGCGGCACACGGCTTGAACGGTCGGATCAGTGTCCAGCTGCGAATGGCGCCAGTCGATGCCACGGGGCACGGGCCATTCACCGGAAGGTTTCACGCCTGCATCGAAGACTGCACGCAGAGTGTCCAGCCATGTCGACGGGATCGCCTGACGCAGCAGCACGTAGCCGTTTCGGTGGAGTTGCGCGCGATCAGCCACAGGTGTCCTCGGTTTTGTCGACTACCGCAGAGCGTAGACAAAAGCCTCAACGACGGTGCCGTCATCCAGCGTCACCTTGGTCAAAACCCGCTGATACTCAGCCCCTTCAAACTCATCCAGCGCCGCCCAGTGCAGGTGGAAATTCTCGGAGGCGAAAACGTAGCCTTCGATCACATCGCCATCTTCGGCAATCACCAGCCCGGGAAAGCCCATCGCCGCGCCCCATCCGGCCTGCGACAGGCGCCCCTTCAGCGAAGCGGCCTGCCACGTGCCGCCGATGTTCAACATCACATGCTCATTCGGGCGGCCAGGGCCCAGAGTTCCATAAACGAAGAGACGTTCCACGATTGCTCCTGCCAGTCAAAAAAGGGAGGGATCCTGACGTATCAACGATGTGCAGGCAACACCGCGATCAGTTCTGCGCTGACCGGCTCAGAAACCCGTCGATCAACGCCACCACCTGTTGCTGGATCACCTCACGCGAACGGGCGCCGCCGTCCGCGCAAATGATGCCGTCACCTGGCGAATCTTCCTCGAGCAGCGAGACGGCGCCGGGCTTGCACAGGGACATGAAGCTGAAATGGCTGGCGTCGCTGATCTCGACATACTGCGATGTAGATGAAGGCAGCCGTTTGGCGAGATTCGCCGACTCCAGTTGGGCGGGAAGGTCTTCGGACGGCACGCCCGCGCCGATCACCAGTGCGGGAACCGGCAGTGCGGCGAGGCTGGCGTCGGTCATCCCGCGTGACAGGCCAAGGTCCAGTGACACGATGGCGCTGACGCGTTTGTCGCTCAAGTCTGCGCTGATCCGGCTCTTGGATTCCGGCGTGTCGGCGACGTTGATCGTCTTGTAGACCGAGCAACTGGCGAGTTTTTGATGGACTGCGCAGTCCTCGGCAAAACGCTCAGGGTCGAAGCGTGTGCCGGCGATTTCCAGAGCGGTCCAGCCGCCAAGCGAATGACCGGCGACTGCAATTCTTCCCTTCGAGACTGCGCCAAATTGCTCCGGCTGAGCCGTGACCGCATCGATGACGCGGCTGATGTCGACTGGTCGTTGCCACAACTGTGCAGCGGCTTTCGGGCTGCGATCATGAGTCGTGGTGCCAGGGTGATTGACCGCCGCGACGATGTAACCCTGACGGGCCAGCGCACTGGCGAGCCACGCCTGATTGCTCCAGTTGCCCCTGAAACCGTGGGACAGCACCAGCAATGGATGATCGCCCGCCGTTGGCGGCGCCTCGCGCACCGCCGAAGTCCCGACGAACACCGCGTCGTCGGCGATCAATTGCGCGGGAGCGGTGGTCTTGGCGGGATACCAGACGACCATGTCCAGCGAGCGCTCGTTGTGCGCGTCCGCCAGCGTGGCGGAGCGGAAACCGATGGGGTTTTCGTCAGCGTTTGCGCTGGCCGAAAGGCAGATCAGAAGCAGCAGGCCGAAAGCGTTTTTCATTGTTTTTATCTTCCTTGATCAAATCGGGCAAACAGGACGTTCGCCCAGACGTTCTACCAGTCTTACGAGATAACCGTCAGGATCCTGAACGAGAAATTCACGCTGGCCGACTTCGACATCGTCAGCGCGATACCAGGTGTCTTTGCAGGTTTTATAGAGCGAGACCTGGGCGGCGCCGAGTCTTTCGATGATGGGAGCAACCGCCTCAACGTCAATCTGCAGATTGACGCCTCTTCCGAACGGCCTGCTCAGTTCCGCCGTCAGCCACTGGCCTGCATCCGGATCAACCTGCTCGAGCATGACTTGAGCGCCATTCAGGTCGAGGTAGGCGAAGCCGTCTTCCGGGCGTTGATAGGCGATGTTGAAGCCCAGGCAGGAGACCCAGAAAACGAGGCTGGCCTGCAGATCCGTGACCATCAATTCTGGAACCAGTTTGTTCCGTTCAAACATGGTGTGAATTCCTTTTCGTTCGGTTCGATGAGTTGATCACTTGAAAGCACTGCGCAGTTCTTCAATCACCTCCTCAACAGAGCACCCCTGAATCGCCGGCGGAGTGGGGTTCTCACCAAATTCCCGCCAAACGAACAGCGTCAGTTCTGCGCCATCGGTCGATGGCAAGGGATTCTCGGCGTAGGCAAAAGATTCGAGCAGGCGATAGCGGGAGTCTTTCCAGAACAAGTCTTCGACCCAGTCATAGACCGGTATGAAATGGAAGTGGAGGGGCAGACCGGGTTCATGACCGAAGCGGCCGATATAAAGACGCTTGGGCTTCAGATGATGCTCGATGATCTGCTGAGTTCTTGCGATCAGCCCTCCAAGCTCCGCCAATGCCTCGGTCGACAGCTCGGCCAGTGAGTTGGTCTGGATTTTGGTCCCCAGCATCAAATAGCCGGGAAGTGCACTGGCCAGATGGTGGTTGACGATCCAGTGCTCGGTTTCATGAAGAATGAAGTGCGGGGCAATTTCCATGTGCCATTGGTCCTGGGGCAAGCGGTGCGCCAGCGTAGCAAAAGTGCAGGCCTTTCAGCTGAAGACAGAAAAATAGATCTGTCCCCATATAAATGAAAAAGCCCGGCGGATAAGGCCGGGCTTTTGTCGAGTACTGCGGTAAAACCCAGCATTCAGACGTTACGACGTTCGATCAGACGGTCAGAACCACCTTCGGCCACCGCATCGCTGAACAGCGGATCGGTTTCGGTCGCGGCTACAGCATCGCTGAAGAGCGGATCGGTTTCGGTCGCGGCAACGGCATCACTGAAGAGCGGATCGGTTTCGGTCGCGGCAACGGCATCACTGAACAGTGGATCAGTTTCAGTCGCGGCTACGGAATCGCTGAACAACGGATCAGTTTGAGTCGCAGCAGCAACAGCATCGCTGAACAGTGGGTCGGTTTCAGTCGCCGCGAAAGCATTCAGGGCGAAGAGCGAGAAGGCGATACCGAGAAGGGTTTGGCGTTTCATGGTTCTGTACTCCGTGTGCAGTGGGTTGGTATGGAGCAGATCCTACGCTTTGGATTCGATATGAGAACTTCATTGAATTAATGGTTGTTATTGATGCAGTCAATGATTGGACTCGGCCTCCCGAAGGGCTCTGAACTGCTGCGCCAATCCCAGCGCCACGCGGCCGCTGTCCACCGTGGGCAGCAGGTGGGTGAAGGGAATGTCGATCATCCGGTTCTCGCGCACTGCCCGCAGGGTCGATAACACTGGATCCTGTCTCAGCAACTGACGCTTGCGACTGGCCGGCGACCATTGCGCGTCGGCCAGCAGGATCACGTCCGGATCACTGGCGAGCAGGGTTTCGCGGCTCACGGTTACCCGATACTGGTTGATGTCGGCGAACAGATTTCGCGCGCCGGCAGCGGCCAGCAGCGGGGTGACGAAACCCCGGCGACCCTCGCTGTCGAGGCCGTTGACCTCACTGTCCAGATAGAACACCGAGAGCGGTTTACCCGAGCCGGCCAGTGCCCGGGCGCGGTTCAGATCGGCGTCCAGCGCTCCATTCAGCTCCCGCGCTCGCGGTTGTTTGTGCAGCAGCGCGCCGAGGGTCGAGAGGTCGTTGCGGATGTGTTCGAAGTAGTCCAGCGAATGCCCGTTACACGCCGACTCCAGCAGATAGGACGCCACGCCGTTGCGCCGCAGTCCGCTGCGTGATGTCACGCCGATTCCGAAGGCCGAGGTGAACCCGCCGATTACCAGATCCGGTTTCTGCGCGTACAGCACTTCGCTCGATGGATAGCGCGGCGCAATCACCGGTACGCCGAAGTACTCGGACTGCGACGCACCGGTATCGTCCAGATAGGCGACGCCCGCCAGCGCCGAGCCTGCACCCAGCGCCAGCACCAGATCGGCGGCGTGCTGATTGAGGGCGACGATCCGCGAAGGTGGTGCGACCGGCGCGTTCCAGGTCTCGCCACAGTTGCGGTAACTGTCGGCCCAAACGGGCAGCGCGCAGAGCAGGGCGCCCCAAAAAACAAGCCTTCTCATGAGCGCGCCCTGATCAGCAAATCCTCGACCACTTCACCGCCCACCAGATGCCCCTCGACCAGCCGTTGTGCATCCGCGTGACTGCGCACGCCGTACCAGCAGGCTTCCGGGTAAACCGTCACAATCGGCCCCAGGTTGCACGGGAACTGACAATGGGTGCGGGTCAGCAGCACGCCGCCCGGCGTTTCTATGCGGTCATGCGCCAGCAAATGCCGGCGCAGGGTTTTCCATAACTGCAAGGCGCCGCGCTGGGTGCAGCGCGGGCCGGTGCAGAGGAACACGTGGCGCGCATGCTCGGGCACGTGCGACCAGTCCGGGTGCGAATCGACGCCGTCGGTGGTGATGATGTCCGCCATCAGAAGCGATACGTGTAGCGGACTTCGGAGGTGAATGGCCGCCCGAGGTTGTCGACGTTGTTCGAGCGACTGGTGACGTAGTTGCGGTCGAACAGGTTCTCCACCAGCAGGCTCACCCGGTGCTGATGGGCGCCGTCGAGGTAGCGCCAAGCGTCAGCGTCCACCACCGAATAATGGCCGTACTCGACCTGTTTCGAGCTGATGACATCGCGGATGTAACGGATCGCACCGCCGGCTCCCCACATCCGGTCGACCGACTCGTATCCGACGCGCGAGCGGGCGAAGAAGCTCGGTACGTCGTTGATCGTCACCCCCGCTCGGGACTCGGTCAGATTGCGGGTCATGTCCGCCTGCAGGCTCCATTGCTCGTTGAGTGCCAGTTTTGCGTCCGCTTCGAAACCACGCATCTGGATCCGCCCCTGGCCATTGACCCACTGGATATCGTCGAGGGTGATCAGGTCGTCGATCTTGCGCTTGAACAGGGTGACGCTGGCGCTCAACTCGCGGTCGAGCAGCAGGCCTTTGTAATCCAGACCGAGCTCGGCGTTGCGGCTTTTCTCCGGTTTCAGATTACGGTTGCCCAACTCGTCTCCCGGCTCGTTGACGAACAATTGCTCGGCGTTCGGCAGTTTGTAGGCGGTGCCGTACTGCCCGCGCAGGGCCCAGTTTTCGTTCAGGTCATACAGCGAAGTGAGCATGCCGACCGTGGCGCTGTCGCCACCGCCCATGGCTTCGTGACGGATGCCGATGCTCGGGTGCCAGTCGGGCAGGGCGTCGATCTGCGGGCGCAATTGGGTGTACAGCGCGTGGGCTTCGGCCTTGTCGTTATCGATGATCAGCACATCGTCCTGACCCTTGAACCACTGGTTGTCCGTGCCGAATACCAGCACATGCCCACCGGGTAACTCGGCCTTGCCTTCGGTCTGCACGCCCCAGTCGGTGAAGCCCCAGTAATCGTTGTGGTTGATGGTTCGGGTGCCGCCATTGGCGGTGTTGTTGATGCGCGTATAGCGGGTGTCCCAGTCGTTGATATGACCTTTGACGAAGTAGCTCAGGCGCTCGTTGATAGTCTGCTCGAAGGTCGCCGTGGCGATTTGCTGGATGCGGTCGTTGGTGGTCTTGTGGTTGTCCACCGGGCGTGCGAAATCGAGGTTGGCGTCGGCGTATTGGTAGAACAGCTCCAGACGTTTGTCATCGCCGAACGACTGAATCGCCTTGCCACCGAAAGTCGTGACTTCATAAGCGCGCTTCTTCTCGGTGACGTTTTTCAGGTCGCGATTGCGAAACGGCTGATAGCCGTCCGAGACGTTATGGCTGATGTAGGCCAGCAAGCCCAGATCGCCAAAACCGTTGCTGAAAATGTTCTCGACCCGTGCGTCACCGGTGGTGCCGCCGAAGGTGTCGAGGCCCATGTTCACTTCGCCGGAGGCTATGCGGCTCTGCGGGCTGCGGGTGACGATGTTGATCACCCCCGACACCGCTTGGGTGCCGAACAACAGGCTCTGCCCACCCTTGAGCACTACGATGCGTTCGATGGCGTTGGCCGGCAACGTGTCCAAGTACAAACCGCCGTACAGGCGATTGTTCAGGCGCACGCCGTCGAGCAGGATCAGCGTGTCGTCGTTGCGCCCGCCGAGCAGGGAATAAGTGCCGTAGTCGAACGGGCCGTTTTTCGGCGCGACGTACAGGCCGGGAATGAACATCTGCATCACGCGGCTGACATCGGCGCTGGGGCCGGCGCGTTCGATCTGCTCGCGGGTGACGATCTCGACCTTGCTGCCGAACTGCGCCATGTCGGCCACAGTGGTGGACTCCACGGACGGCGCGGAAACGATTTGCTGATGGAGTTCCAGCGGCGTGTCATCCGCCAGCAACAGGGGGCTGAACAGGCAGCCGAACAACAGGGATGGAGCCGGAGTGTTGAAAGGTTTGATCATCGTCTTCTCGAAAGGATCTTCGCAGAAGAGCATGCAGGAGAAGGCATCGCGCACACGCCGACACCGGCCCATGCCCGCCCACCGCAGGATTTTGCCAAACAGACATCTCAGGCCGGTCTCCGGGCTCGCGCGTATGGACGCTTTCACCTTCCCATGGCCGTCTGGCCACAGTGGTGTGTCGAAAGCATCACGCGCCTACCGTTGCGGGGGCAGCACCGGACTTGTTCGAAAAGAACGTACCGGTTTCCCGTTTCACCCCATGCACGGCGGCATGGGACACCTGAAACAGGGCGGCATCTGAACATTCGGGTGGGCGTGCGTCAACTACCCGCACGTGTTGAGTATGACGACGGCTGGTGTCGGTTATTGCGCAATAAACCCGCGAATCGCTTGAGTGGTTTCGACGGGCGCTTCCTCCATCAGCCAATGCCCCGCACCGGCGATCACCAGTTCGGTGACGTTGTCGGCGGCATTGCGCATCACGATGGCTTCGTTGTTGCCGAAGGACTTCTCGCCACCGACCGCCAGCACCGGCATTTTCAGTTTGGTTTTCATCGATGCTTCGTTGTCTACCGCGTCCTGGCGGATCGCGCGGAACTGGGCGAACGCCGCGTGCATGGCACCAGGACGGGCGTAGAGTTTGGCGTAGTGCTGGCGGGTGGCTTCGTCGACTTTTTTCGGGTCGCCGGCGAACTCGTTCCAGAAGCGGTCGAGGTAGATGCGCTCACGCCCGGCCACCAGTCGTTCTGCATCCGGACCGCCGAAGTCGAAGTGCCAGAGCATCGGCGAGCGAACGATTTCGTTCCACGGCGGGATCCCCGGAACGGGCGCGTCCATCACCACCAGGCGATCGGTCTGCTGCGGATACCGCGAGGCGTAGGCGAAGGCGACCATGGTGCCGATGTCGTGGCCGACCACCACCGAATGCTCGATGCCCAGCGAAGCCAGCACCGCGCGGATATCACCGGCCTGGGTCTTCTTGTCGTAGCCATCGGCCGGGATCGACGACAGGCCCATGCCCCGCAAATCCGGCACCACCACGGTGTGATCCTTCGCCAGATCCGCCGCCAGAGGCGCCCACATATCCCCGGTGTCGCCAAAGCCATGCAACAGCACCACCGCCGGGCCTTTGCCGCCGATGCGCGTATGGATTTTCGCACCGTCCACGGCGATGTCCTGAGTGCGGAACGAGGCGGGGAAGGGCGTCACGTCGGCATGGGCCGGAACACTCAGGGCCAGCAGCAGGGAAGCGGAGAGCAGGGCGCGGATCATGGCGTTCACTCCAGAGGGGGTGGCTGGAGCGTAGACGGATTTGTTGTAGCTGAAGTGTGAAAAATGGGCACAGGTCGGTTTGTATACTGGAATTTGGCAACCGCTTCAGGAAAGGTAGCCGCTGCCCCCTGCCCAAAACAGCTTCATCCCCTTGGCCACCCGCCAGAGGATGGATCACTCGGATGAACTCACAGCTGCAGTGTTATCGTTTGATACCGGTCGAAGCGCGGGCTTGGGGCATGTTGAACGCAGTCCATCTATATGCTCCATCAAGCCATCAGGAATGCTTTGCCACATCGGGTCGAGTATGAAATCAACACCTTCACGCCGAGCCATCTTCGCCGCAGGTACAAAATCCGCATCACCTGCAATCAGGACAATTTGATCGACCTGTTGCTTGAACGAAAGTGATGCGACATCGACACCAATTCTCATATCAACCCCTTTTTGCCGGGTCTCGATACTGACATCGGTTTCGGTGAGGTCGGCTATCTGGATTTTTCCCTTTAGTTGCTCGGCAATCCTCGAAGGTTTGATTGTCCATTTCACATCTTTGGAAAGGTGTCCCAGACGCAATGCCAGTTTTCGTTTGCTTCGCAACCGAATGTGCAGCTCTCTTCGAAACACGGCTTCTCTTGATTTGGAGAAATCGACAAGTTTTTTTGTGATTGGGTTGTGTTGCTTGGTGTCCAGAGGTGGGCAGTCGTAAAAGAATATTCTGTAAAGGTCTTTTCTGGAGGGCTGTTGCAGCCTTGAAGCCGGGCAGTTTGGACGAGATGGCATCCTGGTTATCAGATGCGCCGTCGCCCATCGGTGGACGAGATCAGCGGCCCGTTCGGCATTGAATGCATTGTGGGGTTCGATCCTTCGAAATCGCTTGATGAAGTAGGCGCCGTCAACCAGAACTGCTGTGGGCATGTGTTCTTCCTGAAAACAAAAACGCCCAAGGGTTTGGCACGTCCTGGATGGTTAGGACGGCTTACTGCCTTGGGCGGGATGTGGGCAGATTAGGGAGCGATGACGATGGCGTCAACCGTTCACTCTTCGAGTCGATCAAGGGATAACCTTCGATCCTGAATGTCTTCTGCGTTCAGTCGATGGGCAGTGACGAAAAAATCATACGGTTTGAGGGCGAACTCTGAAAGCCGGCGCTTTCTGGCAAATTTGTAGGTACTTGCGCAAGGGTTTGTAGGCTCAAGTATCGAATTTCAGATGTTTAAACGTTGGTGTTTAAGTACTGATTCGCCAAGATCATTCGTAACGCTGATTCATACGAAATCCGGCAACAGTGTTTGTCCAGCTGGCTGATTTTTCAGCACTACCCGAACCCTTAGCATCGTCTCCAACCCGTGAACAAACACGGTCCTCAACGAGACGGTGAACATCATGAGCCTCAAGAAAATCGCGCTGGTTCTAATGCTTGGCAGTTTCGGTGCACACGCTTACGCCGATAACGCGGACGCGGCGAACATCCCGGTCGAGACCTACAGCTCTTCGACCAATCTGGACATCGAACATGTCATCTCCATCACCGAACCGGCCAACGAATGCGCCCCGGTGCCGGTGCAGATGACCTACGAAGATTCCCATGGCGAGCGCCACGTTCTGCAATATCAGGTGATGGGCACTGGCTGTTCCAGTTGAGTCAGGTGCAGAAGATGGAGGGTCGACACTCCATGTCTGCTGTACTCAAACCGCTTTCTTTCCAACGATGTCTTCATCCGATGCCAGCAATTGCGGGATCGACTGCTTCAGAAACTCAACCCAGGTCTTGATCTTCGCATCGACGAACTTGCGCGACGGATAGATCGCGAACAGGTTCAACTCCTCCAGCCGATACTCCGGCAATACCCTCACCAGGGTTCCCGCCCTCAAGCCATCCACGGCCGATGCAATCGGTTGAATGCCGATGCCCATGCCTTTTCTGATCGCGATGGTCATGCCGTCGGCGGTGTTGATGTGAAAGGGCGACACGGGGATGGTGATGGTCTCCATGCCTTCGGGCCCTTCGAAAGTCCAGTTCTCCACCGGCATTACCGTGTTGACGATGCGCAGGCACTCGTGTTCGCAGAGTTCGCCGGCAGAAATGGGGACAGATTTATTTTCAGGCAGAAATGGGGACAGATTTATTTTCTGAAAAATGGCAGAAATGGGGACAGATTTATTTTCTGAAAAATAAATCTGTCCCCATTTGTAGTCCCATTTGTAGTACCGCTAAATTCGAGGTCGTTTCAGATTGATCCACTCTTGTACTGTCGGGCGCTGCCATTGGCGCTGCGCGTAATCCTCCAGTTGAGCCGGCACAGTGTCCCCGTTGAGTATCAACCGGTTCAGCATCAAGGCGAGATCAACGTCGGCGATCGACCATTCGCCAAAAAGGTAGTCCGGATTGTCGGTCAGCAGCCATTGAGCGACATCAATCAACTTTTGCCTGGCAGCCTCAGCCGACGCTGACAACGGTCCGTATTTCTGTCCATAGAACACGACAAGGGTAGAGCGTTCCTGTCGGATCGGGAGCAAATCACTGCGTAGCCACGCTTGAACTTGCCTCGCCGCAGCGCGCTTTTGTGGGTGCCGGGGGTAAACAGCTGTCTGGGGGAATACATCTTCCAGGTATTCCGTGATCGCCGATGACTCCGACAACGCAAAGTCGCCATGCACGAGAGTGGGCACCCTCTGAGTCAGCGAAAGACGGGCGTAATCGCTGGCCTGGTTCTCCAGTTTGTCCAGATCCAAGTTACTCATTTCGAACTCGATTCCCTTTTCTCGAAGGGCCACAAAGCACGACATTGCGTAGGGACTGGTGAATTGAGCATCGACGTAAAGGCGCAGGCTTGAGTCATTCATAGCGTCATCTCCATATGCAGAATGGACGACGCTAAAAGATTGGGCGCCTTAAATAAAATTCATGTTTTTTATGGGGGCATTCCTGTCAGGAATGCAGTATGGCCGCTGGCGAAAAATGGGGACGGATCTATTTTCACGCCACAGATAAATAGATCTGTCCCCATTTTTCGGTCCCCATTTTTCGCCGTCCCCATTTTTGATTCATTTTCGACGTACGTCGCGTACAGCTCGTTGATTTGATTTGTACAAGCCTTTGGTCTTTCCATCCAGCGATGAGCAGCGAACGGCAAAACCAAGGTCGAGGACCTTATGAATCATTGTCGCTTCATCAACTTCCTCGCCTGCCTCCAGCGTGTTTCCGTTAGCCCCCCCACGAGAAATTCGATAGGCGACAACTCCGGTACTCCTGCGCTTCATTTGCACTGGAAACAGTTCGGTGCCGTTGTTAAGAACAAAGCTGAATGCGCGTGAAAAACGATCCTGATCCGCAGCCATAGATGACAATCCTTGGAGATGGGTAAAGCAAACTGTAGTTGATCTATGTGCGCGCAGAGGGGGAGTCATTACGTTTGTAGATTCAACCGAGCTTTCGATTCATCGCCGTCATTGAGATTGCGGCCACAGATCCCGAATCTCATACCAGCACGCCTTGGACGCGACCTCGATATGGATTTCGTATTTGATGGCGCGGCACAGACAACTGCCTTGGAACGTGTCGGTCATGGTGGATGCAGCCTGATCGTGAAAATGAGGCAAACCTGTTATCCCGTTACTGGGTTAAAGATCTGCCTCATTCTTATTTGTTCGTATGGGAAATCACACCGCTCATATATTGATTCAAGTCGCGAAAATCGTTAACGCTCCAGGCGTGGGGCGGGATCTTCACGCCATTCTCGCGCAAGGTCTTTGGAATCAAATCGCCGTTGGGGCGAAGTATCACCGAGGACACGATCACGCCCGGATAATCACTCAGTCGCTTTCTGAAAGCTGCGGTGGTCAGGTCAGGTGTCGGCGGATTGCTTTTCCTGGCCAACGGCCCGGTGCCCTTGATGTCGGCTCCGTGGCACACAGCGCATCGCTGTGAATAGAGGGCTTTTCCATTGGCTGTATCCGCGTGGGATATGGCTGCTTGGGGGAGGGCGAAGAAGCCTGACATGACGACGAATAATGTTTTGAGTCTCAGGCGTCCCAGTATGGACACGCCCATACACGATGCCCCAGTCACGTAAATCCGCACTTTATTCCTCCATGAATGCACGTCGATTTCGAGGCCGGCACAATATCCCATGCCAGCCTGAGTCGCCCTTTTTTCTGCACTGCGCATCCAGGGTGAGCCGTATCGACCCTCAATCAACGTGGAAACAAGAACGTCACGGCGGCACGAAAGCCCCAGCCCTGGGGCCCATCACCCGATCGATCCAGCCAGTACCTCGGGCCTGCCTGAATCGTCAGGGGATGGCCGCCGATCTTCAGCAGTTGGGTAACGTTCAGATTGATCGGCACCGACCACTCGCGCGCCTGCCAGTCGTAGGTCGACTCGGTATTGATGCCGTAAGTGGTGAGCGTCTTGGTGGTGTAGGACAGGAAGGGTTGCAGGAACGTCTGGTTGACCTTTTCCTTGTCGTCCGGCGGGCTGCCGTCCAGGCCCCAGATGTGGTTGGCGAGTATGCCGCGGGTCCAGCCATTGGATTGCTTGAGCGCCACGGCGGTCGGGCCTATGCCCCATTGTTCGTTGCTCAAGAGTTCGTGGCTGCCGGTTGGAATCAACAGGGCAGGGCCGGCCCCCAGAATCCAGCCGCTGTCGGTGGGTTTGCTGGGGGAGAAGAAAAAACTTTGCGTGATATCCCCGACACCCGACTTGTCTGCCGCACCATTGGGGGCCAGGCCGTGCTGGTCGATGACCGGCAGGATGGTGCGCGAAATGAGGTTCCAGTCCTCGTTCAGCGTAAACGGCAGCACCGGCTGGATATTGGTCACGCTGTGCATGCCCTCGCCGGTGGGGCCCATCTTCTGATCCCAGTTGTACTGCACTGGCAGGCTGTACATGGCCGCGACAGGGTTGAGGGCGGCCTTGGCCAGTTCGGCGGAGTCCTCAGCTTGCGCAAGACCCGCCTGTGCGGCGATCACCATTAATGACAAGTGTGCGAGATAAACACGTTGCATGGGCTTCCCCTGTTGGCGGGTCTCGAGTGCAAACGGTAAAAAGTTGATCCCTTATCAACAATTGCCCTTCCTTATGGGAGGGCAATTGCGAAAGTGCAGACACGTTGTCTGACGACAACCTGCAACTTCTGATCAAGCCTTCACTTCACCTGGACGACCGCAGGGGGTGTCCACTGCCCATTGAGTACTTCTGTCTTTGGCCAGTAGGTGCGGATGGTGACTTCAAACTCGCTTTGCGGGGCAGGCAACCAATTGCTTTCCTTGTCCTTGCCGGGGGAGTTGTGTTGCACATAAAGAGTCAGCGAACCGTCATCGTTGAACTTCATGTTCTTCTCATTCTTGGTACCCAATGAGTAGCGCTTCATGGCGTTAGGGGCGAAGAAGTGTTGAGGGTCGTACATGGTCAGCGACCAGAAGCCGTCCACAGGCGGCGTTTGCCCCTTGGCGAAGGTCACGGTGTATTTGTGTTTTCCATTAAGTCGCTGACCACTCTGATCCACCTCCTGGAAGAAGTAGCGAGTCTCTTCCGGTTGGTTGGTATACATGTTCGACTTCGAAGTGGCGGTGCGGGTCAAATAGTCGTTACCCCAACGTGCAACATTGGTCGGCGAGTTCCAGCCATTGGGCAGGCGCGAACCATTGGTGCGGAAGGAAAACAGCGGTGCGATAACGTCCTTCTCGGTTTCGACTGCGGCCTTGAGCAAAACATCCTTGATCGCGGGATCCTTCGCAGCGGCATCAAGCAGTGCGCGCATCATCGCGTAGCGGCTTTCCTCACCCGCCAGCGGTGGCACCTTGTCGAGAATTCCCGGTAACAGGTCAAAGAATGTATTCGGGTCCACCCAGCGGGTTTCGGTGGAAGAGTTCTGTGCGGCCGGGAAATGCGGCGTTTTGGTCCAGTCCTTGGTAACCGACTCGCCTGTGTACTTGCTCAACGGATAAACCACTACTTGCTGGAGGAGTTTGACGACTGCCGCATGGTCTTCCTCGCTATCACCCATGAACACCCGTGGCCCCATGGCAACCAGTTCGGTAGGCGCCTTGATCACTTCGGTGATGCCCTGCGGGACGGTGCCTTTCCAGTTAGGCCCCACCACCAGATAGTTGCCAGGCTTGGTTCCATATTGCTTGCCAAGCCTGGAGAACTCCTCGCTGCGTGCGTCGTACAACGCATAAACCCAGAATCGGTCGCCAAAGTCAGGCACTTGCAATACGACTGGATCGTCGTCAGTCGCACCGAAACCGAAACCGTAAACCACATCCTGGTTTGGGTGAGCTACCCATCGTTGTTCTGGCGAGATGTATCCGCTGAGCATGCTCACATAGCCGATCGGTGCCGCAGGCAGGATCCCGCCCATCAGCCCTGGCTCCGGCGCCTTGGAGAAAGAAGTACGGCGGTTGAACGCATTGACGATAGGCCAACCCCACAGATAAGTGTCTTGCGCGATGACCTTCGCACTGGACGGGGTGATCACCGTTCCAGCGGGAATGCCGGGAACCTCGGCAGCCGGTTTGCCAGCGGAGTTATCTCCCGCTTGAACACCACCAATCATTGCCGCGCTCAAAGCCAAAGCCAGCACGGTGTAACGGGAAGGCGACCTCATCATCTGAAAACTCCTGTATCGAATGGCAATCGGCTGCGGTGTTGCGCCGGTGGAAGGGCGCTGATGGATCGGTCAGGGCTTGACCACTTCCACGGCAGGGAACTTGTAGCCACCTGCCTGCACTTCCTTGCTCGGGCCGTACATCCTCAGCACGATGTAAACGTCTTTTTCCGGAATGGGCAGGTAGTTGGGATTGCTGGCATCGCCCTTGGCACTGAGTTCAATTGTGTAGTTGCCCTCGGCGTCGGGTTTCAAGGTACGGTCGCCACGGCTGTGGCGGTTCATGTCGTTGTGCGCCATGAATCGGTTGTCAGTGCCGTACACGGTAAAAGACCAGAACTCGCTGACGTCCGGTGCCTTGAAGTGCATGCGATAGGTCTTGCCGTTGGAGCCATTGATGTTCTTGCCATCGCTGCCTTTGACGGCTTGAAGGTAAATGGTTTCGTCCGGCGGCAGTCCCCATTGGCCCAGGTAGGTTCCTTCGGCAAACAGTTCGCGCGGGTCGTCACTCAACTGCTTGCGAGTGCCCAACAGCTTGCCGGCATCGGTCAGGGTCGGGGCCAGTTCCTTGATGCGTTTCATGCCCAGTTCTTCGCCTTTCTTCGCGGCGGCGAGCTGATCCGGGGTGAAGTTTTCCTTGCACGGCTCAACGCCGACAGCCTTGTATTGGTCCAGCCATTTCTTGTCGGCCTTGCCCATGGTGCCGTCACACAGAACAAAATTGACCCGTTGCAGCCAATTGGTTTTCGCAGGATCCAGATAGGTGCGTGTCTTGGCCTTGGGACCGGGTTCACCCAGATAGGCGGAGAGTGTCCGCACGTTCCAGTCATCCATGTAGTTGAGTGCGGTTTTCTGATCCTCTGGGCCCGTGGCCATGATCCGGCCCATCAGTTTCACCAGGTTGGAATCGACGCGGATCACTTCATCGACGCTACCCGGCACTTCGCCTTTCCAGTCCTGCGTGGCGAACATGAAGTGGCCACCCTTGTTGCCATGGGTGCGCGATCCGATCATGGTCACGGTGTAATGGCCCATGTCCATGGTGTGCAGGATCCAGTAACGGCCCTTGTCCATGTCCGGCACGCTGACGATCACCGGTTCGGCAGCCACATCGAGCCAGCCCATCAGGTGCAGGGTGTCGTTGTTGATGGTCGGGTGATCGGTGTAGGTGTCATCGGCCAGATGGCGGATGTTCTGGAAGCGATTGAGCGGCGTGTCGGTCTTGACCGCCGTCTCGTAGAAGAACTTATAGGCTTCGTCGATGGAGTAACCGTAGGTGTACGCGTCCTGGGCCAGTTTGTCGGAGATCTGGGCAAAGGCCGGAACCGCCAGTGAAAGCAAGGTTGCCGCAAGCGTCAGTCGTTTCATGAGCACTCCAGGGAACAGTAGAAATCCATACCTGAGAAATCAGTTTTCCATCGAAGCCATCCCGATGCCCGCCGCGCCTTTCTGCGAGGGCGGGAAGTCTTTCATGCTCTTCTCGAAGGTCTCGATGTAGGGGGCGAGAATCGGAATGATCCAGCTGCGCTGTTGCTGCCAGCGAAAGTGGTCACCGGTTTCTGAAGAACGCTCGTAGGGGTCGACCTTGATATCGAACACCAGACCACCTGGAATCGGGCTGGCCGCCTCCATCCATTTTTCCTTGGTCGCCGTGTGAATCTTCCACTGGTCGACACGCACCGCATTCATGCTGGTTTCAGCGAAGAAGAAAAACTCGTGGCGTCTGGATTTGCCGTCGGGCCGGGTCAGCATGTCGAGCTGGTTGTAGCCGTCGAGGTGATTCTTGAAGGTCTTTTCGCCGACCTTGAGTCCGGTCAGCAGTTGGTCCTTCACATCCGTTTTGCCGGCGGCGGCCATCAGGGTCGGCAGCCAGTCTTCGGAGGTCATGAACTCGCCGGTCCAGGTGTCGGGCTTGATGTGCTCCGGCCAGCGGACGAGCATCGGCACACGGAAGCCGCCATCCCAGGTGAGCCCTTTTTCACCACGAAACGATGCGGCGCCGGCGTCCGGCCAGTGCGAGAGGTTCACGCCGTTGTCGGAGGTGAACAGGACGATCGTGTTCTTGGTCAGCCCTTCCTGATCGAGCGTATCGAGCAGCTTGCCCACGAGCGAGTCGAGTTGCATGACGGCATCGGCGTACGGGGTGTGCCCGCTCTTGCCCAGCCATTGATCGCTGACGTGGATGATCTGGTGCATGCGCGAGGGGGTGAACCACAGGAAAAACGGCTTGTCGGCCGCCTTCTGTTTTTTGACCCATTCGATCGACAGGTCGGTGAAGGTGTCATCGATGGTCTTCATTCGCTCGATGGTCAACGGACCTTCATCGGTGATTTTCTGCTTGCCGACGCGTCCCCAGCGTGGCTCCTCGGTCGCGTCATCCGTGGTGCTGGCCACCGCGTGAATCATGTTGCGCGGGATGCCCGGAAAGTTCGGGTCTTTGGGGAAGTTGGTCATTTGCGCTATCTCCATGATGTTCAGGTGATAGAGAAAGCCGTAGAACTCGTCGAAACCGTGGACGGTGGGCAGGTACTCGTTGCGATCGCCGACGTGGGATTTGCCGAACATCCCGGTCGCATAACCTTCGGCCTTGAGCAACTGGGCCAGGGTCACATCGCTGTCCTGCAGGCCGACTTTCGCGCCGGGCTGTCCCACCGCCGTCAGGCCCGTGCGGATCGGGTATTGCCCGGTGATGAATGCCGCACGACCCGCCGTACAACTGGGCTGGGCGTAGTAGTCCGAGATCATCAGCCCTTCCCGGGCGAGGCGATCGATACTGGGTGTGTTCACGGCACCCAGGCCTCGGTGATAGGCCGACAGGTCCATGGGCGCCATGTCATCGACCATGATCACCACGATATTGGGTTTCTCTGCGGCTTGTACCGATCCCAGAGCCGTCATCCCCAGGCCGAGACCCAGCAGGATATTTCTCAACATGCGCATGAAGGAACCTCACTGATCAGCGCGAGGACGTGGTCCTCAGGGATTGACCTGTTCGAAGTCAGGCATCTTGAAGGTCTTGTCGTTGAACGCCTGGGTCGGCCCGTAGAAGCGCATGGTCGGCATCGGGCGCTTGCCCGAGGTTGGAATCCAATTGGATTCCTCACCCTGAGGAGCATTCGGCCCGACGTAGAGCGTGACGCTGCCATCGGCATTCTTCTTCAATTTCTCGAGGTCGAACGACGACAGCGTGGTGCGGTTGCTGTCGCTGTAAATGAAGGAGAAGGTGGCGCGGTCGTAGACCGTCAGCGCCCAGAACTGCTTGACCGGCATCTGGGCCGGAACATCGACCTTGTAGGTTTTGCCGGCCTCGAGCAGATGCCCGTCCTTGTCCGCCAGCGCCACCATGTAGGCGGTAGCGGGGGAGTCGCTGAGCACTTTGGGCATGTAGGTGCACCAGAAGTATTCCGCGGCACGTTCGATCAGATCGATTTTGTCGTCGTAAGTGAATTTGAACTGGCGATTGGCATCGGTCTGCAACAACGAGACGTAATGACGATCGGGCCAGTAGACGCGCTTGACCATTTCCTTGTCGAACCACTCCTGCAAATAGAACCAGGCGTCGATGGCGGCCTGGTGCATGGCACGTTTGGCGGTTTCGTCCGGGGTGAAAGGTTTGCCTTTTTCGATGCCCAGCGACTTGAGCATGCCCATCATGACCTTGTCGTGCTCCCTGACGGGCTCCACGCTCATGATTTCGTGCATGTCCTGAAAGTGTCGCTCATCGTAGAACGGCAGGGTCGGGTAGCGCTGATGGCTGGGGTCGATGAATTTTTGCTGCGGTGGATTCTTCGCTTCGGACAAGGCGTACATGCGCAGGCGTTTGGCATACGCGTAGGCATCTGCGGCGGTTTTGCCCGCCGCTGGCACCGAACGAAAAGCAAAGGCAATGCGATAATTGGGCGAGCTGACGTGGAAGTAGCCCTTGGGAATCGCACCCTTGTAATCAGGTGCAGTGAACAGGTATTTGCCGCCCTTGCCCTTGTCGAGCCCGGCAGGCCCGACGTCGGCGATGGTGAACTGCCAGGCGTCCACCACCTGGCCATACAGGCTGCCGTCGGCTCCGGCGGCTGGAATTTCCAGAACTACCGGGCCGTTGCGCAAGTCGGTGTAGGCGGCGATGTAGGGTGTGGAACTGTTGGCCGTGAGGGCTTCAAGTTGCGGGGTGGCGGTTGCCGAGTAGGCGATGATGTCATTGTCCTTGTAACCCAGGTCGCTGATGGCTGCGCGCCGGAAGGAGTAGATGGAGATTGCCGGCATGTTCCACAGCACGGCCTCGAAGGCACGCTGGTACTTGATCTGATAGTCGAAGTCCTTGACCGACGGGCTGGAGCCCGGCGGTGGCTGCCCACCCAGAGGGTCGGTGGCAGCCTGCACCGAAGCGGCGCCGCTTGCGGTAAGCACCATCGCCAGCAGTCCGGGCAATAGAACATTGGCAACGTTCGATCTCGCGAGTGGCGGGGCCACACAAGTCATCAATCCTTTTACAACGCTCATGGAGGCTCCAGATACGTGGGTGACAGGAGGCAACGCGTCGACAACAACAACAGGGCAGACCGGATCGTTTCAAGGGCAGGAAACAGGCACCCGCGCAAGTGTAGTCCACCGTGACGACTGCGCTACTCGCGCTCGATCGCACCGGGCAAATCTGACAATTATTGGGTGCTGAACTAGGCTGCGATCTGAACGCTCAGTCCTCACACCCGTGGCGCAAGGAAACCGGTTATGCGAAGCAGGTTGTTCGCCGTCCTGTTGGTCATTTGCGGTCTGTGCTGGTCGGCACTGTCATTGGCCGTGGACGAACCCAAGGCGACTGATGATTCCGTCGAGCTGAAACTCGCAAATCGCAGCATCATGGTGTTCCGCGCCACGTTGCTGGGCGAGGCACCGGCTTCGCGGGCGAAACGCGCCAGAACCGTCATCAGCGAAGCACTGGATGAGTCGGATGCGCCGACGGTGGCCGTTGAGCCCCTTCAGGAAGACTACCTGGTGCTGCTGGGCAACCGGCGTGCATTTATCGTCGCGCCCAAGGACGTCGACGAACTCGAATACAGCTCTGTGCAGCAGGCTGCGCAGGGGGCGGCGGACAAGCTGCGACTTGTTGTGGCGGAAACCCGCGAAGCGCGCAGCTTGCACCTGATGTTGCGTTCGGCCGGTCTGGCCGCCGTCGCGACGGGCATCTACCTGGCGTTGCTGTGGAGCCTCGCCTGGTTGCGGCGCCGGTTGCTGCAGCGCTTGCCCGATCTGATGCATCGGCACACCCGCGCGCTGAAAGTGGGGCAGGTGCAGGTCATCGATGCCAACTACCTTTATCCGTTGGTGATACGCCTGTTCTGGCTGCTGCGCTGGCTGGTCATTCTGTTGCTGACGTATGAATGGCTGGGCTTTGTCCTTTCACGGTTTCCTTACACCCGGCCGTGGGGTGAAAGCCTCAACAACTACCTGATCGAAGTCGCCAGTTATCTGCTGCAAGCGATTGTCGGAGCGATCCCCGGTCTGGGTGTGGCCCTGGCGATCTTTTTCATTGCCCGTGGCGCCTCGGCCTTCAGTCGGCGGGTGCTGCGGCGCATGGCGACGCCGGGCACTTTCAGCTGGCTCAACTACGAAACCCTGCAACCGACTCAGCGCCTGACCTCGCTGGCGATCTGGCTGTTTGCACTGGCGATGGCTTACCCGTATCTGCCGGGTGCGGACACCGACGCGTTCAAGGGTTTGTCGGTACTGATCGGCCTGATGATTTCGCTGGGGGCCACCAGCGTAGTGGGGCAGGCGGCTGCCGGGTTGATCCTGACGTACACCCGCACCTTGCGCCCCGGCGAATTCGTGCGCATCGGCGAATACGAAGGCACCGTGACCGAACTGGGCATGTTCACCACCAGCATCCGCACGGGGCTGGGTGAAGTGCTGACCCTGCCCAATTCGATGATCACCGGCACCGTCACCAAGAACTATTCGCGCACCGTGCAAGGGGCGGGTTATGTGGTCGATACGGTCGTGACCATCGGCTACGACACCCCGTGGCGCCAGGTGGAAGCGATGTTGCTGGAGGCGGCACGGCGCACGCCCGGTGTATTGCAGGACCCGCCGGCGCAGGTGTTCCAGACCGCGCTGTCTGATTTTTACCCCGAATATCGCCTGGTGGCCCAGGCCATTCCCAGCCTGCCGCGACCGCGCGCGGAGCTGCTGAGCATGCTGCACGCGAACATTCAGGATGTGTTCAACGAATACGGCGTGCAGATCATGTCGCCGCACTATCTGGGCGATCCCGAACAAGAAAAACGAGTACCCAAAGAAAACTGGTTCGCGGCACCGGCCAAAGAACCGAAAGATACTTGACCGGCGTTGAGCGGGAGTCCGTCAGATGCTCGAATTTTTCCTGAATGCCCTGCGCGCCGATCCCGAAATCGCCGTGTTCCTGGCCATTGCTTCCGGCGTGTTCATCGGTCGCCTGCACATCGGCAGCTTCCACTTAGGCTCTGTGGCTGGCGCATTGCTGATGGGCTTGCTGATCGGGCAGATCGGCCTGGAAGTGCCGGCAGGATTGAAGTCGATCTTCTTCGTGCTGTTCATTTACGCCGTCGGGTTCAAGAGCGGGCCGGAATTTTTCGGTAGCCTCAATCGGGGCACGTTGAAACTGGTGGTGCTTTCCGTGGTGCTGTGTGCCACGGCACTGGGCGCGATCCTGTTGATGAACGCGATCTACGGCTTCGACGCGGGCTTCACCGCCGGGCTCGGCGCCGGCGCGCTGACCGACACCGCGATCATGGGCACCGCCACCAGTGCGCTCAACCAACTGCCGATCGACAGCGCCGCCAAGGCCACGCTCAACAGCCACATGGCCATTGCGTATGCGATCACCTACCTGTTCGGCACCATCGGCCTGATTGTCTTCGTCGGCAGCATTGCGCCACGGTTGCTCGGGGTCGACCTCAAGGCCTCGGCACGCGAGCTGGAACTGGAGTTGGGAATCGAGAAAGACGAGGACGCGATCACCGTTTCCTATACCCGCATTGTCGTGCGTGCCCATCAGGTGGCAGCCGTTGGCCAGGCCAGCGGACAGTCCATCGCCGAGCTTGAAAAACTGCACGACGCGCTCAGCATCGAGCGCGTGGTGAGAGGCGGGAAGGTTATCGAGCGCGATGAAAGCTTCGTGCTCATGGAGGGCGATATCGTCGGCGTGTATGCGTTGCGTGAGGCGGTCGGCACGCTCAGCCACTGGATCGGGCCGGAAATCGATCATCCACAGTCGTTGTCGTTTCCAACCCGCGAGGCGGACATCGTCCTGACCTCGAAAGAATTCGCCGGCAAGACCCTGCACGAAGCCCGGGCTCAACTGAAAAACACCCAGAGGCTGGGCTGTTTTCTCAACACCATCACCCGGCAAGGCTACGAATTGCCGCTGCTGCCCAATACCGTCCTGCGTCGGGGTGACGTGATCCGCGTGACCGGGCGCACCGCCAGCGTCGAAGCGTTGGCGCAGCGCCTGGGGCGGATTCGCAAGCAGGGCTATAAAAGCGACATTGCGATGCACACCCTGGGCATGGTTCTGGGGGCATTGCTGGGGCTGCTGTCCACGCACATCGGCATGATTCCGGTGGAGTTGGGCATCGGCGGCGGGGTGCTGGTGGTGGCGTTGGCCATTGGTTGGTATAACTCGCGCCACCCGGAAATCGGCGCGTTGCCTCCGGCTGCGCAATGGGCATTTTCCGAATTCGGCCTGACGGCCTTCGGCGCGGTCATCGGTTTGCTGGCGGGGCCCGCCGCGTTTGAGGCGATGAAAGAGCAAGGGCTGTCACTGCTGATCTCCGGCGCAGTGGTGACCATTCTGCCGCCGCTGGTGGCGTTGTATTTCGGTCGCTACATACTGCGCCTGCACCCGATGGTGCTGTTCGGCGGTCTGGCCGGAGCGCAGACCGAAGCCGCCTCGATGAACAAGATCATCGAGCAGTCCGGCAGCAATACACCGGTGATCGGCTTCACGGTTTGTTATGCGGTATCCAACGTGCTGTTGGCTGTTTGTGGCCCCATTATCATTTTTGTGGTGGCGGGTTAGGGGCTCGCCGATTCAGCGCTGTATCGGTGGAAGCGGCCCCACAAACATCACCTTCAGCCGGTCACGTCCGATGACCCGAGCCAGTTCCGCGATAACGCAATACATGAATATCAGCGTGATGAGCAGTATTTGCACCGCCCAGAACCGGGGCCAGTTCATCGAAGACCACAGCAGCGCGTTCGCATCCATGAAGCTCGGGGCTTCCTTCCAGTAGTCGTACAGCCGCTCCAGATAATGGACGATCAGCGCGACCAGGTTGTACATGAGCGTCTTCCAGGTGACATTCCAGATCAGCGGCTTATCGGGAAAACGGTTGATGAAGGGCAGCATGTCCGCGACCAAAACCGACTTTCCGAGTATGAGCGACGCGATCAGAACAGAGGCTGAAACCGGAAGATCGACCCCCGACCCTTTGATCATCAGCGCACGGATCAAAGCAACGATATGCAAGATCACGAAAAAGAAAATCGTGGGTGGAAGCGCCTTCATGAATTCATGTTTGATTTTGTTTATCACCGGGCTCATATCGGCGTCCTTCAGAAGTCAGGAAAACGGTTAGCCGAGACAAAAGTGCCTCGGCATTCAAGGCTCAAAAACGCCACGTCGCGCCGCCACCGATGATGTGCAGCGCGGCGTTTCGGTAGGTGCCAGACAGGGTTTCCCCGGAGCGGGACTTGGTCTGCTCGACGTCCATATCACCGAGCCAGACAAGGGTGTAGGCCGCATGGACATCCAGCCCTTCATCGATCTTGTAATTCACGCCTGTCGCCAGACGCCAGGCATCGCCCATGGGGTTGTCGACAGTGCGATCCTTGTCATCCACGGCGGAGCTGTCATACCCCAGCCCCATGCTCCAGCGCAGGCGCGGTGTCATCTGGTATTGCGCCCCCACCGAAGCGTGCCAGGTGTCTTTGTATTTGCGGTCGGCGGTCCGGCTGACGTCGGCCGCATTGGCGTCGACCTCCACGCCGATTTCGCCGAACTGGCTCCAGTCCTGCCAACCGAGGCTACCCAGCAGTTTCCATTCCGGACTCAGGTCGTGGGCGACACTGAGCAGAACGGTTTGCGGCACCGACATGTCCAGCTCCAGTGAGTCGACGTCCAGGCGCCGCAGGGCGGCATTGATGATCGGGTTATCGACCTTGCGCACGCTCGGGCTGTCCTTGAACTCCAGGTCGATCTTGCTCGTGTAGGCCAGACCGATCTGCGTGCGTTCGCTCAAGCGATAAAGCAGACCGAGATTGATGCCGGCGCCGACGTCGGTGTCCTTGTATTCAAGCTGGCCGTCGGGACTGTCGCGCAGCCCGAGCAGGTTGTTGTTGATCGCTGTTTCATTCCTGTAATAGGCGTACATGATGCGCGGGCCGATGCCGATCGACAGGTCATCGGTGAACTTGTGCGCCAGTGTCGGCTGAAAGGACACGCCAATGACGGCGGCTTCCTGATTGAAATATCGACCTGCCCAATCGTCGTCGTAATCCAGGGCCAGCCCAAAGTTGCCATACATGCCAAAACCGACGGCCGAGCGATCATCGATCTGGTGACTGACGAACAAACTGGCACCCGGCAGATACTGCAAGGCATTGCCGCCTTCGTTGCCATCAAACTGGTTGTTGCTGTCGCGGGAGAAGCGCATGTGACCCAGAATCAACTGCCCGTTGGCGCTGATCTGCGTGCCTTTGAGTTCGGTGAGTCCGGCGGGGTTGCTCATCAATACACTGGGATCGGTCGCCAATGCGGCGGCCCCGGCATTGGCCAGGCCATTACCTTCCTGGCCTGCTTCATAAATAAGAATGCCGCCGGCCTGAGCATTACTGCTCAGAAAACCCAGGGCCAGAACAGAAACACTGAGTCGGCGAGCGTATCGGCTTACAGTCATGGCGCGTCCTCTGCGAAATCATCAACACATTGAATGTCTGAACTGCGACTACCGGTTTCTTCGAGGTTGTCTTGAAGTCAGATAAACATTAGTAGTGATTGGACGTTCCGGCAGAGAAACGACGAGTGGTCGCTTTCAAGTGGCGATTTTGTGAGGTCGGTCGGGTGTGCTCGCGGACAAGTCAGCGGGGCAGCGTCACCCAAGGCGCACCTTCGGCAAAAGCGCCCTCGATCCAGTCTTTGAACGCCGTAGTCGTCGCCGTGTTGAACCGCGCCGACGGCCGTACCAGATATACCCCCGTGTCGGCATCCAGTTGCCACTCCGGAAGCACCCGCACCAGACGCCCCTCGCGCAAATCTTTGGTCATCAGCCAGTCACCGCCAGCCAGAATCCCCACGGCCATGCGCGCGGCACACAACTGCGCTTCGTTGTCGTTGCTGACCAGACGGCTGCGGACTTTGACGGTTTGTTTGTCATCACCGCGAGTCAGTCGCCATTCGGGATACGAATGCAGCCCGGTGAATCCCAGACAATGATGATCGGCAAGATCCCCCGGTGTTTTCGGTTCGCCGTGCTGTTGAAGATAGGAGGGCGCGGCGCACAGGATTCGGCGGTGATCACAGAGCTTTTTCGCCACCAGCCGATTGTCCGCCAGTTCGCCGATGCGGATCGCTGCGTCGAATCCCTCGGCGACGATATCGACGAAGCGCTCGGCATATTCAACTTCCAGCGCCACGTTCGGATGGGCCAGGGCAAACGCCGAAACGATATCGCCCAGCCACAGCCGCCCCATGGCAGCCGGCAGGGCGATGCGCAAACGCCCGCGAACCTCGGCGGCCCCTTCGCGCGCATCCTGCTCCGCTTCGGCGATCAGGCTGACCGCATGCCCGAACCGCGCCACCAGCCGTTGCCCCTCATCGGTGAAACGCAGTTGCCGGGTGGTGCGCTCGATCAGCCGCACCCCCAGCCGCGACTCCAGCGCGCTGAGCCGTTTCGACAGCACCGAGGGATGGCGTTGCAACGTCCGGCCCGCCGCCGCAAACGAGCCGTGCTCGGCCAGGGCCAGCAGGGTGGCGACTTCATCGGCCTGACGGCTATCGAACAGATCCATGCGACGACAACCCTCGTGGATGACGCGGAAAAAGACTCAAGGCACCAGCACAACCGACCCCGGCAACCCGCCCCGGTGCAGATCGGCATGAGCCCGGGCGGCGTCCGCCAGCGGATAGCGACGCCCGACATTGGGCTGGATGATACCGGCGTCAATCGCTTGCAACACGTCCTTTGCACGCTGCTGGTATTCCTCCGGCGTGGCGGTGTGGGCGGCGAGGGACGGTCGGGTCAGGAACAACGAACCCTTGGCATTCAGAGTGCTGATCTCGACCGGCGCCGGCGCACCCGACGCCATGCCGAACGACACCAGCAACCCGCGCGGACGCAGGCAATTCAACGACGCCTCGAAAGACACCCGGCCAATCGGGTCGTACACCACATCCACTTTCTTGCCCTGGGTGATGTCGACCACCGCGTCGGCCAGCGTCGCCTCATCGAACACCAACACCTCATCACAACCCGCCAATCGGGCCCGCTCGACACTCTCGGCGCTGGACACCACACCAATCACAACCGCCCCCAAATGCTTCGCCCACGGCACCATGATCTGCCCCAGCGCACCGGCCGCACCGTAAATCAGCACCGTCGAACCCGGCCCGACCGGGTAAGTGGACTTGAGCAAATACTGCGCGGTGATGCCCTTGAACAGCACAGCCGCCGCGTCCTCGAAACTCAGACTGTCGGGAATCTTCACCAGCCGATTGGCCGGATAGAGGCGGGCGCTGGCATACGCGCCGACAGGGCCCGTGGCGTAAGCGACCCGGTCGCCGACGGCCACGTTCGTCACATTGGCACCTACCACCACAACTCGCCCGGCACCTTCAAGCCCGAGTCCGGAAGGCAAAGCCAACGGTGCGGCACCGGAACGTTGGCTCAAGTCGAGCGGGTTGACGCCAATGGCGAACTGCTCAAGCCAAACCTCGCCGGGGCCGGGAGTTTGCGCGGTGGATTGCTCAAGCTGAATGACCTGAGGCTCACCGGTTTGATGGATGACGGCGGTGGTGACCATGTTGAACGCTCCCTTACGTTGATCGTGGGGAGAGTCTAAAGGCCTGTGTGGGGAGCACTAGTTGGGTTAATTGCAATTCATATGTGCATTCAATGCAGTAATTGGATCAAGGCCCCGTGGTTCGAATTCAATGCCCTTTATTGAAACGCAAACAGCCCGGGCCGACGCCCTTCGTAGTTAACGAGGGTGTCGGCCCGGGCTGTTTTGCATTCCATAACCTCTTGAGCCGCGCTTTTTCCTGCAGCAGCGGGAGGCTCAACAAATCGCGCTATAGAAGCCGCCACGAACGGCTACTACAGCTATCGCCGGGTTACGCTACCTCGACGTGATCCAGCGCCTGATTCACCGCCAGCTCGGCAATCATCACCACCTGCGCAATACCGATCGCCGTCTTGCGATGCGACGGATCGAGCGTGGCCGCGAAATTGCTGAGCATCTCACTGGCCGCCCCCAGGTTTTCGCTGGCGTTGGCCAGCAGGCATTCAGTGTTGTATTTCGGATTGGCCAGGTACATCCGCTCGGGCTCGTTCAAGGACGACATGATCCCGGCGGCGGGGAATAGGTAGTGATCCAGCGCACGCTCGGCGGCGTCGTGGAGTTTTTTGGAATGGGGGGATTCGTAGGGGGAGGTGGGGTCGGTTTCGGGTGGGTTGGGTGTTGGTTTGATCATGGTGAAACTCCTTGTGTCGTCATCAGGAGCCATCACCCACACGCTACCAAACGTTGGGTGGTGGCCATACGCAGGTTGGTAGACCGGGACACAAGGAGACCGGCGCGCCCGAAGACGCCCTGTGCATGGCCACCATAAAACCGGGGCGATTGACCGCCGCGATGGTGTGCTCTGCATCTTGTGTTTGTCTCGGGCTACCAAACCCCATCACTGTTTTTCAGTGACCCGGAAACGATAGAACCCGCGCTGTAGACACACAAGCCGGCGGATTCTGGCGTAGTCGTAGGCAATGACGCAAGGCGTTGTAGCCTTGGGGAAGTTACGGCGGGTTGCCTTAAACGGAGCTGTTTAAGCGTTCAAAGGTGGGGGGCTTAATTCTTGAGAAACAGTCCCGTCCCTTATCGGCTGAAAGGGAAAGGGCGAAGCTATTTAGAGGTCGGAGAAGGCGGGGGCGTACGAGTAGTTCGCAGCAGAGAGAAGCGCTTGGCACGGAACCAAGCGCTCAGGGGTAGGGCGGGGCACTTACGGCTTCACCCTGATGTTTCAGTTCTTGCTAGCGTTCAGCTTGCGCAGTTCTTCGTAGGTCGCCGACTGGACGAACCAGAAGCCGGAAATGATGCACCAGCACAGGGTGCCGGCCACGAAGATACCCAGCGCCGGCAAGAACCCGCTGGTGAAAATCGCGACGATAGCGACCAGCCAGATGAAAGCCAGGGAGAGATAGAGGACGGTGTTGTTGACGCTGATGACGAAGTCTTTCACGGGGCATATTCCTTGCGGGATCTAGAGAAATCCCCCTCTCCGGGGGGAGCGAACGCATGCTATCACATTGCCTTCATGGTTCAAGGAGACCTGTTTCACCACAACGCCCAACTCATCGTATCGGGCGGTTTGTATTCGAAAGACACGCGGCGGTAGCCATAGATTTCTACCGTCTTCACAGGTAGCTGTAGTGGTCTACGCTGAGGTGTCAGAAGGCCACTGCTTGTTGTGTGACGTGCTTCATATATAGGGCCGCCCCTTGGCTCGTTCTCTGATTTCCTCCCTCTACGGATGCGAGACATGATTGAATCGATCACTCTTTCTGGCATAGCTACCTACAGCCCCATAACCCCTGAAACGATTCAAAACCTGAAGGTCGTGAACTACTTCTACGGTGCAAACGGAGCAGGTAAGACAACGATCAGCAGGCTCATAAACGACCCAGCACTATCAACTACGTCCAAAGTAACATGGGCGAAGGGCAATCCGATTCCGGCAATGGTCTACAACAACGATTTCATCGCTACGAATTTCACAGATTCGAAGCAGTTCAAAGGTGTTTTCACGCTGGGACAGGCCGAGCAAGCGCAACTTGATCGGCTGGAAGAGTTGAAGAAAGAAAGAGACCGCCACGCGTTGTTCAAAACTAAAGCGCAAGAAAACCTGAATGGCCCGGACGGCAAGAGTGGGAAGATCGGTGAAAAAAATGCTCTGGAAGCGAACTTAGTAGCACGGTGTTGGGAACAAAAGCAGAAGTACGACGATGAGTTTCAGGGTGCTTTCAAAGGCCTGCGAAATAACCGGGAGGCGTTCAAGAACAGAGTGTTACAAGAAAGAAAAAGTAACACCTCCCAGCTGGTTAGTATCGAAGACCTGCGCAAGCGCGCACAGGTCCTTTATGTTGATGCACCATCACCCATGAATGCTGTCTCCAACCTTGACCTGTCTCGTTTAGTTGCGTTTGAACAAGACCCTATCCTGAGCAAGAAAGTGGTTGGTAAAGAGGATGTCAATGTTTCCGCGATGATCCAGCACCTAGGGAACAGTGACTGGATTAGGCAAGGTTTGAAGTACTTGGTAAATGCCGACGATGACTGTCCTTTCTGTCAACAGAAACTGCCGCATGAGTTCGAAAAAAGCCTGGCGGACTATTTCGACGAAACATTTGAGGCAGATACTAAAGCGCTTTCGCAGTTTCGGGATATTTATAGTTCTGTAACAGATGAGCTATTAGCTCAGGCTCAAACAATCCTAGCCACGAATTGTTCTCACTTAGATAAAGAGAAGCTTGATCTTGAGTTGCAGGCCTTGAATGCAATCATACTAGTGAACAGGCAGCGCATTGATCAGAAGGTAGCTAGTCCCAGTGTTGATGTAGCGTTGGAGGGTTTTGCGGAGATTCCGCTTAGAGTTTCTGAACTGATAAACTCAGCCAATATCAAGGTCGCTGAACACAATCGTCTTGTTTCGGGGTTTACCGTTGAGCAGGGTAAGTTAACAGGTGCAGTGTGGCGATATCTTCTTGATGTTGAGCTCAAAGATACTCTTACTGATTATGCAAAAGATGCTGGCGGTGTCGCTAAAGCAATTGATAGCTTCACTGCAAGCATGGATAGGGCAACGCTAGATATATCAACGGCTGATGCAGAAATTGCAACAATTGAAACTTCGCTGACAAGCGTGAGACCTACTGTCATTGCAATCAATAAAATTTTGAAAGATTTTGGGTTTCGAAGCTTCTCCCTGGATCCTGCGTGTGCCGATAATTCATATCGGCTGATTCGAAGCGATGGAACTGACGCTAAAGCAACACTTAGCGAAGGCGAAAAGACCTTCGTAACTTTTCTGTATTTCTATCATTTGCTCAGGGGAAGTATCAAAACTTCGGGGATTAGTACTGATCGAATAGTCGTCATTGATGACCCGGTTTCAAGCCTGGATAGCGATGTTCTGTTTATCGTGAGCAGCTTAATAAAAAAGCTTTTTCACGAGGTTCGCCAGAAGGGAAATAACCTAAAACAGGTCTTTGTCTTGACTCATAACGTGCACTTTCATAAAGAAATCACCTTTAACCCCAACAGAACTGGAGATGCTTCCATTAAGGATGAGACGTTTTGGGTAGTACGCAAGCCTGATAATTTCTCAAAAATTGAAGGCTTTGAGAATAATCCTATTAAAACGTCATATCAACTGTTGTGGGCAGAATTGGCGAGAAAGCCATTGCCGACGCTTACAATACAAAATACTATGCGCAGGATTCTGGAAAACTACTTCAAGATCCTAGGAGGCATAGATACGCATGTTATTATCGAGAAGTTTGGAGGGCAGGAAAAGGTTCAATGCCAATCATTGATTAGTTGGGTTAATGACGGATCTCACTATTCGCCAGACGATCTGTATGTGGCAATAAGCGATGGTATGGCGCACAGCTATATGAAGATCTTCTTCAAGGTCTTTAAGGCTATGGAGCATATGCCTCATTATAAAATGATGATGGGGCAAGACTTTGTCGATTTAGATCTTATTGAGGAGCCGACGGAGGATGAGGAAATGGTCGGCGAAGCAGGTGAGGCTGCCGTTGGTGCAGATGCACTAATCATAATTCCAGGAGCATCTGATGATAAAGGTGCCACCAAGCCATTGAACACTTCTGCGCTTTTGGTAATCCCCACTGAGGCGCAGCCTCCTGAGCCATTCCCGGCAGAGGCGGGTGGTTCGGACCCTGATATTCCATTCTGAATCGCTTGATCATGGACAAAAGGGGGCTGATTTTTTATAAAATAAATCTGACCCCTTTTTCTTTTTCTTTTTCTTTTTCTTTTGTTTTGTTTTGTTTTGTTTTGTTAGTGAATATTAAGAAACTTACGATACGATGGGTGCAATGACCATTTGACGTTGTTTCTGCGATTTTCTGTAGAGCGATATAAATCAGGGTCGTCCGTGAAGTGTGTGAATTCTTTTCCATCTAAATGTATGTGAGATACTAGGCCTAGTTTGTATAAGAAGTCAGCAAGATCCTCAACGCCAGAATAGGGCTTTCCGTCAACTGGAGGGATGTCATCTTTAGTTCTTCCTCGTAAAAAATTAAGCTCCAATGTTTCTTCCAAATCAGAGCATGAAAATTCTTTTTTTGTTGCCCTTAATGCATCGATAAGATGGTTTAGTTCGTCGAATTGATGAATGTGCTCTTTGATTAGGTCGTCTCTGCGGTTGGCTCCAAAATCGGAAAGAATATAGTTTATATGCTCAAGCGTTATCTTTCGAGTGGTGGGTTTTTCTTTTGCTTTTTTTCCTGCCATACGGCAAAGTTGCCCCATCCAGCGAGGTCTTCTATTGGAAAAGGCAGATATTGCATCGAACAATTTTGCCTCTTTATTACCTGCCCACTCAATGGGTGATGTAAATACCATGTCAAGTATCTTGTTGTAGTCTGTAGTTATTTTAAATTTTGCTTCTGGTGAGGTTGGATGATTGTTGGTGATATAAACAAGAATTTTTTGTGCAAGCATGTCCCGCATCTGGCGCTTGGTCCAAAATATGTTAATTATATACTGCTGTAGTTTATCCAGGTCTTCTAGGTGCCTTAGGCATGACCACACATCACTTCGTACGGTTGAACGTATATTCAGCCCTTTGTAGTCGAATGCAAGAGACCGAATTGCACTAAAGAACGATCCGACTCTTGCTTGACTTTCGGAGTTGTTCTGAAATTTTGCGTCGATATCATCGATAAGCAACCATACATGCTTCCGCTCCTCGGAATCCTGATATCGCTTCAGCAAAGTCTCGAAGTTGGTGGGAAGGGATTTCTGTAACTCAACACCAAGTAAGGGTATTTTTCCTAAGGTTCGGGATATCAGTGCGCCTATTATGTTTTTGCTTTTTAACCCATCGAGTTCAGCAAGCTCTACCATTGACATGGTGTCGTCAGATAAAGCTACTCCTATATTGGCACCAATTTCCATGAGGATTTTTTTGCAGATTATTTGCTTCCAGTAGTTTTCTAAAAGCGAATGGTCGCATCCGGTGAAATGTCCTAGACCTAATAGCTCATTACCTTTTACTCGAATAATGATCGGGTCGTCATATAGTGGGTCGTTGTTGAGTTTGTAATAAAGTCGAGAAAGAAGTGCGGACTTGCCCATGCCTTTTCGAGCACTGACGATGGATAATTTTTCTTCTTTTTCATAAAAATCATCAAAGTCATTGTTCTCAATGTAGTATGCGTTTAGATGATCGAGGTCTTCATCTTCACCTGCTTCATTTCCAAATAATTTTTTGTCGCGAAGGTTTATTGAGATCATTTATTTAGTGCTCGGTAAAACTAATTATTTAGTCGGTTCCCAAGGTGTCGGCGAGGCTAAAGCCTAAGTTTGTTACTTCGTATACCTCGCCTTTGGAACCGCGAGCCGTAACAAGCTCAAACTTTGTAAGTTCTTCAAGTGCCGATTCCCATTTGGCGATTTCTCTACGCTCACTGGAGTCGATAAGGTTTTTACCATTTGTTTGTATGTCCGTTCCGCCGATGTAGCGGATGTGCATTATGGTGCCGTGTGAATCTTTAGAAGCTTCCCTTAACAACGATCTTGCTTCATAGGACAAGCTTGGAATGTTTCTTTGGGTCGGTGCGGGTGGTGCGGCTCCTAGAGAATCGTCAATTTTGAATATCTTATTTTCGTTTATTGTAATCTGTAGTTGTCTTGCGAATTTATTGCGGAAGTCTGATATATCTTCATATCCTTCGTACAGACTTCGCTGTCGACAAGTATTTTTGAAGTCTGTCAGGAGTTTGTATTGGTTGTGGTCTACTGTGTCTAAAGCCGCAGGTTGGCTGGAGAAATACAACATGGCCGGTCTGCCGGCATTCACATGTTTTTCAATTTCTTCGACAGTCCCACTCGCATACTCAGTAGTAGCGGTACCGACTCTCGTCCAGAAAACTCCAATCAACAAATCGCACTTTTCCAGAATCTGTCTGTTAATAATCGTCTGTGGTTCAGATCCCATTTCTGGAGCAGAGTGTGTCTCCCATCCAATAGGCAAGAGAACAATTTTTCGGGATCTAGAATGCACTGCATTCCATTCGTGAATAACTTCTCTGGCTTGAGCGCGTTCGGCTTTTACGTCTCCTGGTGATGCGATCATCACATTAAAAACTTCTGCTTCATAACTCATGCTCATTCCTTAGTGCGTTTTGTATTAGGTGGCAACATGACATCAAAGGTGCCACGAAGTCTTGCCGCCGTCCACCGCTTCAAACACGCCGTTTTCGCACTCGAGACCAATAGTTCTGACGGCTCTCACAAGAAGCGAGCGATCATCAGGGTTTCTACGCCTACGAATGTCTGAAGCAGAAATTATCCCTCCTTATGCCTTAACCCACCGCCCCCGACCCCAACCACTCAACCAATCCACCCCCCACACCAAAATCAGCATAGCCAAAATCACCGTCCCCGCCTGCGCCTCCTGAAACAAACTCAAGCTCACATACAACATCTGTCCCAACCCCCCAGCCCCGACAAACCCCAGCACGCTCGCCATCCGAATATTGTTCTCCCACCGATACAAACAATACGCCAGCAACTGCGGCGCCAGGTTCGGCAGCGTGCCGTAGCAGAACGCCAAAACCGGATTCCCCCCCTGCAACCGAATTGCATCCGCCGGTTCCGGCGGCGTGTTCTCCAGCGCTTCAGCAAACAACCGTCCCAATACGCCCGTGGTGTGCAGGGCCAGGGCCAATGTCCCGGCATTCGGCCCAAGCCCAGCCGCAAGCACCATCAACGCAGCCCACACCAATTCGGGAATCGCACGCAGTGCATTGAGCAGCAGGCGCGCAGCACTCTGAAAAAACCAGCCAAACCGGCCAGCGGCGGGGAGCGCCAACAGCAGGCCCAGCACAGCGGCAAGAAGGGTTCCGAGGGCGGACATGGCGAGGGTTTCCATTGATCCGCGCAGGATGGCGCTTAGGTAGTCAGCGCTGAGGTCCGGGCTGAGAAATCGCGCCACATACAGGCCCATATGTTTCAGGCTGTTGGGGCTTCCGAGTTCTTCAAGATCAAGGCCCAGGTAGGCAAACGAGGCAATGACGGCCGCAACAATGGCTAGGATCAGCAACGGATTGATCAGGCGTTTCATGCCAGCCTCCAGCGCAGTAGGCGGCTGAGTTGGTCGGCGCCGAGGACGAGGAAGAGGAAGGTCAGGAGCATGCTGGCGACTTCGCCGCCGGCGAACATGCGGATGGACAGGTCGATCTGTTGGCCGAGGCCGCCGGCGCCGACGAAGCCCATGACGACCGAGGCGCGGATGGCGCATTCCCAGCGGTAGACGGTGTAGGAGAGCAGTTCCGCCGCGACGTTGGGCAACACGCCGTAGGCGAAACTGGCGAGGCGGCCGCTGCCGGCCTGGAGCAGGGCGTGGGCCGGGCGTTGGTCGGTGGACTCGTAGATTTCGGCGTAGACCTTGCCGAGCATGCCGCTGTAGGTGATCGCAATGGCCAGCACGCCCGCCGCCGGACCGAGGCCGACGGCGCGCACGAAGAGCAGCGCCCAGACAATTTCCGGCACGCTGCGCAGGAAGATCAGCAGCCCGCGCACCGGCCAGCGCAGCAGTCTGCCCAATAGGCTAGGGCGTCCGCTGCGGGAGGCGGCGGTCAGCGACAGGGCGCGGCTGGCGAGCAGGCTGGCCGGCACCGCCAACAGCAACGCCAGGGCCATGCCGGCGGTGGCGATGGCCAGGGTTTGCAGGGTGGCTTTGAGGAGTAATTGAAGAAACTCGCGATCGTGCTCTGGTGGCCAGAACATCGACACGAAACGGCCCATTTCGCTCTGGCTGTCGGCGTGAAACAGCACGCCCAGATCCAGCTCGCTGAGCTGAATGCCGGGCCACAGCAAGGCAATCGCCAACCCGGTCAGCAGCAACCGTGGCAGCGCTGCGGGGTCGCGGGTGTCGGCGCTCAGCATCGCGGAATCTGCACAATCAGCGGCGCGACGGCGGGCGCCGGGGATTGCAGTTGTTCGTTGGCGTAGAGGGTGTCGAGCATGTCGCGGCTGACCTGCGCGGACGGGCAGTCGAAGAGGATCTGCCCCTCGCGCAACCCGACGATGCGCGGGAAGTGCGACAGCGCCAGTTCCACCGCGTGCAGGCTCGCGACCAGTGTGACGTTGTGCTCCCGGGCATGGCGCGACAGGATCGACAGCGTGTGCCCGGCCAGCACCGGGTCCATCGCCGAGACCGGTTCGTCGGCCAGCAACACTTCCGGCGCCTGATACAGCACGCGGGCGATGCCGACCCGCTGCAATTGCCCGCCGGACAGTTGCTGGCATTGGCTGAAGAGTTTGTCCGCCAGATCCAGTCGCGCCAGTGCGGCGCGGGCGCCGGGCACGTCGAGCGGATGCAGCAGGTTGATCAGGCTTTTGCCCAGGCTCCATTGCCCGAGTTTGCCGGCCAGCACCGCCGTCACCACCCGTTGCCGGGGCGGCAGGGGCGGCGCCTGATGCACCAGGCCGATGCGCGCACGCAGGCGTTGTCGTTGGCGGGCGGACAAATGCCAGGCGCGCTCGCCCAGCACTTCGATGTCGCCGCTGCTGGGCCGAATGGCGGTCGCCAGCAGATTCAGCAGGCTGGATTTGCCGGCGCCGGACGGGCCGATGATCGCCACCTGCTCGCCGGCCTCGATCTGCAAATCCACGCCGCGCAGGGCTTCCACGCCATTGGTGTGGTGCAGAAAACCCTTGTTGAGGCGCAGCGTCATTTCAGCAAGTCGGCGGCGCGGGCGGCTTCCTCGATGCCTTTGTAATTGTCCGGGCTGGTTTCGATGAAACGGCTGGCGGCCTGCAAGTCGAGGATTTTCTTGTGCTCGGGGTTGGCCGGGTCGAGGTCGAGGAAGGCTTTTTTGATCTTCGCCGCCAACGCCGGGTCGAGGGTGCCGCGCACGGTCCAGTTGTAATCGAAGTAGGCCGGAGTGGTGGCGAAGACCTTGACCTTGTTGGTGTCGACCCTGCCGGCGTCCACCAGTTTCTGCCAGACACTGGCGTTCAGCACACCGGCGTCGACCTTGCCGGCCTGCACCCAGGCGACGGTGGCGTCGTGGGCGCCGGAGTAGCCGACGCGGCTGAAATAGCTTTCCGGTTTGATACCGTCCTTGAGCATGAAATAGCGCGGCATCAGGCTGCCGGAGGTGGACGACACGGAGCCGAAGGCGAAGGTCTTGCCTTTGAGGTCGGCGAGGCTTTTGACGTTCGGGTCGGCGGTGATGAATTTGCTGGTGAACTGGGCGTCTTGTTCGCGCTGCACCAGCGGAATGACCTTTGGATCACTTTTCAACTGCGCCTGGACGAAAGTGAAACCACCGAGCCAAGCCAGATCGAGACGGTTGGTGGCTAATGCTTCGACCACTGCCGGGTAGTCGGCCACCGGCACAAATTCGACTTTCATGTTCAGTTGCTTCTCCAGATAAGACCCCAGCGGCTCGAACTTGCGCAACAACTCGGTCGGGGCTTCATCGGGAATCGCGCTGACCTTCAACACCTCCGCGGCTTGCGCCAGCACGGCGGACAGGGACAGGGCCAAACCAGCGGTCAGTGCCAGGGTTCGCTTGAGCATGGAATTCTCCGTTTCGTGGGCATCAAGATCAGTGCGCCGACGATGGGCAGTCATCGTCGGGTGCAAGGTCAGGTTAGACGAAACGGCGCGATTGCGAGGGAGTCGGGCCGTGGTTGCTTGTCAGGCAATGGGCAAACGCGCCACCCATTTCCCGCCACCCGCGCCGTCCTTCAAGGCACGCAAGGCCTGGGGCAGTTCGCGGAAGTCGAACATCTGCAACGTCGGGCCGATCAGGCTGCCGTCGAGCAGGGCTTGCAGCAGGTGTTCGCCGTTGCGGCGCAAGGTCTGGCGATCGTGCAGGCTGGCGTGGGCATGGAAGCTGTTCAAGGCCACTTCATGCAACGAAATCGCGGTGGTGAAGGCCAGCAGCGGCGCTGTTTCCTGACGATCCTGAATGCACACCAGATGGCCGTTGTAGCCCAGCAGGTCGGCCATTTCCGCCGCGTGAGCGCCGCTGACTGTGTCGAAAACTGCATGCAAACGACGTTCGCCGAGGCTGGCCGTGAGTGCGGTTTTCCAGTCCGGTTCGCGGTAATCGAATACGCCGACTGCGCCCAGGGCTTTGAGCTTTGCATGATGCGCGCCGGATGCAGTCGCCCAGACCCGCCATCCGCGTTGTGCCGCCAGTTGCACCAGCAGCAGGCCGACCGCACCGCCGGCGCCGATCACCAGCACATCGACCGCGCCATTTGCGGGGACTTTTTCCACGGCTTGCCACGCGGTCAAACCGGGGCAGGGCAGTGACGCTGCGGCCGCATCATCGAGCGCGGCGGGCACCGATAGCACGGTGGCGGCGTCCAGCAGGCAGTACTCGGCGAAGCTGCCATCGCTCGCCAATGATTGGTGATACGCCACGCGACTGCCGGGTTGCAGTGTCACGCCGGCGCCGGCCGCGACCACCACACCCATGCCGTCGACACCCGGCACGCGACCGGTGCTCCATGCGGGATGGCCCCACTCGATGATCTTCCAGTCCACCGGGTTCAAGGCGATGGCGCGGTTGGCCACCAGCACTTGCCCGGGGCCGGGTTGCACGAGGGGTTTGCGGGTCAGTGTCAGGCCATCCAGCCCTTGGCCGGTTGTCCAGGCCCAGGCAGCGTAATCGGTTTGCATTGTGCGATTTCCCATGACAGTCGATGGCCGCCAGTATCGGTGGCAACGTGCATGAGAAGAACCGGCCTTGGGTCAAAGGTGTTTTGCGTAAAAATCAGCAATGCCCCGCAGCACTTCAATCGACCTGCGCAAACCGCTCCACCAGCCAATCGATAAACACCCGCACCCGATTGCTCAAATGCCGGTTCGGCGGATACAGCACATGAAACGGATACGCCGGTGGCCGCCAATCTTCGAGGATCGGCACCAGCTCGCCGCGCTCGATGGCCGTCCTCACCGTGTAGTTGAAGGTGTGGATGATCCCCAAACCTGCAAGGCCTGCCGCCAGATGTGCATTGCTCTCGTTGACGCTGATCAGGCCTTTGCCTTCGATCTGATGGCGTTCGCCGTTGCGCTGGAAGTTCGACGGCAGGATGCGGCCGGTGGAGGCCGAGCGGTAGGCGATCACCTGATGGCTGGCCAGTTCGAGCGGGTGGTTCGGGGTGCCGTGGCGTTGCAGATAGTCGGGCGTGGCGCAGGTGGTCCAGGACACTTCGCCGAGGCGGCGCACGGCCAGGGTTTGTTCGGTCAGCGGGCCGCCGCGAATCACGCAGTCGACGCGTTCGCTGATCAGGTCCACCGGGCGGTCGCTGACGCCCAGATCCACCTGAATGTCCGGATAGCGTTCGAAGAATTTCGGCAGTTCGGGGATCACCAGCATCGTCGCGGTCGAGCCGCCGATGTCCACGCGAATCTTGCCGCGCGGCAGGCCTTGCGCCTGGCTGAAACCCTGATCGATATCGTCCAGTTGATGCAGCAGTTGTTGGGTCAACTGGTAATAGGAAGCGCCGTCGGCCGTGACGGTGAGGCGGCGGGTGGTGCGTTGCAGCAGGCGCACGCCGAGGTGGTTTTCCAGCTGGCCGATCAGTTTGCTGACCGTGGTTTTCGGCAGGTTCAGCGAGTCGGCGGCTTTGGTGAATGAACCGCTTTCCACGACGCGGGCGAAGGTGCGGATCGCCATTAACTGATTCATCGGCTCGGGCTCGGTGGATTGGACAGGGCTGAGTATTGTGCATGTCTGTGCACAAACAAAACCGATTTAGCGGATTTTTCAATTCAATCGATCGGCCTAAAGTCGCTTCCAACGGCTCACCTACGACCCGTCACCTACCTTGAAACGGTTACTGGAGATTCATCATGAGCAACAGACTTGAAGGCAAAATCGCACTGATCACTGGCGGCACCACCGGCATCGGCCTGGCTTCGGCGCAGGAATTCGTCGCCCAGGGCGCCACGGTATTTATCACTGGCCGTCGTCAGGCCGAACTGGACAAAGCGGTCGCCGCCATCGGCCCGCGAGCCATCGGCATTCAGGGCGACGTGGCGAAGCTGGACGATCTGGACCGAATCTACAGCGAGATCGCCGCGAAGGCCGGGCACCTCGATATCCTGTTCGCCAACGCCGGCGGCGGGGACATGCTGCCGCTGGGTTCGATCACTGAAGAACACTTCGACCGGATTTTCGGCGCCAACGTGAAGGGCACGCTGTTCACCGTGCAGAAGGCCTTGCCGCTGCTGCGCGATGGCGCATCGATTCTGCTGACTTCATCCACCACTTCGGTGCAGGGCACGGAGAACTTCAGCGTCTACAGCGCGAGCAAAGCGGCGGTGCGCAACTTCGCCCGGTCGTGGCTGCTGGATCTGAAACCACGGCGCATCCGCGTCAACGCCATCAGCCCCGGCCCGGTGCGCACCCCAGGTCTGGCAGGGTTGGTGCCAGCGGAACACACGCAGGGGCTGTTCGATCAACTGGCGTCGATAGTGCCGATCGGGCGTCTGGGCGAGCCGAGCGAGATTGCCAAGGCTGCGCTGTTCCTGGCTTCGGATGACAGCAGCTTCGTCAACGGCATCGAGTTGTTCGTCGACGGCGGCACTGCGCAGATCTGATCTGACTTAAGTCGCTTGATGCCCCGGCACTTGTTCAGTCGAGTGCCGGGGTTCTTCCGTTTCTTCGTCCGGCGCGTTATCCCAAATCGCGCGCGGGTCGAAACTCATCGCCGACAACATCGTGAACACCACCACCAGGCCGAAGAACAGAATCCCCGGTCGCGGCTCGATATCCCCCAGCGCCTGGAATTTCACCAGCGCCGCCACCAGCGCGACCACCAGCACATCAAGCATCGACCAATAGCCGATCAGCTCGACGAAGCGGTACAGCTTCGAACGCTCCTTGCGCGCCCAATGACTGTCCCGTTGCACGGTGACCAGCAGCAACGTCAGCGCGACGAATTTCACCCCCGGCACCGCGATGCTGGCGATGAAGATGATCAGCGCGATGTCCCACGCGCCGTGTTCCCAGAACTCCAGCACGCCGCTCATGATGGTGCTGTCGGCGCCGCTGCCGAGCAGGGTGGTGTTCATCACCGGCAGCAGATTCGCCGGCATGTAAAACGCCAGTGCGGCGAACATGTAGGCCCAGGTGCGGGTCAGCGAGTTGGTCTTGCGCCGATGCAGCGGCGCTTCGCAACGCGGGCATTGGTGCGGTTCGCCGGTCATGTCGCAAGCCAGCCCGCAGCTGTGGCACAGGCAGAGGTTGAGTTCAGTTGCCGTCGGTGGTCGTTTCACAGGATCTCCCACAATTCACGCACGTCGCGCCCGGCGATGCGGATCAGCAACAGGCTGAGTACGGCCAGCGCAAACAGGCCGATGCCGGGAATGACGTCAAGCATGCCCGCCAGTTTGAACACCGCCACCATCGCGCCAAGTAAACACACTTCGAGCATGCTCCACGGCCGCAGCGTTTCCAGCCAGCGCATGCACAGCTTGAACCCCGGACAACGGCGCGAGGCGAGGGCGAAGCTCAAGACCCAGATCAGCAAAACCAACTGAAAGGCCGGGGCGATGATGATCGAGATCGCCGCGACCATCGCCATGAAAGTGATCGGCCCCTGACTCAGGGCCAGTACCGAATCCCACAGGGTCGCGCTGTTTTTCAGGCCTTTCATGCTGATGCTCATCACCGGGTAGAAATTGGCGAACAGCCACAGCATCGCCGCCGTGAAACTCAGCGCCAGGCGCTGCTCCACGCTCAGGCCGTTGTAGCGCTGGAGCACGCCGCCGCAACGCACGCAGAGGGTCTTCTGGTGTTTGGCCAGCGTGACTTTTTCGTACACGCAGTCGCAATGCTCGCAGATGATCAGTTGATCGGTGCTGGCCATGGGGCGCTCGACGGGAGAAGGGCTTGAACCTCTTCACTATAGAAGCGCTGGGGCATTCGGCAACCGGGGCGCCATTCGTCCAATGCCGGGCACTAACCACCACTCACTCGTTTCACACGTTCAGGTACGAATATCCCGCAGCAGAACGGAGAACCCCCATGGACATTGATGAAAATGCACCCGGCAACCGGTCACAACAGGCCGTGACGCGCACAACCGACAACGAAACTGGTCATGATCCGCGCAAGGATGAGTCGCCAGTCCCATTGCCGCCGGACGATGAAGCACCACTTGAAGAAGACATGAGCGATGTGGCCGCCACCGATTCGGTGACGGTTGAACATCCGCAGGATGGCAGCAACCTCGCAGATAATGGCGCGGGCCCGCAGAGCCCCGACAAGGATGATGAAGACAGAGAAGCGCGCGGCCTGCCGGCGAGCGATCCGGAGTCGGGCGCCTGACTGCGCGACGGCCCATTTGAGAGCGTTCAGCGCAGTCGGTCGTGTCAGAGCACCGGTTGCGTGGCTTCTTCTGCCGCGATAGCCGCCCGTACGCTGGGGCGCTCAGCGATGCGCGTCATGTAGTTCGCCAGCGCTGGCCAGTCGTCGATGGCGATACTGAACGTCGGCAACCACTTCAACACCGTGAACAGATAGGCATCCGCTACGCCGAACGCCTGCATCAGAAAGGGTTGGGTGGCGAGGATGCGGTTCAGGTAATCCAGTCGCTTGAACAGTTTGTGCTTGAAGATCGTTTTGGTGGTTTCCGGGATTTCGTTGCTGAACAACGGCGCGCTGCCGCCATGAATTTCCGAGCTGATGAAGTTCAGCATTTCCTGCAAGCGCGAACGTTCCCAGGTGCCATTGGCCGGGGCCATCGAATGACCGGGTACGAGGTCGGCGAGGTACTGCAGAATCGCCGGGCCTTCGGTCAGCACTTCACCGTTGTCCAGCATCAGCGCAGCCACGTAGCCCTTTGGATTGATCTGACGAAAGTCCCGGCCGTCGGCGGTTTGCTTGGTCTGGTTGTTGACGCGGATCAGCTCGAATGGCAGCGCCAGCTCGCGCAGCACAATGTGAGGCGACAGCGAACAGGTCATGGGGGCGAAGTACAGTTTCATGGGATCTCCTTGCAGGTAGAGCCTCAGAATCCGCTATCGCCACGGCGCTTCGCAAAGGACAAATGTAGTGTTAGCGTATGACAAAATCTCATGGACTGAAGAGGTCGTATGCTTCCCCGACTGCCATCGCTCAATGGATTGCGAGCCTTCGAATGTGCCGCCCGGCATATGAGCTTTACTCGCGCCGCCGAAGAACTGAACGTCACGCAAACCGCGATCAGCCATCAGATCCGTCGCCTCGAAGATGAGCTGGGCGTGCGTCTTTTCATGCGCTTGAAGGACGGCCTGGCGTTGACCGACGAGGGCAATGCGTACTTGCCCGGCATCCGTTCGGCGTTCCTGGAGTTGCGTTACTCGACTGAAAAGCTGCTGGAGTCGAGCAACAACAGCGTCCTGACCATCAGCACTCTTGTGTCGGTGACGTCCAAATGGCTGTTGCCGCGCCTGCCGTCGTTTCGCGAGGCGCATCCGCAGATTGATGTGCGGATCAGCGCCTCCACCGAGCTGGTGGATTTTCGCAAGGGCGGCATCGATGCGGCGATCCGCTACGGCGACGGGAATTGGCCGGGGTTGCGCGCCGACTGGTTGATGTCCGACGAAATCTTTCCGGTGTGCAGCCCGCGATTACTGACCAGCGACAAGCCTTTGAAGACGCCAGCGGATCTGACCCATCACCCGTTGCTGCATGTCAGCGGCCTGACCGCCAATGACTGGAACGACTGGCTGCATGCGGCAGGCCAGCCACCGCTCAAGGCCAAAGGCTCGCGTCTGACATTCGATCTGGCGATGATGGCGGTGCAGAGCGCGATAGACGGGCAGGGCGTGTGCATCGGTCGCTCGACCTATGTCGATGACGACTTGCGGGCGGGCAGGCTGGTAGCGCCGTTTGATTTGCGCTTGAAATCCGATTCCGGCTTCTACCTCGTCACGCCCCACGATCAGGCCGAATCGAAAAAGATCGTGGCATTCAGAGGCTGGCTTTCGCAGGTGCTGGCCCAACCCTTTGTATGACCATGTATCCATCCCGCCGCCATACACAATCAGGTAACAAACCCCGAGCTCAGGACACATCCCGCGTACATGCCTCGCCCAAAGTAGCCGCCAACACATCACTACTTCCAAGAGGGCAACACCATGCGCCGCACACTTCTGATGACCGCTGCCGCCGTACTCGTTTCGCTGACCGGCCTCGCCCACGCGGCTGACACCCCATCCGCCGCCCCGGCGAAAAGCTGGCAACAGGGCCTGAGCCGTACCGATCTGGTTCGTCAGGATCTGGGCGCTGCGGATCGCGAAGTGATCCAGGCCCGCGTCGATTTCGAACCGGGTGTTACTTCGCCCATGCATGCGCATCCGGGTGTGGAAGTGGCTTATGTGGTCAGCGGCACTTTCGAATACCAACTTGAAGGCCAGGCGCCGGTGACGCTCAAGGCAGGGGATTCGCTGTTCATCCCGGCGGGCGTGGCGCATATCGCGAAGAACGTCGGTAACGAGAAGGGCTCGGAACTGGCGACTTATATCGTCAAGAAGGGCGAGCCGCTGCTGATTCTCAAGCAATAACGCCCCGCCAGAACGAAGAAGGCCTGCCGATGTGGCAGGCCTTTTTGCGTCTGACGTCCCAAGCCGGGCAGTCTGGAATGGAACTGCTCCCTTAACACCTTCGTTTGATTGCCGCGTGTCGGTTTTACTGCAAAGATTTTCGTTGGTTTTTCCCCCTGCATTACTCTCAGTTACGGTTAGCAAGGGTGCCGAACGGCATACAGGTAACGGTGCCCCATGATCCAGCGATTACCAACGGCTGCGACGGCGATGAATGAAGGCATGCAGATTCTGTGGGACGACGGAGAACGCATTCTCCACCGGGGCAGACGTGCCTCTGGCAGCCGCGAGGTTGATGTCCTGATTGCCTCGCTCGCAGCGGAGCAACCATCGGGCGCCAGCGTCGAGCGTCTTGCCCATGAATTTTCCCTGAGAGACCAATTGGAGGGCGACTGGGCGGTATGCCCTCTGGAGCTGTCGCAGGACGATGGCCGCGTGCAACTGGTGACGGAAGACCCAGGTGGTGTGCCGCTGGCCCGTTTGCTCACGGCTCCCCTGGACGTTGCGACGTTTCTGCCGCTGGCCATCAGCGTCGCGGTGGCGCTGGGCAAGTTGCATCGGCGCGGCCTGATTCACAAAGACATCAAGCCCGCTCACCTTCTGGTGAATTGCCCCGACGGCCACGCCCGACTCACCGGTTTTGGCCTTGCATCGCGCCTGCCTCGCGAACGCCACGCCGCTGAACCACCCGAGACGTTGTCCGGGACCCTGGCCTATATGGCTCCGGAACAGACGGGCCGGATGAACCGCTCGGTGGATTCGCGCAGCGACCTCTATGCGTTCGGCGTCACGCTCTATCAAATGCTCACCGGGTCGTTGCCGTTCAGCGCTGCCGATCCGATGGAATGGCTGCATTGCCATATCGCCCGCACGCCGATGCCGCCAAGTGCGCGGGTGGCGACCGTTCCCGAGATGCTGTCGCGGATCGTCATGAAGTTGTTGGCCAAGACTGCCGAGGAGCGCTATCAGTCTGCGCTTGGCGTCGAGCAGGATCTGCGCCGTTGTCTGGCAGGCTGGCATCAGCAGCACGTGGATGAGTTTGCGCTGGACGAGCAGGGGACATGCGACCGTTTGCTGATTCCCGAAAAACTCTACGGCCGAGAAACTGAAGTCCAGACGTTGATCGCCGCGTTCGAAAGGATCGCCGTAAGCCGCCGACCGGAGCTGGTGCTGGTTTCCGGCTATTCGGGCATCGGTAAATCCTCGGTGGTCCACGAGCTGCATCAAACCCTGGTGCCGGTGCGCGGATTCTTCGCCAGCGGCAAATTCGACCAGTACAAACGCGACGTACCTTATTCAACCCTGGCCCAGGCGTTTCAGGGACTGGTGCGCACGCTTCTGGGCCAGAGCGATTCGCAGATGGCCGGCTGGCGCAATGCGCTGCTGCAAGCGCTGTGCGCCGAGGGGCGGTTGGTGACGGACCTGATCCCGGAACTGAAACTGATCATTGGCGACACGTCGCCGGTGGCAGACCTGGAGCCGCCACAGGCGCAACGCCGGTTCTTGCGGGTATTGCGACGGTTTATCGGCGTATTCGCCCGCGCCGAACATCCACTGGTGCTGTTTCTCGACGACTTGCAGTGGCTGGACGTGGCGACGCTCAATTGGCTGGAGGAACTGCTGACCCGATCCGACTTGCAGCACTTGATGCTGATCGGCGCCTACCGCAGCAACGAGGTGGATGCTTCGCACCCGTTGACCACCCGGTTGAGCGCCATCAAAGCAGCGGGCGGCCGGGTGCAGGAGATCACCTTGTTGCCGCTGGCCGGATCGCATATCGCGCAATTGGTCGCCGAGTCGTCGCGTTCCGAGCAGTCGTACATCGCGCCGCTCGCGCAGCTGATTCTGGACAAGACCGCGGGCAATCCCTTCTTCGTCATTCAGTTTCTGCAAACCCTCGTCGAACAGGATCTGCTGACCTTCGACCATGACCGCCGGCAATGGGTCTGGGACGCACAACGTATCCACACCAGGGGCTACACCGACAATGTGGTCGACCTGATGCTCGACAAGCTGGCACGGTTGCCCGCTGAAACGCAGCAGGCGTTGCAGCAGCTGGCGTGCCTGGGCAACGACGCCGATGTCGCCTCCCTGTCTACCGTTCTGGACTTGCCTGTCGCGCAGGTTCACGGGGTGTTGTGGCCGGCGGTTCGTCACGAGTTGATCACGCGTCAGGACAGCGCCTATGGGTTCGTTCACGATCGGGTCCAGGAAGCGGCGTATCTGCTGATTGATGAGGCTTGCCGTGCGCAGCATCACCTGCGGATCGGGCGTTTGCTGGTGGAGAAGACGCCGGCAGACAAGCATGCAGAAAAGATTTTCGAGATGGTCGGCCAGCTCAATCGAGGTGCCGCGCTGATGGACCGACAACAGGAGCGCGAACACCTCGCGCAGTTGAACCTGCTGGCGGGTGAACGGGCCAGGGCATCGACGGCCTATGCTTCGGCGCTGACGTACTTCGCCCAGGGCGCAGCGCTGCTGGGCGAGGGCGGCTGGGAGCATCAGCGTGAGTTGATGTTTGCGCTGGAGTCCGGTCGGGCCTTGTGCGAATTTCTCACCCAGCAGCTGGGGAGCGCCGAAGCCCGACTGCGGCAATTGTCACGCCGTATGCAGACGCTGATCGAACGCACCCGGGTCGCCTGCCTGCAAGCGGATCTCTACCTGGTTCTGAATCAGAGCGACAACGCGGTGACAGTCTGTCTGGCTTTCCTGCGTCATCTGGGGATCGAGTGGTCACCTCATCCCGATGACGACGAGGTGCGTGACGAATACCGGCAGATCGGGCAACGGCTCGGTGAGCGTCCCATCGAAGCATTGATCGACCTGCCGCCCATGGTTGATGAAACCGCGTTTGCCACGCTTGAAGTACTGACCAAACTGATCGTTGCGGCGGTCCACATGGACGGCAATCTTCCGGGCCTGGCCATGTGTCGGGCGATCAATCTGAGCATCGAATACGGCAACAGCGATGCCTCGTGCGTCGCCTTTGCCAACGTGTCGCGGATCGTCGGGCGGCGGTTCGCGGACTATCGGGCCGGTCTGGCATTCGCCGAGCTGGGCTGTCGACTGGTCGACCAACGCGATCTGGAACGCTACAAGGCCCGCACGCAACTGGCGTTCTGGCTGTTTGCCAAGCGCTGGGCTCAACCGATACGCACGTGCCTTGAGCCTTTGACCCGGATATTCGAAGTGGCAAACCGCACCGGTGATCTGCCGATTGCCGCGTTCACCGGCAACAGCCGGGTGTCCAACCTGTTAGCCACTGGCGAGCCTTTGGCCGGGTTGCAGGAGGAGGCCGAGCGCGGGCTGGCGTACGCCCGAAAAATCGGCTTCGGCGTGGTCATCGATTTCATCGAAACGCAGTTGGCGTTTATCCGGATGCTCCGGGGCCAGACGCCAACTTTCGGCAGTATCGGCCCGGGAGCGTTTTCCGAGCGCCACCCCGAGGATCACCAGACCTCGCTGGTTGCCATATGCTGGCACTGGATTCGTACCTTGCAGGCCTGCTATTTCGCCGGCCAGTACGAGGCAGCGGCAGAGGCCGGTGTGGCCGCTCGACAATTGCTTCGATCATCGCACTCGTTCCTTGAGGAGGCCGAATATTGCTTCTACCAGGCCTTGACCCTCGCTGCCCTGTGCCGCGCCAGGCCTGCCGGTGAACGGCAAGGACAACTCGACGTCATTACTGCGCACCATCGGCAATTGCAGGTCTGGGCCGAACTCTGCCCGGACAATTTCGCCAGCCACGCCGCGTTGCTGGCGGGAGAAATTGCCCGACTTGAAGGACGACTGGTGGAGGCCGAGCATGGCTACGAGCAGGCAATCGAACTGGCTCAGCGCAGCGGCTTCCTGCAGATCGAAGCTCTGGCCAACGAGCTCGCCGCGCGTTTCTATGAAAACCGTGGGCTGTACAAGATTGCCCGGGTCTATCTGCAAGATGCCCGCTATGGCTACCAGCGCTGGGGCGCTGAGGGAAAGGTTCGACAGCTGGAGGCCGAGCACCCGTTTCTGCGGGTCGAAAAACCGCTGCCCGGTCCCACCAGTACTATCGCCACACCGGTCGAGCATCTGGATCTGGTTACCGTGTTGAAGGTGTCGCAAGCGGCCTCCAGTGAAATCGTCCTCGAAAAGCTGATCGACATGATCATGCGCACTGCGATTGAACAGGCCGGTGCGCAGCGTGGCGTACTGATCCTGACGGAGCAGGGCGAGCAGCGGATCGTCGCCGAGGCAACCACCCGCGATGACACCACGCAGCTGGATCTGCGCGATGCGCCGGTGGCTGCGAAGCTATTGCCGGAGTCGGTCCTGAACCACGTACTGCGCACCCAGGAAAATCTGGTACTGGATGACGCCTTGACCGAACCAGTGTTCGCGGCTGATCCGTATGTTCGTCAGCATCGAGCGCGCTCGGTACTGTGCCTGCCGTTGCTCAATCAGGCGAAACTGATCGGCGCGCTGTACCTGGAAAACAACCTGAGTTCGCGCGTATTCAGCCCCTCACGAATTGCTGCGCTCAGGCTGGTTGCATCACAGGCGGCGATCTCGCTGGTGAATGCGCGTCTGTACCGCGATGTCGCCGAGCGCGAGATCAAAAGCCGCGAGAGCGAGCAGCGTTATCGCGAGATACAGGCGGAGCTGGCCCATGCCTGCCGTGTCGCGACAATGGGGCAACTCGCGGCCTCGATTGCTCACGAGGTCAGCCAGCCGCTGGCCTCGACCCTGGCCAGCGCCCAGGCCGCCTTGCGCTGGTCGGGTGCTTCGCCACCGAATCTTGAAGAGATTCGTCTTTGCCTGGAACGCATCGTCAAGGATGCCCATCGGGGCAGTGAAGTGCTGGACCGTATTCGCGGGCTGATTCGCAAGGCCCCTCAGCCGAAGGAGCCGGTCAACCTCAACGAGGTGATTGGCGAAGTCATCGAGATCACCCAGAGCCAGGCGCAAAAGGGTGGGGTTTCGGTCGAGGCGCAGATGGCGGTCGGTTTGCCACGGGTCGATGGCGACCGGGTCGAGCTGCAGCAAGTGGTGCTCAACCTCGTGATGAACGCACTGGAAGCCATGAGTGGCGCAGGTGTCGTCAAAGGAGAACTGCGCATCTGCACGCAGACCAATGAAGCGGGGCAGGTGTGGGTGTGCGTCAGCGATTCGGGGCCGGGGTTCGGCGCGCATTCGATCGGGCAGTTGTTCACGCCGTTCTACACCACCAAACCCACGGGGCTGGGCATGGGGCTGTCGATCTGCCGTTCGATCATCGAGACCCATGGCGGTCAATTGTGGATCGAGGCCAATCAGCCGTGCGGTGCGGTCGTCCAGTTTGTCTTGCCGGCCGATGCCGTTCTGCTTCCGTAATCACAAAAAAAGGCGCCCGCCAAAAAAACGTGGCGGGCGCCTGGGAGTGCGCAGTAACAAGGAGTGGTGAAGCGTCGCGGGATCAGGCCACCGGAATCAATGGGTCGGCAGCAGCCAGTGCAGTTGCACGATCGGCGGCCGGCGGGTAGATCCACACGGTGTTGATCTGGGTTTTGAGGTCTTTGGCTTCTTGCCCGACCAGTTTCAATTGACGGTCCCAGCCCTCGGTGAACACCGCGCCCCAGGCGCCGAGGTCAAGGCAGGTCACGTACTTGGGCTGGCTGTAGGTCATCGGTGCGACACCGATCAGGTCAGCCGCCACGTTGTTGCCGGCATAACGGCCCAGGCAAATTGCATGTTGGCAGGACATCGCGGCGTAGTTTCCGAGGTCATCCGTGGCGGCATAAGCAACGTCGCCGGCAGCGAAGACATCCACGTGCCCCAGCACTTTCAGGTTGCCGTCGACATGCAGACGACCCTGCGGATCACGGCTGCCCGGCACCTGTTCGGTGAGTGGGCTGGCGCGGAAACCAACGGTCCAGACGACGGTATTGGACTCGATACGTTGGCCGTCGGCCAGGGTCACGCCGCCGGCATCGACCGAGGCGACCGAGGCGTCGACTACCCATTCAATCCCCAGCTCTCGGGACGCTTCGACAATGGAGGGACGAATGCCGTCACCCATCGTCGCAGCGATTTGCGGCGCACGATCCACCACGATGACTCTGATCTGCGCATCGTCACCCAGGGCGGCACGCAGGCGGGCTGGCATTTCGGTGGCGGTTTCGATCCCGGTAAAACCACCACCGGCGACCACCACGGTATTTCGCGCAGCGCTCGACGGCAGGTTCTTCAAGGACTTGATATGGGCTTCGAGGCGAGCGGCTTCTTCGATCTGATCGACGTCGAAGGCGTGCTCGATCATGCCCTTGAGCGGTGGACGGATCACGCGACTGCCGGCGGCCAACACCAGCCGGTCATAGCTCAGCGTGCCTTGCGCGCCGAAGTCATCGCTGTAGGTCACTCGCTTGCCTTCGGTGTCGATATTGTCTGCGATGCCTTTGACGAATTTCACGCCGACCGCATCGAACAGTTCACCCAGCGGCGCCTTCATGTTGTGGACATCCGGCTCGTAGAAGCGCGGGCGGATGCGCAGTTCTGCCTGGGGCGCGAGGACGGTGATTTGCACGTCGTTACGATCATGCTGGTCCAGCAGACGTGCGGCGCTCAAGGCGCTCCAGACTCCACCAAACCCTGCGCCTATCACTAAAATGTGCTGTTTCATCGGATGACTCCTGAGGAAATTCTGGTCGTTGAACGGCTTGTCTGTTCACGCGTGACCGTCTCCCGGTCTGCACGAAGCTGGTTGTTGTGAGCAACCGCAGAACCGGTTCGATTCGCTGGAGAAAATGCTATCGGGGAAGGTGCGGCGGCACACTTCTACATAGGGTCAGTGCCGACATGCTTAGGTGTGGGGTGGGGTATACACAGGTATAGGAAGAGGGCATTCAAACGGTGCGATTGAACGCGCTTTCGATGCAGGTGATGAGTTCGCCGCAAGGAAAAGGTTTGGGGAAGTAGGCAAGCGGCTCGGGAAATGCTGCGTCGACCCGGGGCGGTGGTCCTTGATAGCCAGTGATGAAAATGATCGGGATGCGCAGGCCTCTGGCGCACAGCGCGTCGTACATCTGGATGCCGGACAGGCCGGGCATCTGGATGTCCGAGATGATGCAGCCGGGGCGGGGCGGCGCAGTTATGGCCAGAAATGCCTCCGCGTTCGGGTACAGCTGCACGATGTAGCCGTGTGAGCGCAACAGGCTGTCCAGCGCCATGCGCACGGATTCATCATCATCGACAACCGAAACAACAGCGGTGTGGGACATTGCTTTACCAGGGCTGATCTCGGGCAGCCCATCAAGGACGCCCGCCATTCCCGCACCATACGCCGCTCGATCCGGCGGCGGACTTATACGTGTGTATAGCGACAGTATTTGAACGTCTGCGAGCCAGGTGCCATCGCAGCGTGTGGCGTCAGCGCGAGAACCGGCTGCGGTATTCCCGGGGCGAGACCGAGAGATGGCGGTAGAAGGTATCGCGCATCCGCTCTTCGTCGCCGAATCCGCACAGCAGAGCGATCTGGTCGATGTTGCGCTGGGAGTCTTCGAGCATCCGTCGCGCGGCTTCCAGGCGAAACAGCTCGAGCGCCTTCGCCGGTGTGCGACCGATCTTGCGTTTGTAGACACGGGCGAAATTGCGCGGGCTCATCTGCGCCTGCCGGGCCAGCGACTCGACGTTCAGGCGCGTGTCGCCGAGGTTTTCGCTGATCCACAGGTGTAACTCGTCGAAGCAGCCTCTGTCGTCGATCTGCGCTTGCAGCAACTGGCTGAACTGCGCCTGACCGCCGGGACGCTTGAGAAAAACCACCAGCTCCCTTGCCACCTGCAATGCCACTGCGCGGCCGCAATCGGCCTCGACCAGCGCCAGTGCCATGTCGATCCCGGTGGTGACCCCGGCGGAAGTCCAGACCTTGCCTTGCTGAATGTAGATCGCATCAAGGTCGACATCGACACTCGGAAAACCACCCTTGAGCATGTCGCACATTCCCCAGTGGGTAGTCGCACGCAATCCTTCCAGCAGCCCGGCCTGGGCCAGCAGAAAAGTGCCGCTGCACACCGAGGCGGTGCGTCCGGCCTTTACCGACGCCGCACGCAGCCAGTCCACCAACGCAACGTTGTCGAGCATGGCCTGCCGAATGTTCGGCGCACCGGGCACGATCAGGGTATCGATCGTCGTCTCGTCAAAAGAGTGCAGGGGCAGGGTGTCGACCGACAGCCCTTCGGCGGTAGCGATCAATCCGCCGTCGAGGCTTGCGGTGTGTATCGCGTAGCCAGGCAGGCCCCGTTCAGCCCTGGCTTTGGAGGCTGCCCAGAACACGGTCTGTGCGCCGGTCAGGTCCAGCAAGCCCATTTGCGGATAGGCCAGGAATACCAGCGTGCGCGGCTGCGCAAGCAAACAGGTGAGTGGGTCGGGGTGGTGAAAAATTGAGTTCATGACGGCTTTGAGGGCTTGGTGACCGCCAGTTTTCGACGATCCGGTGTGCCGTAGTGTCCGCGTTTACGGGCAGGAGCGCGAATATACATTGGTATGGGGCACAGTCTCTTCAGCGCCGGCCGTACTCGCTCGATCCGGCTCAACCCCTATACCCGCGTATGGTGTTGGTCGTCGAGGTCGCGATGCACACTCGGTTTCAAGGAGCGCTATTTCGCTCTTGCGGCATTCCTCCGGGAAATCCTGACTCAGCCAAAAGGAAAGCGACCATGTCTACCTATCTGAACCATTCCCATCAAACCGGCACAGCCACCAGCCTGCCATTCACCTCCAGTTTCGGCCAGGCGCAGGAACTGGTGCCTTCGCGCTACGCACTTCAGGTCGGCGACATCGACGTGGTGGTGATCAGTGATGGCGTGCTGCCGCTGCCGACCTCGACGATGTCGACCAATGCCGACCCGCAGGCCCGCGCCGCCTGGTTCAAGGACATGTTCCTGGGGCCGGACGCGTTCGACTGGGCGCTCAACGTGCTGGTGGTGCGCAGCGGCGAGCAGATCATTCTGGTCGACGCGGGACTGGGCGGGCAGTTTCCCGGTTTCCCCAGGGCCGGCCAGCTGCCGAAGCGGCTGGAGGCGGCCGGCATCGATCTGGCAGCCGTGACCGACATCGTGATCACACATATGCACATGGATCATGTCGGCGGTCTGCTGGTCGACGAAGTGAAGAGTCGTCTGCGTCCTGATGTGCGTATCCACGTTTCGGCGAAAGAGGTCGACTTCTGGGAAACGCCGGACTTCACCCAGACCGTCATGCCGGCGCCCGTGCCCGACGTTTTGCGTGCGACGGCCAATCAATTCATCAACGATTACCGCCACCAGGTGCGCACTTTTGAGGATGAGTACGAGGTGGCGCCGGGCGTGGTGGTGAAGCTGACCGGTGGGCATACGCCGGGGCACAGCATTGTCTACGTCAACTCCGGCGGTGAACGCCTGACGTTTGCCGGTGATGCCTTGTTTCCGGTGGCCTTCGAACATCCGGAATGGCACAACGGCTTCGAGCATGACCCTGAAGAATCGGTGCGTGTGCGCGTGCGTCTGATGCGAGAGGCGGCGGCGAGCGGTGAGTGGTTTGTCGCCACCCATCTGCCGTTCCCTTCGGTGGGCCGAGTGGCGGTCGATGGTGACGCGTTCCGCTGGATTGCAGCGTTCTGGGATTACTGATCGGCTGTTGGCGGCCCGGCTGCATTTGGCCGGGCTACCTGAAAAACAGGCCCCGCAGGTGATGAGCTTGCGGGGCCTTTTTTGTTTTGAGGTTTAGCGCTCGGGCTGAGGCGGCTCTGTATCAAGTTGTTCGAGAGGGCCGCTCAACGTCGGCGCATCAGCGCCTGCTCGATGCAGGCCAGAAGTGCCTCGGTATGGAACGGTTTGGAGAAGTAGCCTTCCGGCGTCTTCACACGGGTGCTGAACTCAGGGGGCAGGCCCGGCTTGCCGGTGATGAAGATCGTCGGGATGTGGATCTTCCTGGCCGCCAGCGCCTCGTACATTTCGACCCCGCACATGCCGGGCATCTGAATGTCCGAGATCAGGCACCCGGTCTGCTCTGGCGCGCTCGATTCAAGAAATTCAAAAGCGCTGGCGAACGTCTTGACTGTATAACCGCAAGACCGCAACAAGCTGTCCAGTGAAACCAGAACAAGTTCGTCATCATCGACAACTGAAATAATAGCTGAGTTGAACATGGGGGAAACCTTGCGTCTTTTGCGGGTGGCTGTAGCGCCCGCCTTACTTGCAAGATACGCTTTCAAAAATTGTGGAATAGTATACGTGGGTATGTTTGGTTGGATTTTTTGTTAGTTGCGACAGTTAATCAACGTTCAGGAAACAAGTGGTTGTTGATTAATGAAAGAAAGTAACCGTTACGCCGAATGCAGGCTTCAAAAAGTTGTTGGCTGGCGTAGTCATTGTTGGCAATTACACTGGCGCGACAGTCGCGGAACAGGGCGTCTGCGGCCCGTAGCGTTCGGAGGGCGCGTTCGATGCCTTCCAGGCAGTCGGCGAAACACAATGGTTCTGCAGCGTCATTGAGACGGTAGAGCGCGTCACGCTGGGCATGGCCGCCCAGATCTGTGATGCCGGTGACGAGAAAGTCGGCGTATCGGGTATTGGCGTTCAGCAATCTGCGCAACAGTGTCTGCACCGGTAGAAAGCTGACAGTGCGCAATGTCTGCTGGCTGTGTTTGAGTCGCGCCAGAATGCTCAGCGTAGCGCTCAGGGTCTGCGTCAATGCGTCGATGATCTCCACGCGTTCAGCGGTTGATAACGAGGTGTGCGTGCCATAGCGGCTGACGCAGGGCGAGTGACTGACAAGATACAGTTTGTGCGGTGCGTTCATGACCACCGTCTCCGGCTAGCGCTCGGGCGCGATTGAGTGTTGTGATTGCAGCTGCGGACTCCACTGTTCCTGGTTATCCGGGCGTCGGTAGTAAACAACCATGCGCCGGGCGACCTGCATGGCCACATCGCGACCGTTGTCGGCCTCGACCAGCGCCAGCGCCAGATCGATCCCCGCACTGACGCCGGCGGAGGTCCACACCGAGGCCTGGCGGACGAAAATCGCTTCGCGATCCAGTTCGACCTTGGGAAACAACCGCTCGAACGTGTCAGCCATCAACCAGTGTGTTGCCACGCGCAAGCCATCGAGCAAGCCGGCCTGAGCGAGGAAAAAAGCGCCGCTGCACACCGACGTTGTACGGCTGGCCGTGGCTGACGTGACGCGTAGCCAGTCCACCAGCGGCGCGTTATCGAGCAGGGCCTGGCGAATGGACGCCGAGCCCGGAACGATCAGCGTATTGATCGGCTCGTCGCTTAGCTCATCCAGCCGCCGGGTTTGCACCACCAGGCCTTCGCCGGTCCGCACCGGCCCGCCATGCAGGCTTGCGGTGTGCAAGGCGTAACCGGGCAAACCGAGTTGCGCCAGTCGGCAGGTTGCCGCCCAAAAGACGGTCTGGGCACCGGTCAGATCCAGCAGGCCCATTTGCGGATACGCCACGAAAACGACGGTTCGCTCTCGTACCGGATTTTCGGGTTCAGCGCCGGGGTTTGTGCTTTGAGTAGACAATGCTGATCTCCATATCGCCGGTCGGCGACATCAGGGGTGGATGACGGTCATTGATCGTGTTCGGGCGCCGCCAACGGAATTGCAAATACGAACTGCGTGCCGACGCCCTCGGTGCTGTTGACCCAGATGCGCCCGCCGTGAAATTCAATGATCGACCGGCAAATCGAGAGGCCCATTCCCAGGCCGGTCGGCTTGGTCGTGAAGAACGGGTCGAACAGCGAAGGCAGGATGTCTTCGGCAATGCCAACGCCGGAATCGGCGATTTCAAGCACAGCCTCGTTGTGCAGGATCGAGGTGCTGATCCGCAGTGTCCGGGCCCGGTCATGCACGCTGGCCATGGCCTGACAGGCGTTGATGATCAGATTGATGATGACTTGTTGCAGCTGCACCCGATCGCCTTTGATCAGTGCGCCGCGAGTGCCCAGTTGTGCGTGCGGGCGAACCTCGTGAAAGCAGATGTCGTGTTGCATCAGCGTCAGCGAGTCACTGACGATGTCGTCAAACACTTCGACATTGCGCTGCACCTCGCTGTGGCGCGACAAGGCCCGGATACAGGCAACGACATCGGAGACCCTGACCGAGTTTTGAATGATCCGGTCCAGTGAACGGCGCGCTTCTTCAAGGTTGGGCTCGGGCCGGTTGATCCAGCGTTTGCAGGATTCGCCGCTGGTGATGACCGCTGCCAGCGGCTGATTGATTTCGTGGGCGATTGAGGCCGCCAGTTCGCCCATGGAGGTCAGGCGCGTGACGTGGGCGAGGGTGGCTTGCGAGTGAAACAGCGCCTCTTCGGACTGTTTGCTGGCGGTGACGTCCATCAGCGCCCCGGCGTATTCCGTGCGCCCGCGATGCCTGGACAAGGTGCTGGCGATCATCTGCACATGTTTGATCCGGCCATCCGGCATGACCAGCCGATGCTCTGCTTCGATCAGCTCCTGGCGGCGCGCAAACTGGTCCAGCATCTGATCGATTACCGGCAGATCATCGGGATGGGTACGTGACTTGACCATGGCGAGTGTCGGTGTGACGGTCGGTGGATACTCGAAAATGCGCGAGGATTCTTCCGACCAGGACAAGGACACGCTGACTTTCTTGTCGATGATGAAGCCGATACTGCCAGTGTGACTGAGCTTCTGTGCGCTCAGAAAGAACGCCTCCTTGCGGCGCAGCGTTTCAGTGGCGCGTTTACTGCGCAGTGCCAACAGGGAAATGGTCGTCAGCGCGATGACACACCTGACGAATCCGGCGATGCCCCGGTGATCACGATAACCTTCGTCGACCAGGAAGTCGGCGGTCAGCAGCGTGAGGCAACCCAGCGCGACGGCCAGGAACACCGGAACCGGGAAGATGTTCGCGGACATGAACACCAGCGTGATATAGAACAACGTCGGCGCAACGTCCAGATCAAGGTAAGCGTTGGTGATATAGATCATGCTGCCGACCGCAATGGCGGCAAGCCAGGCGAAGGCGTCTGAGCAAAGAAGTTGTGCGCGACGTTTGATGATAGACATTTATTCTTCCAGATTTTTGCTATCGGACGGCAGGTCGTGTTCTTTCGACGAAGCAGGCAAACGCTATGAAAGGCGTATTAATGAAGAGATTGAAAAGTCTGAAGTTGTTTTTCAGGCATGACGGTTGTTGGCGACTGTCTGTCATTCACCAATCGTTGTATTGAGTAATATTGATTTGAATAAAGATGTTATTCGAAGACTTGTTCTCTGGCACCGCTGCATTGGGTCAATCGAAGTATGACTATGTATGAAAGGGATATACCTAAGTGTTAGTTGTGCCGAGTCTGTCGATGTTTTGCCTGACGGCGCAAGCATGCGCCATCCCGGCAATCCTGAGCCGTACCGTATCGGTTCATTCGGTCACCGATTGACAGGCTGCGCCGCGATGACTTCCGCCATGCGCACCAGATCGGCAAATGAGCGCGCGCCCATTTTGCGCATTGCCTGGCCCCGGTGGATCTTCACGGTGATTTCACTGAGGCCGATTTCCCCGGCGATCTGCTTGTTCATCAAACCTGATGCCGCCAGTGCCATGACCGTCTGCTCACGGGGAGTGAGCGTCCCATGGCGCGCGCGCAGTTCATCGGCATGTCGCCCGGACTCGCGACGCTGCTTGTCCCGCGAGTGCGCAGCACACACTGCATCGATCAGGTCTTGCTCGCGAAACGGTTTGGTCAGGAAGTCCACCGCGCCGGCTTTCATGGCGCGCACGGTCATGGCGATATCGCCGTGCCCGGTGATGAACACGATCGGCACGTTGATGCCGGCAGCGGCCAGTTCATTCTGGAAATCCAGCCCGCTGCTGCCTTGCAGGCGCACGTCGAGCACCAGGCAACTGACGGTATCGGGACGTTGATGCTTCATGAACTCGGCGACCGAACCGAACAGTTCGACTCGCAGGCCAATGGAACGCAACAGGCTGCCGAGGGATTCGCGCAGCGCTGCATCGTCGTCGACGATGAATACCACCGGCTCGCTGGGGTTATTGCTGATGGGATTGTTGTTCATTGCTTTTTTCCCAAGAGGTTGTGACGTTGTGGGTCTCGTCGTGGTATCGGCGAGGACCCATCAAGAATATGCCAATCCCTCGGCCAGGGTGCCTGTGTTTGCGCGTTCGGGTTTATGCCCGACCAAAGGCACGCTCACGCTGCAGGTTTGGGCGGGGAGCAGATAAACGGTTCAGCATCGTAGTGGGGCAGCACTCCGTCAGCTAGGACAAAAAACCCGAAAAAACGGCCATTGCATCGGCCCATTCGCAGCCCGATGCAGCTATCAGGTTCAAACGGTTCATACGCAAGTATCAAAACACTCACCTAACGCATGATCTCACTGTCCCCAAGTACCACAGACGCCCGGCAGGCGCGGCCTTAACCTTTACCAGCTCTCCGTCGATCTCAATGGCCGCGTGCCGGGTGGTGAACTTCATGAACAGAAATGATCTCCGTCGTGTCGACATCCATCTGCTGGTGGTCTTCGAGACGCTGATGCATGAGCGCAATGTCAGCCGGGTAGGCGAGAAACTGTTTCTCGGCCAACCGACCATCAGTGCGGCACTGGGGCGTTTGCGGGTGCTTTTCGACGATCCGTTGTTCGTTCGCGCGGGGAGGGTGATGGAGCCCACTGCACGGGCCGAGGAAATTTTCGCCAACCTGACGCCGGCGCTGGATGGTGTGGTCGCGGCGTTGAGCCGTTGCCAGCCCTTCGACCCGGGCACTAGCGAGGCGACCTTTCAGGTCGGCCTGTCCGACGATGTCGAATACGCGCTTCTTCCTCGGCTGTTACGCCAGCTTCGTATCGAGGCGCCGAACATTGCCTTGGTGGTGCTGCGCGTCGATCAGCAGCAGATGTCGCAGCGGTTGTTCAATGGCGAGATATCTCTGGGGATCAGCCCTACGCTCGATCTGCCGGCCAACGCGCGACGCAAGAGTCTGCGATTGATCCGGCCGATGCTTTTGCGCTCGGACATTCGGCCGGGCCTCATGGCGCTCGATGAATTCTGCGAGCGACCACATGCCATCGTGTCATCCATGGGCAAGGCCAAAGACGACACCGATCACGCGTTGAACCTGCTGGGGCGGCGGCGCAAAGTGGTGCTGGCGGTACCGCAGTTCAGTGCCTTGCCAAGATTGTTGGCGCAGAGCGACATGCTGGTCATCGTGCCGGATTATGTAGCGAGGGCCATGGCCTCAGTGCAGGGTATCAGGGCCGAACCGGCTCCTCTGTTCCTGCCGTCGCGGGAGCTTTCCATGGTCTGGCGCGCCGCTGCGCACAACGATTGCGCTCAACGTTGGCTGCGTTCACGTTGCCAGGCGTTTTTCGGCACGCCGATCGAGTTGCAAGTAGTGCCCAAGCTACGCCCTGCGTTGCCCGTCGATCAAACGTTGATGATGGCCCGGTAGATAACTGCAATGGCTGTGTCATTCGCCCGATAAAAAAGCTCCGACTTGATCGGAGCTTTTCTTTTTACGGGGTTTTACGCGACTTGACGTGAGGGCGCGGCCCCGGAACATCACGCATTGATGAACGCCAGAAGGTCCGCGTTGATGATGTCGCCGTTCGTGGTGCACATGCCATGGGGCAGGCCGGGGTAGGTTTTCAGCGTGCCGTGCCTGAGCAGTTTGATGGACAAATGAGCTGAGTCTGCGATCGGCACGATCTGGTCATCTTCGCCGTGCAATACCAGGGTCGGCACCTCGATGTTTTTCAGGTCATCCGTGAAGTCGGTTTCGGAGAACGCACTGATGCAGTCGTACTGGGCCTTGATCCCGCCGTTCATGCCCTGACGCCACCAGTTTTCGACGATCGCTTCAGACACTTTCGCGCCAGGTCGATTGAAGCCGTAAAACGGGCCGCTCGGGAAGTCTCGATAAAACTGGCTGCGGTTCTGCGCGAGTGCTTTGCGTAATCCGTCAAACACGTCCATCGCAAGGCCGCCGGGATTTTTTGCGGTGCGCAGCATGATGGGCGGCACGGCGCCGATCAGCACGGCTTTGGCCACTCGGCCGCGTCCATGACGCGCCACGTAGCGTGCCACTTCACCGCCGCCGGTGGAGTGGCCGATGTGCACGGCGTTGCGGATGTTCAGGTGCGCCATCAACTCGGCAACGTCGGCGGCGTAGGTGTCCATTTCGTTGCCATTGGCAGTCTGGGAAGAGCGACCATGGCCACGTCGGTCATGGGCAATGACGCGGAAGCCCTTGCTGAGGAAAAACAACATTTGCGCATCCCAGTCATCACTGGAAAGGGGCCAGCCGTGGTGGAAAACAATCGGCTGCCCTTGGCCCCAGTCCTTGTAGAAAATCTGCGTGCCATCCCTGACGGTGAGCATTCCCGAGCTACTGCCGTTGCCGGCGCTTTTGCTGCCCCCTGACGCGGATGCTGGTGTCTGCTGTGTTGCCAGCGCCGGCAATGCCACTGCCAGGGTCGCGGCCATGGCCCCCGTCGTGATCAAGCCACGACGTGTGGTTCCGTTTTTCTCGTCAGTCATTTTGAACACCCATTGAGTTATTGAAGTCGCACAGGCGGCGCAAGGCTGCAGCCCTGGCCGAAGGCAATCTTTGGGCAAAGGAGAACCGCTGAAAACCAGACATGGGTTTTCAAAATTAACGCTTTGGTATGTGAGGGGTGACGGGAGGAGTGTTGCGGAGTTGGCGCGTCCCTGCGCCCGAACAACTTAGAAGGTGTACTTGGCCGTCAACATCATGTTGCGCGGGGTGCCGTAGCTGTCGCCGCCGTAGCTGACGGAGTTGGCGATGGTGGAGTAGTACTTGCGGTCGAAGATGTTGTTGGCGTTGAGTTGCAGATCGAGGTTCTCATTGACCCGGTAGCCAGCCATCAGATCGGTGACGGCGTACGCGCCTTGTTTGAGGCGGTAGTTGCCGCCATCGAGCAGTTCGATGTCGTTGTACATGCGGCTCTGCCAGGAGATGTTGCCGCCCACACGCAGTTTTTCCAGCGGGCCCTGGAAGTTGTAGCGGGTGGTGAGTTTGAACAGGTGTTCCGGCGTGTCGGTGTCGAACTGCTTGTTCACGTTCTGCGGGTTCGCCTCGTCCTTGATGGTGTGCGTGCGGGCGTAGGTATAGCCGCCGCCGACCTGCCAGTTGTCGGTGAGCGCGCCTTGCAGTTCGAAGTCGATGCCCTGGCTGCGAATTTCGCCGGAGGCCTCATAGCAGGACGACTGCGGGCAGTTCGGCACGAACACCTGCACTGCGCGGTTTTCCTGATCGACGCGGAACACGGCGAGGCTGGCATTCAGCGCGCCGCCCAGGTATTCGCCCTTGATGCCGACCTCGTAGTTCTTGCCCACGATCGGTTTGACCGGGCTGCCGGAGGTGTCCTTGTTGCTCTGCGGCGTGAAGATGTCGCTGTAGCTGGCGTACACCGAATGATGGTCGTCCAGTTCGTAGATCAGGCCGGCATAACGGGTGACGTTGCGGGTGACCTTGTAGTCGCCGTCGCCATCGCGGTTGTCGTAGTCGTACCAGTCCAGACGTCCGCCGAGGATCAGCTTCAACGGGTCGGCCAGGCTCAGGCGGGTGGTCAGGTAGACGCCGTCCTGAGTGGTGACTTCGCGCGTGTTGTTGGTGTGGACGAAGTCCGGTTTGCCGGCATTGATCGGCCAGTTGGTGTCGTAGGGCGAATAGTTGTGGGTGGTCAGGTCGTAGATGCGTTTGCTGGCGCCGACTACCAGTTCATGGCTGCGTCCGAAGGCTTCGAACGGGCCGCTGAAAAATGCGTCGAGACCGGCCTGGTTTTCATCGGCCTTGGACTGGTAAACCGTGCGGGCGAGGGTGTTGTTAACCCAGCGCGACTGATACGAACCGGAGAACAGCGCGTTCTGTTCGGAGTAGTTGGCGTTGACCTGCAGCTTCCAGTCGTTGGCCAGTTGCTGACGGATCTCGGCGAAGACGGTGTTGATCTCCTGATCCTTGTTTTCCCAATAGGTGCCGGGATTGTAGGAGCGCGGCAGGTCGAGGTGATGACCGTCGAGGCCGATCATCGACGAGCCCCAGAAGTAATTGGTTTTGTCTTTCTGGTTGGAGAAACCGACGGTCAGCGTGGTGTCATCGCTCAGGTCGGCTTCGGTGACGGCGTAGAACAGATCGTGCCGCTCGCCGACGTCATCGATGAAGCTGTTGGAATCGCGATAGGACGTGACCACCCGACCGCGCAAGGTGCCGCTGTCGTTGAGCGGGCTGGAAGCATCGAGCTCGCCGCGATAGTTGTCCCAGGTCCCGGCCGCGCCGGTGAGGGTGACACGCTGCTCGGCCAATGGCCGTTTGCGGACCAGATTGATCGCTGCCGAAGGGTTGCCTGCACCCGTCACCAGACCGGTCGCGCCCCGAACGACCTCGACCCGGTCAAACATCGCCAGATTCGGCTGGGATCCGACGTTCACGCCGTTGTAGCCGCTCGGAATGCCGTCGTACATCAGGTTATCGATGTCGAAGCCACGGGCTTTGTAGGACTGTCGACCGGGGCCGTTGGAGTAGTCGAGGAACAGACCCGGCGTGGCGTTGACCACGTCATTGATGCTGGTCATCGCCTGATCGTCCATGCGCTGGCGGGTGATGACGGTGATGGCTTGCGGTGTTTCGCGCAGAGTCAACGGCAGTTTGGTGGCAGTGGCCATGGTGCCGGTGGTGTAGGAATCGGAGCCTTCGGTGGTGCTGCCCAGTTGGGTGGAGGTGATGGCGGTCGCGCCGAGTTCGAGAGTAGCTGGTGGGGAATACTCTTGCGTTTCGCGGGTTTCATCGGCCAGCGCCGGAGTCATGACGGCCATGCAGATGGCCATGGACAGAAGGTTGCGTGACGGGTTGAAACGATGCTGCGAAGTGGGGCGCGACATGAAGGTTTCCTGATTTTAAATAGCAAACAAAGAGCAGTTGAGAATCATTGCTAATAATTGTGTCAGGATTTTTTACAGCGACAAAGCGATTCGTGAAAAAAATGTGAAATCGCGTTCGCGAAAAAAACAAAACGCCCGAGGCGGTGCCTCGGGCGTTTGAGGATGAAACTGGCGTAAACCTGTTTCAGATCAGGCGCAGGGTGACATCGATATTGCCGTGAGTCGCCTTGGAGTAGGGGCAGGTCTGGTGCGCGGCTTCCATCAGCGCCTGGGCGACCGAAGGCTCCAGCCCCGGCAGGCTGACATTCAAACGGGCCTGAAGGAAAAACGCATCGCCGGTCTTGCCCAGATCGATTTCGGTTTCAACCGCCACATCAACCGGCAGTTTGAGCTTCAGCGACGCAGCTGCTTTGCCCATGGCGCCGATGAAGCAGGCTGACCAACCTGCCGCCAGCAGTTGTTCCGGGTTGGTGCCGCTGCCGTTGGAGCCGGGTGGCGACAGTTTGATGTCCAGATTGCCGTCCGAACTGCGCGAGGTGCCATCGCGCCCGCCGGTGGTGCGGGTCTTGCCGGTGTACAGCACGGTGTCGATTTGATTGATCATGAATTGCTCTGCCTGAGTGAGTGAGGGAGTCGGAAAGTCAGGTTCCGATGGCCCACACTTTTGCATCGGCATGTACCCGGGATGTGTCGTGCCAGGGGGAGTTATGTATCGTTGTGTAGCCCCAGGCCCGGTAGCCTGGAAAATGGTTTTGCTGGAATAGTTGCGGGCGGTGTATTGAGGCGTTTCGCAGATCCCGACACCGGGCACCCGCAACCTTCAACGTTGGCCCCGGATAGGAGGACAACCATCGCTCGGTTACCTTTGACCCTAGGTCAGTTCTCAATACTATCCAACAGGGTAAAGGCTATGTTTCTTGTCCGGGTCAGTGAGCCTGGTGACGTAGCTTTCAGGATGGATCTTGAACAAGGCGCGGTACATCGTTCGTGCGATGCCTGACGAAATTCCCCGCCTTTTTCTTGTTAAGGAGAACACAGATGGCAATTGATCAACGACTCGAAACCTCAGATAAAACTGCGCTCGTCGAAGCGGAGGTGTATCGATGGTACAACCTCTTTTTCCCGTGGTCGCGCGGCGTGGCTACCCAATCGGAGGGCGCCATAAAACCTTTGTACGACGCGTTGGCGTACGATTTCCGGGTGGTGCTCACGGACGGTCAGATCATGGACCGCGAGAACTACTGGGAACGCCTTTGGGGCCTGCACGGCAAACGTGCCGGAAGCCCCGAGTCGCACATCATCAATCTCTCGATCACGCCGCTTCCCGGTGACTTCTTCCTGACGGTTTTCGACCTGGTCAAGAACGGGATCACCAAGAAGAAAGTCGACTCGGCGCTGATGCGCCTCGACCCGGATTCGCCGTCGGGAATATCGTGGATTTACGTCCATGAAAGCGAGCACGAGACGTCGTTCGCGTAAGGTGCTTGATTATCCGGTCGCGGTTTTCAGCGCCGCGACCGGTGCTATCAGCCGGACAGGGGTTTCCGAGACCGGTCAGTTCACCATGACGGTTGGGTCGCGACCGAGACGGTGAAGGTCACGACAAACAACACGACGAGTACCCACAACGTCACCACGATTGTCAGCATGAGACCCTTTAGGCCTTTATAAAGCCAGCGCAACCAATGCTGCTTCTTGAAGTGGCTCTATGGGGATGCAGATTTTTCCGAACTCCAGAAACGACAAAGCCCTGAATAATCAGGGCTTTGTCGTATCAAATATGGCGGAGGCGATGGGATTCGAACTCATGGACCTGTTACAGTCGACGGTTTTCAAGACCGTTGCCTTAAACCACTCGGCCACACCTCCGTTTGCGTTGCGGGCGCCATAATACCTGAATGAAACACACTGTCAAACTCTGTGCATGGCTTGTTACAGAGCGTCTGTTATGATCTTTGCGACTGAACGTTTCAAACCAACAGGAGTGTCGCCATGCGCGAACAGGATTACGCAGTTCACAACAGCGTGCAGGCTGAGCAGCTAGAGGTTAGCCGCGTCCTGCGCAACACTTACGGTCTACTGGCGCTCACCCTCGCATTCAGCGGTGTGATGGCGTTCGTGGCTCAGCAGATGCGGGTCGGCTACCCGAATATTTTCGTGGTGCTGATCGGTTTCTACGGGCTGTTCTTCCTCACCAACAAGCTTCGTGATTCCGCCTGGGGCCTGGTGTCGGCGTTTGCCCTGACCGGTTTCATGGGTTTCCTGCTTGGTCCAATCCTCAACCGCTACCTGGGCATGCAGGGTGGCGCTGAAGTCGTCAGCTCCGCGTTCGCGATGACCGCACTGGTGTTCGGTGGTCTGTCGGCCTACGTGCTGATCACCCGCAAGGACATGAGCTTCCTCGGTGGTTTCATCACCGCCGGTTTCTTCGTCCTGCTGGGCGCGACGCTGGCAAGCATGTTCTTCCAGATCAGCGGTCTGCAACTGGCGATCAGCGCAGGTTTCGTACTGTTCTCGTCGGTCTGCATCCTGTTCCAGACCAGCGCCATCATCCATGGCGGCGAGCGCAACTACATCATGGCGACCATCAGCCTGTATGTATCGATCTACAACCTGTTCGTCAGCCTGTTGCAGATCTTCGGCATCATGAGCCGCGACGACTGATCGCTGCACCGCTATAAACAAAAAACCCGCGAAAGCGGGTTTTTTGTTGCCTGCGAAAAAGAGTGCAGGCGATCAATTGATCACGATGCTGCCATCGGCCTGTTGCTTATAGATCGTGTAGGGCAACAGCAAGGTATCGAGCACTCCCGACACGGCCGCATCGACCAGCAGGCCCGGCGTCGCGTTCTTGTAGTTGAACGCATCGACGTCTTCCGGCTTTTCGGCGTGCAGCATGCAGAAGTCGTACGTCACGCCACTGTAGATGCGCGGTACAGCGCCGCAGTAGGACTTATTAGCCTTCAACTGGTCGGTGGAATGCTTGTCACTGAATGCTACGGTCTGCACCGTCCCGCACCCAGCCAGCATCAATGTCGCCAGCATCATTGCCTGAATTTTCATGCCGCCAATCCTTCGCCGGAAAAACCTCAATCTACGCCGATCACGCCATCGGCGGCAATCGCCGTTTCACCGGGGTCTTCTTGACGATCGCAGTATTGGTTTCCGCCAGCGTATTCAGCCGATCAAGCAGAGTGTCCAGCTGTTCCATCGAACGTACATGCAGACGGGCAATGAAGCAGTCCTCGCCGGTCACCTTGTCGCACTCGGTGAACTCGGGAATAGACATAATCTGCCGTTCGACTTCCTGCAATTGCCCCGGCAACGGCCGCACGCGGACGATGGCCTGCAACTGGTAGCCGAAGCATTTCGGGTCGATCTCCACGGTGTAGCCTTTGAGCACGCCGCGCTCTTCCAGGCGGCGCAAGCGCTCGGCCACGCTCGGCGAGGACAATCCGCTGATCTGCGCCAGCGCCTTGAGCGAACGCCGCGAATCCTCCATCAATGCCCCGATCAGGATCTGGTCGATATCGTCGGTCATACAAAGCTCCTGCATTAGGCGAATGTCGCAAACCACCCTTGATAAAAAAGGCAGAAATCGAGTTTAGCCTGCTTTTTGCGCTAGAGAAGCCGCGGTCTCGCTTGGCATACTTTTGCCACACATTAAGGAGATTGATGATGGACAAAACAATCCGTCGCGGCTCATTCGAAATGACCGCCGCCATGCTGATATCCGGGACGATCGGCTGGTTCGTGCTGGTGTCCGGGCAACCGGTGCTGGACGTGGTGTTCTGGCGCTGCGTATTCGGCGCCGGGACCCTGCTGCTGATCTGCGCCGTATTCGGCTTCCTGCGGCCGGGCATCCTGACCCGTACCACATTCCTGCTGGCGGTGCTCAGCGGGGTGGCAATCGTCGGCAATTGGGTGCTGCTGTTCGCCTCCTATTCACGGGCTTCGATTGCCATCGGCACGGCGGTGTACAACGTGCAGCCGTTCATGTTGGTGGGTCTGGCGGCGCTGTTTCTCGGCGAGAAGATCACCCTGCAGAAGTTGTTCTGGCTGGCGATTTCGTTCATGGGGATGCTGGCGATCGTCAGTGCCCACGGCGGGCTGGGCGAGGGCGGCAATGATTACCTGATGGGGATCGCGCTGGCGCTGGGGGCAGCGTTTCTGTACGCCATCGCAGCGTTGATCATCAAGCGCCTGACCGGCACGCCGCCGCACTTGATTGCGCTGATCCAGGTCTGCACCGGGGTATTGCTGCTCGCGCCGTTCGCGCATTTTTCAGCGTTGCCGCAGGCACCCAGTGCCTGGGCCAGTCTGGTGACGCTGGGCATTGTTCACACCGGTCTGATGTACGTGTTGCTCTACGGCGCGATCCAGAAACTGCCGACCGCATTGACCGGCGCTCTGTCGTTCATCTACCCGATCGCGGCGATTTTCGTCGACTGGTTTGCCTTCGGACATCAACTGCAAACCCTGCAATGGATCGGCGTGGCAGCAATTCTGCTCGCCGCAGCCGGCATGCAACAGGGTTGGGGCCTGAAGGCGCGGCGCCTGGCCGCGCAGTAAACCTCAGATGTTCCAGCGCGGCGCAGTCTTCGCCAGACGCTGGCGCATTTCGCCGATGTTGGCCGCCAGTTGTCGGGTCAACAGACGGTAGCCGTCCAGCGGGCTGTAGACCGGGGTGTCGAGGCTGGCGTCCGGCAACTCCACCGGACGCCCCAATCGACCGGACGCCCCGGTTTTCAACGCCCGGGCCATGCCGATCAATTGCACACGAATATGCCGGTGCTCGGCCTTGAGCGCGGCTTGCAGATGCGCCATGGCGTCGGGGTCGCTGGCGTCCGGGCGGATGTTGCCAAGGATTTCCAGGGTGCTGATGCACATGCGCAGGTTGCGCTGGATGGCGTCCAGTTCGGTCATCGACACTTTGACTTCCTTGGACACCGACGGCATCAGCGAGCGCAACTGCACCATCACCGCGTTCAGACGGCTCATCAACTTCAAGTGTTCGTCGGCCGTCACCGGTTGGCCACCGATGATCCGCCCGTACACCGTGGCGCAATCGCGCAGCGCGTCGGCCAGGTTGTAGCGCCACGAATACACCGCGTACAGCGGCAGGGCGAAGGAAAAGGCCAGGGCCAGGGCGATACCGATCAGGATATCGACCCCGCGCCACAGCCCGTCGGTGATCGGGTTGTCGCCATGCCCGGCGACGATAAACACGGTGATGGCCGAGAGCAGGGCGGTGTAGCCGCCCTTGCCGATGGCGTGATACGAGAAGAATCCGCACACCACCGCCATCGCAAAATAGGTCAGCCACGGCATGCCCAGCCATGCCTGTTGCGCCACTATCAACAAACCGACACCGGCACCGATCAAGGTGCCGGTGGCGCGTTCGGCGGCTTTCTTGCCGATGTTGCCGTGATGCTGCAAGCCGCCGATCACCACCAGCATGGTCACCGACGCCCATTCACCGTGGGGCAGATTGATGCCGGTAGTCAGCAGGATCGTCGCCAGCAACCCCAGTGCGACCCGCACCGCGTGGATCGTTCGTGCATGGCGATAACGTCGATACGGGTCGAGCAACGGCCGCAGGATCCGCCGCAACAGCGGCGGCCAGCGGTGGGGGCTGAAAGTGCTCAGCGGTGATTCCTCCTCAGAAGATGTAGTCGGTGGCGATAAAGTTCGAATCGCGTCCGCGAATGATTTCGCTGATCAGATCCTTGTTGGGTTCCTGGAACTTGGTTGCCACCAGCGTACGGATCGAAAACACCCGCAGCGCATCGTGTACCGACAGCGTGCCCTCGGCGGAGTTCTTGCGACCGTTGAACGGGTAGGTGTCCGGGCCGCGCTGGCACTGGGCGTTGAGGTTGATCCGCCCGACCTGGTTGGCGAAGGTGTCGACCAAGCGGCCAACCGCCACCGGGTTGGTGCCGAAGATGCTCAGTTGCTGGCCGAAGTCCGATTCCAGTACGTAGTCGATCACGGTATCGAGGTGACGGTACGGCACGATCGGCACCACCGGGCCGAACTGCTCTTCCTGATACACGCGCATCTGCGGCGTCACCGGGTACAGCACCGCCGGATAAAAGAACGAGGCCCGTGCCTCGCCGCCATTCGGGTTGACCACCTGGGCGCCCTTGCTTTGCGCATCGGCGACCAGACCGTGCAGATAATCGACCTTGCCCGACTCCGGCAGCGGCGTCAGAGAAACCCCGCTGTCCCACGGCATGCCCGGTTTGAGGCTGGCCAGTCTGGCGTTGAATTTCTCGATGAAGCTGTCCACCACATCTTCATGCACGAACAGGATCTTCAACGCGGTGCAGCGCTGGCCGTTGAACGACAGGGAGCCGGTGACCGCTTCACTCACCGCGTTATCCAGATCGACTTCCGGCAGGACGATGCCGGGGTTCTTCGCATCCAGACCCAGCGCGGCGCGCAAGCGGTGTGGTTTCGGGTGCAGTTTCTTCAGGTCGCTGGCGGCCTTGTTGGTGCCGATGAAGGCGAAGATGTCGATCTTGCCGCTGGCCATCAGCGCGCTGACGGTCTCGCGGCCGCTGCCGTAGATCACGTTGATCACGCCGGTGGGGAAGCTGTCGCGGAAGGCTTCAAGCAGCGGACGGATCAGCAGTACGCCGAGCTTGGACGGCTTGAACACCACGGTGTTGCCCATGATCAGTGCCGGAATCAGCGTGGTGAAGGTTTCGTTCAGCGGATAGTTGTAAGGGCCCATGCACAGCGCCACGCCGAGCGGGACGCGGCGGATCTGGCCGAGGGTGTCCTGTTCCAGCTCGAAACGGCTGGAGCGGCGGTCGAGTTCTTTCAGCGCATTGATGGTGTCGACGATGTAGTCGCAGGTGCGGTCGAACTCTTTTTCCGAGTCCTTGAGGTTCTTGCCGATTTCCCACATCAGCAGCTTCACCACGGCGTCACGCTGCTGGCGCATGCGTCCGAGGAAGGCCTCGACATGCTGGATACGCTCGGCCACACGCATGGTCGGCCAAAGGCCCTGGCCCCGGTCGTAGGCGCGGACGGCGGCGTCGAGGGCGGTGAGGGCGGTATCGGCGTCCAGCAGCGGCGTGCTGCCGAGGATCACTTGTTCGTCGCCGTTGTCGCCGTGCAGATAGACCGGGCTGCGCACGGTGGCGAGCGGGCCGTCCCAGCGGCGCAACTCACCATCGACCAGATATTCGCGTTGCTCGACCTGACCGTCGAGGCGGTATTTTTCCGGGATGTCGCTGACAGAAGGGAACAGGTTGCCAAGGATGTTTGCTGTGGTCATGTCGCTACCCCGTAGAAGATGTCGGCGGGCCGATTGGAAAAGGCTTTACAGGTTATACGCCTGAATTCACTGAAATTTAAACCCGCAAATGTCACGGGAATGTCACGCAAAGGCGCAGAGCAGAGGGGTAGCCATATCAGCTTCCGCAGAGTTTTGTGTTTGCGCCAGGTCTCGAGCCGAATCCTGACTGTCCCCGGATGCCCCCTTCACTGGCCCGCAATGCCCTCAACCCGCCGCCGTCGCTGCCTTAAGGTGTGATCACAACAATAAGTGGCTCCCCACGCGAGGATCGTTATGCGGGCATCCCGAATCATGTTGCCGCTGATGCTGGTCGCTGCACTGGCCGGCTGCGGCGAAGACCCCAAACCCCCGGCCAGCACCAACAACACCATTCCCAAAGACCCGGCGCTGGCGCAGATCTACGCCAACAGCTGTCAGCTCTGCCACGCCAACCCCGCCGCCAATGCCCCGCTGACCGGTGACCGCAAGGCCTGGGAGCCGCGCATCCAGCAGGGCGCCGACACGCTGCTCGACCACGCCATCAACGGCTACAACGGCATGCCGCCGATGGGCCAGTGCGTCGAGTGCTCGGAAGAACAATTCCTTCAGTTGATCGGCTTCATGGCCGACCAGCCGCTGCCACAATAAGGGTGCGCGCATGACGATGAATCTGACTCGACGTCAGCTGTTGCAACGGGCAAGCATCGCCGGGGCGTTCAGCGCGCTGGCTTCCAATCCGGTGCTGGGCCAGTTGATGCGCGCACCGCGGCTGATTCCCTGGCGTAACTGGTCAGGCGGGCAGAGTTGCCTGCCGGCAGCGCGGGTGGCACCGAAGAATCTGGATGAACTGACGACAGTGATCCAGCAGGCACCGGGCAAGATTCGCCCGGTCGGCTCGGCGCATTCCTTCAGCGCGCTGGTGCCCACCGACGGTACGTTGCTGTCCCTGAGCTACTTCAACGGTCTGCTCGACCACGACCCGAAAACCCTGCAAGCCGAATTCGCCGCCGGCACACCAATGTCGCGCATGGGCACGCCGCTCAAAGACGTCGGCCAGGCCCTGCAAAACATGGCCGACATCGATTACCAGACCCTCGCCGGGGCTATTTCCACCTCGACCCACGGCACCGGCAAAACCTTTCAGTCTTACTCGGCCCATGTTTGCGGGATGCAACTGGTGACCGCCAGCGGCGAAGTGCTGGATTGCGACAGCCAGCGTCATCCCGAAGTATTCAACGCCGCCCGCGTATCCCTCGGCGCACTGGGCGTGGCCACCAAAATCCGCCTGCAAAACCGCCCGGCCTATCGCCTGCGAGAGCGCCAGTGGATCGCCAAGACCGAAGAACTGCTGGAAGACATCGACAAGAACACGAGCGAAAACCAGCATTGGGAAATGCTCGTCGTCACCCATTCCGACTACGCCTTGTCGATCGCCCTCAACGAAACCACCGACCCGCCGACGCCGCCGATTCCGCCCGAAGAGGAGGGTGGCAACGAGTTCGTGACCCTGATCGAGAAGATCGACAAGTACGGCAGCGATTTCCCGGACCTGCGCAGTTCGCTGCTCAACAGCCTGCGGCATCTGGCGAGTTTCGAGGACCGGGTCGGCGACTCCTTCGACATCTACGCCAACGTGCGCACCGTACGTTTCAACGAGATGGAATATTCGGTGCCCGCCGAGCACGGCCCGGCGTGCCTGCGCGAGATTCTCAAGCTGATCCGTGACAAGGACCTGCGTACCTGGTTTCCCATCGAGTACCGCTACGTCAAGGCTGACGATATTCCCTTGAGCATGTTCGAAGGCCGCGACAGCTGCTCGATCTCGGTCCACCAGCATTACCAGATGGACCACCACAACTTCTTCGCCGCCGTCGAGCCGATCTTCTGGAAGTACAACGGTCGCCCGCACTGGGGAAAATTGCACACGCTCAATGCCCGCACGTTGCAGACGCTGTACCCGCGCTGGCAGGAATTCATTCAGGTACGCCAGGCGCTGGACCCGAGCGGCAAGTTTCTCAACGGGCATCTCTCGTCGATTCTGGGGGTGAGCTGATGGCGGTCAATCGACGTAATTTCGTGCTAGGTACGTTAGGTGTGGGCGCTTTGCTGGTGGGGGGCGGCGCGTGGCTGCGGCCGGGGGATCGCGGCGGGCCTTACAGCGAATACTTCCGGGCGCTGAACAACGAACTCAAGAGCAAAGGCCCGATGCGCCCGGTGTTGCTGATCGACCTGGATCGCCTCGACCACAACATCGACGTGGTGATGCGCTCGGTCAAACGCGCGGGCAAGCAATTGCGGCTGGTGGAGAAATCCTTGCCGTCACCGGGCTTGCTCAGATACATCGGCCAACGGGCGGAAACCCAGCGACTGATGTCGTTTCATCAGCCGTTTCTCAATCACGATGCGGTAACGTTCCCGCAGTCCGACATTCTGCTCGGCAAGCCGTTGCCGGTGCGTTCCGCCGAGATTTTCTACCAGACCCACAAAGGTCCGTTCGACCCGACGAAACAACTGCAATGGCTGATCGACAACCCCGAACGCCTGCAGCAATACCTCGCGCTGGCCCAGGGCTTGGGCACGCGGATGCGGATCAACATCGAGCTGGACGTCGGCCTGCACCGAGGCGGCGTCAGTGACGTGAACGTGCTCGGGAAGATGCTCGCGCTGATCGCCGCCAACCCCCAGCATCTGGAGTTCGCCGGGTTCATGGGCTATGACCCGTTCGTGGGCATGGGCGTGCCCGGGATTCTCGGTTCGCCCGAGGAACTGTTCGCCAAGGTGATGGTGATTTATCAGCGCTGCGTCGACTTCACCCGGCAGCAATATCCGGCGCTGTGGCATGACGGCTTGTGCCTGAATACGGCCGGCAGCCCGAGTTATCGCATGCATGAAAATGAAACCCTGAGTAGCGAAGTATCGGTGGGGACGGCGATGCTCAAGCCGACGCATTACGACTTGCCGTCGCTGGTTGAACATGAACCGGCCGCGTACATCGCCACGCCGGTGTTGAAAAGCACGGGTGCGGTGAACATTCCGGCGCTGGATGACAAGTCGAAACTGTTTTCGTGGTGGGACGCCAACCAGCGCCAGACGTTCTTCATCTACGGTGGCAACTGGATGGCCGAGTTCGAATCACCGCCCGGATTGCAGAGCAATGGCGTTTACGGGCGCAGTTCGAATCAGGAGATGGTCAATGGTTCGAATGCCGTTGGCCTGACCGTTGAGGATCAGGTCTTCCTGCGGCCGACCCAGACCGAGGCTGTGTTATTGCAATTCGGCGATTTGCTGGCAGTGCGTGGCGGCAAGATTGTCGACACCTGGCCCGTCTACACCTGACGGAATGTTTTCCTGAAAACACCCCATAACCCTGTGGGAGCGAGCAAGCCCGCTCCCACAAGGTTTTGTGGTGTCTGCAATTCCCCGTTCAATTTCTGTAATGAAGCTTTTATGACAAAAGTTCGGTAGCACATCGCCAGTCCGGTCATGCCTATGTAACGCGCTTGAGGGGCCCTTTGGGCGCTTTTCACAAGCCGAGGCGGGACGCCGGGAGTGAGGCAATGGGGACTATGGAACGCTACTCGAAAGTGGGCATGCAGGAACTCGATCAACGCCTGTCGAAGATCGTCGAAGCCGCGCGCAAGAAGCCGGTTTCGGTGTATCGCTACGGCGCGCCGTGGGTCTGGATCGTGTCGCAGGATGACTGGCAGGGCGCCTTGAAAGAGGTTTCCAGCTACATTCCGCCGGGTCATTCGCTGGTGCTGCTGCGCCCGCAGATCGATGACCTGCTCGACGCCCACCGCGACCTCCTGCACGACCTCAATGCCCAACCCGGCATGCTGATCGCCCCGCAGACGGTCATGCACATCCTGCTCCTGCAACTGCTGTATTCGGTGCCCAGCGAGCAGCAGCTTTATGAACAGCTCAATTACAACCTGCTGTTCCGCTGGTTCGTCGGCCTGGGCCTGAACCAGAAAGTCTGGAGCTTCAACGTCCTCAGTCGCGACATCGCCACGCTGCTCAACGAGCCGCGCGCGGTGCAGCTCATCCAGAAAATCATCGGTGAAGTGTTCTGTGGCGCGCTGCTGCAAATGCCCGAGTTCTCCTTGAACTTCGCGCTGCTGCACACCTGGCTGGGCAAACACACCGGGGCCCCGCACGTCAGCAATTAACAACGCCAGTCATTGACGCACACGCAAGGCGCATGAGCGCCAACAGGTCATCGCGAATTTCAGGGGGTAGTGTGGATCAGATTTTCACGTCACGGCTGGCGCTGTGGGGCTGGCTGCTGGTGACGGCCGGCGCGCAGCCGGCGTTCGCCGATGAAGCCGGGAACGCAGCGGCGCAGCGTCTGGTGGACGTCAACGAATACTTCGTGCGCGGCAACACCGTGCTCGATGCGCGGGCGATCGAAGAAGCGGTGTACCCGTTCCTCGGCCCGCAAAAAGCCTTGAGCGACATCGAAGGCGCGCGGGATGCCTTGCAGAAGGCCTATCAGGAACGCGGCTACCAATCGGTGTTCGTCGAACTGCCAGAACAAGCCGTGGCCGACGGCATCGTCTATCTGCAAGTCAGCGAAACCAAGGTCGGCCGGGTCCGTGTGGTCGGCGCCAAACATTATTCGCCGCTGGACATTCGCGACAACGTCCCGGCGCTGAAGGAAGGCGAGGTGCCGGACTTCGCCAAAGTCCAGGGCGAACTGGCGCAACTCAACAAGACCCCGGGCCGGCAGGTGATGCCGCTGGTGCGCGAAGGTCAGCGCCCCGGCACCATGGACGTGGACTTGCAGGTTGAAGACCAGAACCCGTGGACCGCCAGCGTCGGCCTGAACAACGACTACAGCGCCGACACCGAAAAACTGCGCACCGTCACTAGCCTCGGCTACAACAACCTTTGGCAATTGGGACACAGCGTCAACCTGACGTTCTTCACCGCACCCCAGGAAACCGACAACGCCAAGGTCTGGTCCGGCTCCTACACCGCGCCGCTGACCGAGCGCTGGAGCGTGCAGTTCTCCGGTTACCAGTCCGACAGCAACGTCGCCACCATCGGCGGCAGCAATGTGCTCGGCAAGGGCCATTCCTATGGCGTGTCGGCGATCTACACCATCCCGTCCAGCGGCAACTGGTCGAACTCGCTGTCGGCCGGCGTCGACTTCAAGGACTTCGACGAACGCCTGACCCTGTCCGGCGAAAGCGACAAGGTGCCGCTCAAATACGCGCCGTTCACCTTCGCCTACAACGGCTATCGCTACAGCGAAAAGAGTCAGCTCGGCCTCGGCCTGAGCCTGGTCGCGGCCACTCGCAGCATTTTCGGTTACGGCAGCTCCGACGAAGACTTCGACTACAAACGCTACCGCGCCAACCCGAGTTTCGCCGTGCTCAAGGGCGATACCAATTTCACCTGGACCTTCGACAGCGACTGGCAGAGCGCGAGCAAAGCCGCGTTCCAGCTGGCGTCGGGGCCACTGGTTTCCAACGAACAATTTTCCGCCGGCGGCGCGACTTCGGTGCGTGGTTATCTGGCAGCCGAACGCACCGCCGATGACGGCTTCCTGCTGAGCGAAGAGCTGCGCACACCGTCGCTTGCCAAATACGTCGGCGGCTGGATGCAGGACTGGCGCTTCTACGCCTTCGCCGAAGGCGCGCAACTCTACCTGCGCGACGAACTGCCGGACCAGGACGCCAATTACGCCTTGGCCAGTGTCGGCCTCGGCACCCGCGCGAGCCTGAGCAAATGGCTGTCCGGCAGCCTCGACTGGGGCTACCCGCTACTCGAAGGGCCGAACACCTCGAAACAGGAATCGCGCCTGCACTTCAACCTTCAGGCCACTTTCTAACAAGGAGCACTTTCCATGCAGCGCCTATTCCTTTCGTTGTTGATCTGCCTGGGCTTCGTGCTCCCGGCCACGGCTCAGGCCTGGTGGCAGGACGACTGGCATTACCGTAAACAGATCGCCGTCGACACCACGCCGCAAGGCGCCGCGATCAATCAGGCCCTGGGTCGCACCGCGCTGCTGGTACGCCTGCACACCGGCAACTTCACGTTTGATGGCGTGAAAGAAGACGGCTCGGACCTGCGCTTCGTCGCCGCCGATGACAAGACCGTGCTCAATCACCAGATCGAAAGCTTCGACGCGCTGATGGGCATGGCGCTGATCTGGGTCGACGTGCCGAATGTCGAGGGCGGTCAGCGCCAGGACATCTGGATGTACTACGGCAACCAGAAAGCCCCGGCCACCGGCAACGGCCAACTGACCTTCGATCCGAATTACACCGCGCTCTACCACTTCGACGGCGCCACCGGCACCCCGGCGAAAGACACCACCGCCTACGGCAACACCGCACAGAGCGCGACCGGCGCCGCGATTGACGGCGTAGTAGGGCGGGCCTTGCAGTTCAGCGGTCAGCCGTTGCTGCTGCCGGCCAGTCCGTCGCTGCAGCACAACGCCGGCAGCGCTTTCACCTTCAGTGCATGGCTGCGACTGGATCAGGCCAACGGCGAGCAACTGATCCTGGCCCGCCGCGAAGGCGCCAACAGCCTGCTGGTCGGTGTGAATCAGGGCGTGCCATTTGTGGAAATCGACGGCCAGCGCGCCGTCGCCACGCAACCGCTGAATCCGGGTCAATGGCAGCACGTCGCCCTGACCGCCGAAGGCGCGAAAGTGACGCTGTACATCAACGGTCGCGAAGGCGCGGCACTGGCTCAGGCGATGCCGGCGTTCAACTCGGTGATGGCCATCGGTGCCGATCTGCACGAAGGTCCTTTCCAGCCATTCGTAGGTGCCATCGACGAACTGCGTCTGTCGAAAGTCGCCCGCCCGGCGCCGCTGCTTTTGGCCGACGCCACTTCCCAGGGTGCCGAGTCAAAACTGGTCGCCTATGGCGTCGATGAAGAACAGTCCGGCTTCGGTTTCGGCAGCCTCGGCTTCCTGCTCAACGCGGTGCCGGTGGACGCCTGGGTGATCATCGCGGTGCTGGTGCTGATGATGTTCCAGTCGTGGATCATCATGCTGCGCAAGAACCGCACCCTCAGCCGCGTGACTGCCGCCAACGAAGACTTCCGTGAGCAGTTCGCCAAGGTCGGCACTCGCCTGGAAATGTTCGCCGACGACACCCAACTCGCCCAGCGTTTGCAGCACTCGCCGCTGTGGCGTCTGTACCAAGTGGCGGTGAAAGAGATCCGCACCCGCCGCGAGCAAGGGGCCGACACCTCGTCCGTCTCCGCCGCGACCATCGAAGCCATCCGCTGCTCCATGGACGGCGTGCGCACCCGTGAAAACCAGCAACTCAGCTCGAAACTATCGACCCTGTCCAACGCCATCGCCGGCGGCCCGTACATCGGCCTGCTCGGCACCGTGCTGGGGATCATGGTGGTGTTCCTCGGCACGGCCATGGCCGGTGACGTCAACATCAACGCCATCGCGCCGGGTATGGCGGCCGCGTTGCTGGCCACGGCCATGGGCCTGTTCGTCGCGATCCCGGCGCTGTTTGGCTACAACCGCCTGATCACCCGCAACAAGGAAGTTAGCGCCGACATGCGCGTTTTCGTCGACGAGTTCATCACCCGTCTGGCGGAAATGCACGGTGAAGGCCAGTCCAGTGAAGCGGCGCATCAGCGCGGTCATCACGCCAACCACTCCGTACCGGCCTGAGGAGCACTGACATGGCGTCCGTAAATGCCTCCCACGACGATGACGAAGATGCAGCGGTGGACAGCATCAACATCACGCCACTGGTGGACGTGCTGATGGTGGTGCTGGTGATGTTCATCCTCACCGCCACCGCGCAGGTCTCCGGGATCCAGATCAATTTGCCCAAGGCCAGCGCCGCCGTGTCGCTGTCCGAGGCCAAGACCAAGGCGATTTCGGTCAACGACGGCGGCCAGGTGTTCCTTGATGCCTACCCGGTGACCCTGCCGGAGCTGGAAGAACGCCTGCGCATCGAGAAGGCGCAGAACCCGGACTTCCCGGTGATCGTGCGCGGTGATGCCACGGTGCAATACCAGAAGGTCATCGAAGTGCTGGATCTGCTGCGCCGGCTCGAACTGTCCCAGGTCGGTCTCGTTACCGGCAAACCGACGCAGGGCTGAGTGATGACTGCACAACTGCCAATCGAGCCTTTGCCGGTGAAGAAGTCGCCACTGCGTTACGTGAAGTGGGGCGCCGGGCTGCTGCTGGGCGCCGTCGCGGCATTCCTGTTGTGGCAGTGGGCCAACGACATGAGCGGCATCCGCCGGGAAGCGCCGAAGGTGCCGACGATCATTCCGTTGCCGCCACCGCCACCTCCGCCGCCGGAAAAACCACCGGAGCCGGAAACCCCGGTGGAAGAAAAAGTCGTCGAGCCCGAGCCAACGCCCGAGCCGCAAGAGGTCAAGCCCGAGGAAGAAGCACCGCCATCACCGGCGGACGACCTGGCCAACCCGATGCAAATGGACGGAGACGCCCAGAGCGGCAGCGACGCCTTCAACATCGGCGCGGGCAAGGGCGGCGGCATGGCCGGTTCCGGCGGTGGGCGACTGGGCAACGGCACCTACAGCCAGTTCCTCGCGTTCACTTTTCAGAAGCTGCTGCGCGAGAACCCCGACCTGCGCAACCTCGCGTTTTCGTTGCAGGCCGATGTGTGGCTGAGCAGCGTCGGCGAGATCACCCGGGTCGAGCTGATCAAGTCCAGCGGCAACCCCGAAATCGATACGCAAGTGCTCGCCGCGCTGCGCAATGCGCCTGCTTTAAGCGAGCGGCCACCGGCCTCCATCACCTTGCCTGTGCGCATGTCCCTGCAAGGGCGGCGTCCGGGTTAACCGAATTCATAAAGCTGTATGAAAAGGAGTTGTGTGCAGATGATTTCCAACGTGAATCGATTGTCCCTGGCGGTCGGCATGGTCATCGCGACCCTGGTCGGTCAGGCCGCGGCAGCGCCTGCGCCCTCGGAGAACGCCACGATCAATCTGATCCGCTTGCTGGTCGAGCAGGGCATTCTGAAACAGGACAAGGCCGACGCACTGATCGCCCAGGCCCAGAACGAAGCGGCCCAGGCCAAACAGGCTGCGGCGTCCACCGCCGTGGCGGCCGGGCCGGTCGCCGCACCGGGCGATGTGCGGGTGCAATACGTGCCGGCTGCGGTGCGCGACCAGATCCGCGATCAGGTCAAGGCTGAAGTCATGGCCACCGCCAAGCAGGAAAACTGGGCCGCGCCCAATACCTTCCCGGACTGGGCGTCGCGCATCAGCTTCGATGGCGACATCCGTCTGCGTGACGAATCGCGCTACTACTCGGGCAGCAACAGCAACGAAATCGTCGACTTCGCCAAGCTCAACAACAACGGCCCGTACGACGTAAACCCCAACAGCAGCACCGCGTTGCCGCCGTTGCTCAACACCCGCGAAGACCGCGAAAACCTGTTCCGCCTGCGCGCCCGGCTGGGCATGAAAGCGGAGATTTCGCCGCAATGGACCGCCGGCATCCGCATCGGCACCGGCTCGGACAACAACCCGGTGTCGACCACCCAGAACCTCGGCGGCGGCTTCTCGAAAAAGGACATCTGGCTCGATCAGGGTTACCTGACCTGGAAGCCGTCGGATGAACTGACCCTGACCGGTGGCCGCTTCGCCAACCCGTTCATGTCCACCGACATGCTGTATTCCAACGACCTGAACTTCGACGGCGTGGCGGCGATTTTCGACCACAAGCTCAGCCGCGATTGGGGCGTGTTCGGCACCGTCGGCGCGTTCCCGGTGGACTACACCAACGACACCACCACCAGCAACGGCTTCGACAAGGAAGAAAGCGACAACAAATGGCTGTACGGCGCGCAGATCGGCGCCAAATGGGCGATCAACAGCAACAACCGCTTGAAAGGCGCGCTGGCCTATTACCGCTTCGACGACATCGAAGGCCAGCGTTCCAGCCCCTGCGAACCGTGGGCCGGCGCACCGGGCTGCGACAGCGACGGCACCCGCGCGGCATTCATGCAGAAGGGCAACAGTGTGTTCCTGCTGCGTGACATCACGCCGAACCCGCTCAATCCGAGCACCACGCCGCAGCCGCAATTCGTCGGCCTGGCGTCCGAATTCAACCTGCTCGACCTGAACGTGGTGTGGGACGCCGACCTGCCGGAAGACTTCAAGCTGCGCAGCCAGGGCAACTACATCCACAACCTCGGCTACGACGAAGGCGACATGCGCAAGCGTTCGGCGGGGCAACTGGTCAACAACCTCGACAGCAACGGCAACATCGAAAGCGGCGCCAACGCTTGGATGGTCCAGTTCACCCTCGGCAACGCGCTGGAGCTGAAGAAGCAGGGCGACTGGAACCTGTTCGCCGGCTACAAGTACATCCAGCCGGATGCCTTGCCGGACGGCTTCAACGATTCGTCGTTCCACCTCGGCGGCACCAACGCCAAGGGCTACTTCCTGGGCGGCAATTACGGTCTGGCGAAGAACGTCTACGCCACCGGCCGCTGGCTGAGTTCGGAGGCGGTGTATGGCGCGCCGTTCGACATCGACGTCATGCAGCTTGAGATCAACACGCGCTTCTAAAGCGCCGGGAGAGGGTTATGAACATCCGCTTTTTATGGCTTGGGCTCGGCATGTTGATCGTCACCGGGGCGAGCGCCGAAGGCATGGAGGAACGTCTGCGCACGCAATTGCGCAGCACCACTCAGCAGCTGCAAACCCTGCAAAGCCAGCAGGCCCAGGCCAGCGCCGCGCAATTGGCAGCGCAGAACGAAGCCAAGGCTGCGCAGGTGCAAATCAAGCAATTGACCGCCGAACTGGCCAAGGCCAAAGGTCTCGCCGAGCAACTGGCCGGGCAGCAGCAAAGCCTGCACAGCCAGGCCCAGGCGCAAGTCGCGGCCAGCAACGAGCAGACCGGCAAGTTCAAGAAAGCCTATGACGAGTTGTTGGTCATGGCCCGTGCCAAAGAGGCAGAACGGTCTAAGCTTCAAGCGCAATTGACTGAACGTGACACACAAGTGCAGCAATGTTCGGTCAAGAATCAGCAAATGTACGGCGTGGCCAAGCAGATCCTCACCGCCTACGAAAACATCGATGTGGCCGAGGTGATGAAAATCCGCCAGCCCTTCGCCGGCAGCGCCCGGGTCAAGTTCGATGAGCTGGCTCAGGGCTTTGGCGACGAACTGTACAAGACTCAATTCGATGCGCCGCAAGCCGCGATCGCGCACTGATTAAAAGACTCATGGACAAGGAAGAAGTAATGACTCAATTGATCTCCCACGTATCCCCGCAATCTCTGACTGACGTGCTGCAAGCCGCCGGTTACCGCGTCAACCAGACCGAACAGAACGGCATCGTCCAGTTGCTCAGCGCCAGCCAGGGCATCGGTTATGCCGTGCGTTTCGGCAACCCGGCGGTGGCAGAGCAGGGCAGCTACGTCGACTTCACCTTCAGCTGCGCCTTGCGCGTGCAGGGCGAGTTGCCGGCCGGTGTGGCCGAGCAGTGGAACGCAACCCGCCGGTTTGCCCGGTTGTCGTTGCAGGGCGAGTTTCTGGTGATGGAAATGGACGTGGTGGTGGCCGCTGGCGTCAGCAGCGATTACCTGCGCGGCAACCTGGAACTGTGGGATCGCCTGTTGCAGGAATTCATCGTTTACCTGCGTGATTTCACCCAGAACGCCGCTGCCGCACAGGCTCCAAAGGTTGAGCAAGAGGAAGTCGCGCTGTGACGAAACCTGCCATGGTGATCAGCGCCGCTGCGGTGGCGCTGTTGGTGGTGGCCGTGGCGCTGGTGGTGCGGCCGGGCAATGACCCGGTCGCCGCCCAGCAACCGGCGCCGGTGATTGCGACGAATGCGGGGCCGGCGGTGGCGCGGTTGGGTAATCAACAGGTTTCGCCGGAGGAATTGCAGGCGTTGCTGGCGGCTGTTCCACCGCAAACCCGCGAGCAACTGCGCGGTAATCGTGAAGCCTTGGAGCGCTGGATACGTTCACGCCTGGCCGAAAAAGCCGTGCTGGAACAGGCCGATGCCCAGGGCTGGGCGCAGCGTCCGGACGTGGTTCGGCAGACCCGTGCCGCCACCGAGCAGATCGTGTTCCGCGATTATTTGCAGTCGGTGAGTCAGGTGCCGGCGGATTACCCGAGCGCTGCCGAGTTGCAGCAGGCGTATGACGCGGGCAAGGCCAACTGGCAGACGCCGGAGCTGTATCGGGTCAGCCAGATTTTCCTCGGGGTGAATGAGCCGCAGAATCTTGAGGCGGTGCGCAAGCAGGCGGTGGATCTGAGCAAGAAAGCCCAGGCAACCCCGGCGGAGTTTGCAGCGCTGGCCAAGGAGTTTTCCCAGGATCGGTTGACTGCCGAACGCGGCGGCGACACCGGCCTGCAACCGTTGCAGCAACTGGTGCCGGAAGTGCGTGGTGCGGTGGCGCGGCTGAAGGTTGGTGCGGTGTCCGATCCCGTTCAAAGCAGCGCCGGTTTCCACGTAATCAAACTCACCGAACAACAACCGGCCCGCACCGCGACCCTCGACGAGTTGCGCGATCAACTGACCCAGGCCTTGCGGGCTCAGCGTCAGGAACAGATTGCTCAGGCGTACCTGGACGGCATGCTCAACACCGCGACGCTGAGCATCGACGGGGCCGAGCTCAACAAGGTGCTGGAGACCAAACCTTAAGCGCTGCACACTAAAACAAAGATCGACAGGGAGTCATCGATGTCATTCACCGAACCCGCAGCACGACAGAGCAGCGCCGATTTCCGCTGGCCTCAGGACAAGGACGAACCCTGGCTGGCGCAAGCGGCGACCCTCGACGGCGACGTCGCGCAGTACTTTCTGGTCAGCGCCCGCTGCGGCTGCTTCATGCAAGCAGCCCGCAGCCTCAACGTGCGCTCGACCCTGCTGCGCAAACAACTGGCGCAACTCGAACAGCAACTGCAATGCGCGCTGTTCAGCTTTCAGGGCAGCGCTTTGAGCCTGACCCGCGAAGGCCAGCAATTGCAGGCGCAACTGATCGCGCTGGCTCACGAACGCAAACTCCCGGTAATCGAGCAACCGCTGATAAGGCTGGCCGTCGCCGAATCGATCTTGCACGACATCCTCGGCCGCGACCTCATCGCACTGCTGCGCCGCAACGCCAGCGTGCGCCTCGAGATCATCGCCCTCGACAGCGAACTGGCCCTGCGCGCCGTCAGCGCCGACATCGTGCTCTGGCTCGCCCACGGCGACACCCCGCATCCGGGCCCGACCTTCGCCACCAGCGAACCGCAACGCCTCGCAAAACTGGAATACCAGCCGCACATCGCCAAACGCTACTCCCGTGTGACTGCACGGCCAGAAAGTCCGGATGACCTCGCCGATTTCATGCTGGTGCAATGGCAGCATGACCGGCAGATCGACAGCTTTCGACCGTGGAATGAACTGGTTGAACAGCGGTTGGCCGGGGTGGTGCAGATGCAGTCTTACGAACTGATGCTGGAGATGATCCGGTGCAGCGCGTGCATTGGTTTGCTGCCGATGTACATGAGCCGGTTTGATCGCGGGTTGGTGGCGTTGCCGGGGTTGTTTGACGAGGCGATGCGGTTGCAGGCGTGGTTGGCGGTGAACAGTGGATCGCAGGCGGTTGGGGAGGTGCAGGTGTTGGTTGAGTTGATTCAACGCACCTTCAATGAGCGACAGGAGTGGTTTGAATAACCGCGTAAAAAGGACGGACTTAATTTAATAAATCCGTTCCCTTTTTCGCGTGCGTCATACCAGAGGCAGCGGTGGCAGTGTCGGGCCGCTGTAGAGCGGGGCCTCATTCAGCGCCCCCATTATGCCGCCACCGCCACCGTTGCGGATCACGCTGATGTTGCGAAGGCCTAAGTCATTACCGTGACCATTATCTTGATGGTTCTGAATGTAGAACCGGACGATGCGGCGAGCAGGGACGTTGATGTCGAGCAAAAAGTCGTACCAGATACCAGTCTTCGGTATTTCGCGTACGGCACCATTGCCACCCGCGATGCCGCATTGCAGTTGCAGGATCGGATTCAATAAACCAGACGCAGGACTGTCGGCGACATGGCAGGCCTGCACCCGGAAGGAATAGTTTCCCGGCAGGCAATCGAAATCGTGGTACATCACCGTCCCGGCAAATCCTGTAATCGAACCTTGATCTGTGAAGTTGAAAAACGCCTGTACCCCTGCGTGAATCCGGATATAGCCGGAGCGGGCCGCGTTATGCAGGATCCAGCCGTTGTAGCCGCTCGCAAGTGAGGTGTAGTGATCTTGCCACTCCGACCTGACATGAAGTAGCCATTGCGCTGAATCAGCGCCGGCGGGCAATGGCCTGGCAATGAAGATATGAGCAAAAACCGCCAGCCCGGAGATGCTGTAGGTCCAGATTCCGGCGGCGTTGGCAGTCACGGTTTGTCGAACTGTGCCGTTGAGCAGGATTTGCACCTGCTGGTTGCTGCCTGCGGTACCGGTCAATGTGCCTCCCGTCTCGTAGGTCCAGCCTCCGTTGGACACGCTGGTGTTGGCCGAGTCTCTATACGAAGTAATCGTGACACTCGATGCCTTGACGGAGTACACCTGATCCACAAACTTCGTCGCCGTATCATAGTCGTTGCTCTTGTCTTCCGAGACCCGGAACTGCACCGTCAGCTTAGTGCCATCGCCCAGCTGCGCCAGATAGCTGTTGACCACGGTTTGCACGTATCTGCCCGAGCTGATCCATGTCGGATTGCTCCTTGCTGGAAAGCCGTTCCAGAGTTTCAAATTGTGCACGGTGCCGTCGGGTTTGAAGCCCAGCAGTTCCAGCCAGCACGGCTGATCGGGAACCATATCCGTCCAGGTCAGCGCATGAATTGTGGCGTTTTTTCCCGCCAACGCTGGAACGTCCAGCACTCTCTTGTTTGCTTCCGCCTCCACGATGATCGGCGGGTTATAGACTTTCTGTTTGGCGGTAATGGTGATTGAAGTCGTTGGCGACACATTGCTGTTGCTCAACTGATCGACCACCTTGGCGTATACCTGATGGGTGCCGTCACCGATCTGCTGAAGGTCAGTGGCCGTCAGGGTGTAGGTCACCGGGTTGGAAGGATGGACGTAGGGGATGGTTTTTCTCCATGTCCCCACGGTCAGCGTCAGCACGTCATATTCGCGCGGTTTGCTGCGCGTAAAAGTGAACGTGGCCGGCTGCCCCGGGCCGATGCTGGCCGGATGGCTGACCGTGATGCCGGAGACCGGGTTGTTGAACAGCACCTTCAGTATCGGATCGGATTTATCTTTATTACCGCTGACTTCAGTGACTTCGTAGTGCAGGGTATTGAGGCCATCAACCAACCATCCCCATGGCAACTCCATCCAGATGCGGTCGTTTTCTTTGCCCGGCTTGACAGTCTCGATCACGGAGGTTGCCTGGTCGTTGACCCACAGTCTTACGGAGTCACCGATGGCAAGAGAAGAGGAAAACAACATGACCGGGTCGATCACCATGAAGAGTTTGGTGGAGGGCGAATGAATGCTTTCGGGAATGCCGAGATGGTAGGCCCCTGGCGGTTGCAGGTTTTCTTCTGCGCCTGGGACAGCCATCGGATAAAGCTTGAGCAAGTCGTTGATCTGTGTCGAATTGACGTTGATGTTCATGCTCTTCTCCAGGCGTACGGTGGGAAGCCCTCTTCGGGGCGAGGTTCATGACACCGTGAAAGCAGAGCATCGTCACCTGTCAGATCTGACAGGGGAGCGTGGTTTCAAGACGAATGGTCATCGGCGAACGGCTTTCCTGCAGATGCAAAAACGGCCCCGCAAAGGGGCCGTTTCGGATTCAGCACTCAGGGCCGAGGTTCTGCCGCCACGTCCAGGTTATCCAGCGCCCGGTTCACCGCCAGCTCGCCCAGCATGATCAGTTGCGCAATGCCCAGCAGCACATGCCGCTGCGAGCCGTCCACCAACCCGGCGAAGTCGGTGGCCATGGTTTTGGCGCAGGTCAGGGTTTCGCAGGCGTCGGCCAGCAGTTCTTCGCTGTCGATGCCGGGGGCGATGAGGTAGCGGGTGTTGGGTTTGAGCAGCGGTTTTCGGGGGAGCAACGGATTGAGTTAGTGATCAAGGGCGCGTTCGGCGGCTTCGTGGAATGTCTTGGAGTCGAGGGTTTCGTAGGGCGAGGTGGTGTCGGTTTCGGGTGGGTTGGGTGTTGGTTTGATCATGGTGAAGCTCCTTGAGATATGGAGCCGTCATCCATCGCTGCTAAACGAATGAGGTGGCGGCTGTACGCGGGTTAGCAGACCAGGCTCAAGGATCCCGGCGCACCGAAGTGCCCCACGCAAGCCGCCATAAAACAGAAATGGCGAAACCAGCGTGCCTTGAGAATTGCCGAGCTGCTAAACCCGATCGCTGATTCATCAACGACCCGGAAACGATAGAGCCCACCCTCAAGGCGCACAAGCCGGCGGATTCTGGCGGATGCGTAGGCAAAGGCGCAAGCCGTTGTGGCTTGCCGGAAGTTTCGATCAACGGCTTTAAACAGTCATGGCGAGTCCGTGAAGAAGCGGTTTACAGTGACCGGCCACGCACTGATCCAGGAGGGATCTTTCATGCCTGAGCACAACCCCGCCATTCACCTCGAACGTTTCAGCGAATCCCACGTCGAAGGCGTCACCGCACTTTACAACGACCCGGCCGTGACCCGGCAGGTGCTGCAGATGCCGTTTCAGTCTGCCGAGATCTGGCGCCAACGGCTGATGCCCGAAAACGAACGGATGGTGAAACTGGTGGCGCTGCATCAAGGTGCGGTGATCGGGCATCTCGGGCTGGAGGCTTTTTCGCGGATTCGTCGCAGCCATGCCGGCAGTGTCGGCATGGCCGTTGCGGTGGCGTGGCAGGGCAAGGGTGTCGGTTCGAAGCTGTTGGCGGCGGCGCTGGACGTGGCGGACAACTGGATGAACCTGCACCGGGTCGAGCTTTCGGTGTACGCCGACAACGAAGCGGCCATCGGTCTCTACCGCAAGTTCGGCTTCGAAAACGAGGGTCTGTTCCGCGATTACGCCGTGCGTGACGGGCAATGGGTCGACACCCTGAGCATGGCGCGTCTGCGCAAGCGCTGACCTTCTGTCCGTCAATGGCCGATCAGGCGGCCGTGCAGGCAAATGACTTGCACGGTCGTCATCGGCATCTGCCATGCTCGACGTCCGCAGCACCGCTCCTTGAGGGAACACCGCAATGGACGACGTACAGCAACTTGGCGAAATGCTTCGCCACTATGCCGACAGCGAAGCGCACAAAAAGCAACTGTTCGAGACGCAATCGGTGACCTGGGCTTCACGGATCACTGAGTTGTTCGGACAGATTCAGCAATGGTTGGAACCGGTGCAGGCGCCGGGGTTGCTGGAGGTGAGTCGCGAGGCTTATGTGGCGTTTGGGCCGAGCATTCCGGTTGAGACGTCAACCTTCAAGACTGAAAAGCTGAGCATCGTGATTGCCGGCAAACCGGTGGAGTTTGTGCCGGATGTGATGGGCAGTGGCGGGCAGATTTCGCTGGCGGTGATGGGGTTGACGGCGGCGCGGTATGGGAGTGTTTCGTTGGTGGGGTTGCCCAATGGTGATTGGCAGTGGCGTAAGACTAATGGGTTGAAGGATCCCGACACCTTTGCCTTCGATGCGAATTTCCTCGCGCAGCAGTTACAGAGCCTCATCCCTCGCGACCGCACCTAAGATCAAGAGCAACCCCCTCATCGGAACGCCGCCCGCCCAACCCTCTCCCCCAAGGGGGCGAGGGGGAAAGGGAGCAGATCTTCGTGGTTGTCAAAAACTCAGTTCACGGGGAAAGGGCAGTTCTTCGTTGTTGATATTGCATTCACCTTCGATATTTCAGGTCGATGTATTTCGGATAAACAACTCGGTCAGTTCCCTCTCCCTCCGGGCGGTCCGACGTTTCGGGAGGGCTAGGGTGAGGGGGCTGCTCCTGACACACCTCACATCTCAAGATTCACCCACCCCGGCTTCGCCACCTCCGGCGCCACCGCCTTCACGGTTTTACCCGTAGCCAGCTCAACCCGCCGAGCCACCTCCGGATCATCCGCAAACGGCGTCAGACTCGCCTCATCAAGGCTCTCGCTCGTCTCATGCCGCAAGCAGTACTCAACCGCCAGCCACAAAAACAACACACCCAACACATTCAAGAAAACATCGAACATGACCGGCTCCCTTGATCAGGCGATCTGCGCCTCACGGTGGGCAATCGCAACATCCGCCACCCGCACCGTGCGCCACACGTTATAGGCCATCAGCAACATGCCGCTGAGGAAGAACATCCCGCCGGCAAACCGCACTACAAACCCCGGATGACTGGCTTGCAGTGCCTCGACAAACGAATAGGTCAGCGTGCCGTCCTCGTTGATCGCCCGCCACATCAGGCCCTGGGTAATCCCGTTGACCCACATCGACGCGATGTACAACACCGTGCCGATGGTCGCCAGCCAGAAGTGCAGGTTGATCAGCGGCGTGCTGTGCATCCGTTCGCGGCCAAAGACCTTGGGCACCATGTGATAGGTCGCGCCGAATGTGATCATCGCCACCCAGCCGAGGGCGCCGGCGTGTACGTGGCCGATGGTCCAGTCGGTGTAGTGGGAGAGGGCGTTGACGGTCTTGATCGCCATCATCGGGCCTTCGAAGGTCGACATGCCGTAGAACGCCAGCGACAAGACGAGGAAGCGCAGGATCGGGTCGGTGCGCAACTGATGCCAGGCGCCGGACAAAGTCATCATCCCGTTGATCATCCCGCCCCAGCTCGGGGCCAGCAGGATCAGCGACATCGCCATGCCCAGCGACTGCGCCCAGTCCGGCAGCGCGGTGTAGTGCAAATGGTGCGGGCCGGCCCAGATGTACAGGGTGATCAGCGCCCAGAAATGCACGATCGACAACCGGTACGAGTACACCGGCCGATTCACTTGCTTGGGCACGAAGTAATACATCATCCCAAGGAACCCGGTGGTCAGGAAGAACCCCACCGCGTTGTGCCCATACCACCACTGCACCATGGCGTCGGTGGCGCCGGAATACACCGGATAGGACTTGAACCAGTCCACCGGAATCGACAGGTGATTGACCACGTGCAGCATGGCGATCACCAGGATGAACGCGCCGAAGAACCAGTTGCCGACGTAGATGTGTTTGGTCTTGCGCTGCACCACCGTGGTGAAGAACACGATGGCGTATGCGACCCAGACCACGGCCATCCACACTGCGCCGGAGAACTCGATCTCGGCGTATTCCTTGGTGGTGGTGTAGCCCATCGGCAGGGTGACCAGCATGATCACGATCACCGATTGCCAACCCCAGAAGGTGAACGCGGCGAGTTTGTCCGAGTACAGCCGCACCTGACAGGTCCGCTGCACGGCGTAGTAACTGGCGGCGAATTGCGCGCTGCCGGCGAAGCCGAAAATCACAAGGCTGGTGTGCAACGGTCGCAAGCGGCCGAAGGTGGTCCACGGCAGGTCCAGATTCATATCCGGCCATACCAGTTGCGAGGCGATCCATACCCCCATCGCCATGCCCACGACACCCCAGAAAACAGTCGCGATGACGAATTGGCGGACGACCTTGTAGTTATAAGCCTGTCCGATTGTTGCTGTGCTCATGGTCAGTTCTTCCACGGTTGCAAAGTCTTGCCAGGCCACCCGGTCTGGCACGAGCTGCACTGTAGAAACCCCACCGGAAACAAAACAGGCTCAGGAATTGTTCATTTATGCGGATCAGATCGAAGCGCTGCCTGCGGCCATCTGCCGCGCCCTGATACGGTTTTTATGCGTTCAGGTGAATCTGTTGTGCACTGCGCCGTTCGTCCATAGTCAGGGAAAATCTGCGGAATCCGTGCAAGTTCCTGACGAGGTAGTAAGCCGATGTACCAGTACGATGATTACGACCGGGCGCTGGTGTTCGAGCGCGTTGCGCAGTTTCGCGATCAGGTCGAGCGCTTCATGGCCGGGGAGTTGAGCGAAGAGGAATTCCTGCCGCTGCGCCTGCAAAACGGCCTGTACCTGCAGAAGCACGCTTACATGCTGCGGGTGGCGATTCCCTACGGCACATTGAGCGCCGGGCAAATGCGCACACTGGCGAGCATCGCCCGGGATTACGACCGTGGTTACGGCCACTTCACCACCCGGCAAAACATGCAGTTCAACTGGATCGAGCTGCACGAAGTGCCGGACATTCTCGAACGTCTGGCGCAGGTCAACATGCATGCGATCCAGACCTCGGGCAACTGCGTGCGCAACATCACCACCGAAGCCTTCGCCGGAGTCGCGGCGGATGAGTTGATCGACCCGCGTCCGCTGGCGGAGATCCTGCGGCAATGGTCGACGATCAACCCGGAATTCCTGTTCCTGCCGCGCAAGTTCAAGATCGCCATCTGCTCGGCAAAGCAGGACCGCGCGGCGATCATGATGCACGACATCGGCCTGTATCTTTACCCCGGCCGTGACGGCCAGATGCTGTTGCGGGTAATCGTCGGTGGTGGTCTGGGACGCACGCCGATCCTCGGTTTGCAGATTCGCGACGGCTTGCCGTGGCAGCATTTGCTGTCCTATGTCGAGGCGGTGTTGCGGGTCTACAACCGCTACGGCCGGCGCGACAACAAGTACAAGGCGCGGATCAAGATTCTGGTCAAGGCGCTGGGCATCGAAGCGTTCGCCAAGGAAGTCGAGGAGGAATGGCAACACCTCAAGGACGGCCCCGCGCAGTTGACCGAAGATGAATACCAGCGGGTCGCCAGTGCTTTCGTGCCGCCGAGTTATCGCGCGCTGGCGGGCACCGATCTGGATTTCGGCACGCACCTGGCCGACAACCCGGCATTCGCCCGTTGGGTCGCGCGCAACGTGCAACCGCACAAAGTGCCGGGCTACACCAGCGTGGTGCTGTCGACCAAACCGGGTCTGGCCTCGCCACCGGGGGACGTCACCGGTTTACAGATGCTGGCGGTTGCCGACTGGTCCGAGCGTTTCGGTTTCGGTGAAATCCGTATCGCCCACGAGCAGAATATCGTCCTGCCGGACGTGCCCAAGTCCGAGCTGTATGCACTGTGGCAACTGGCGAAAGAGCAGGGGCTGGGCGCCGCCAACGTCGGTCTGCTGACCGACATCATTGCCTGCCCCGGCGGCGACTTCTGTGCGCTAGCCAACGCCAAATCGATCCCGATTGCCCAGGCGATTCAGGCGCGTTTCGACAACCTCGATTACCTGCATGATCTAGGCGATATCAGCCTGAACATTTCCGGCTGCATGAACGCCTGCGGCCATCACCACATCGGCAACATCGGGATTCTCGGCGTCGATAAAAACGGCAGCGAGTGGTACCAGATCACCCTCGGCGGGGCGCAGGGCAAGAACAGCGCACTGGGCAAAGTCATCGGCCCGTCGTTCAGCGCCGCCGAAGTGCCGCAGGTGATCGAGCGGATCATCGGCACCTTTGTCCGTTACCGCGAAGCAGAAGAATTGTTCGTCGATACCGTGGCGCGCATCGGGCTGGAGCCGTTCAAGGAACGGGTTTACCCGAAAGCGCTGGAGGTGTCGGCATGAACAACCTGCTGCGGATGGAGGAGAGCGGGGCGCGGATTGTGCTCGACGATCCGTGGACGCTGATCCGCTCGCCTGAAACGGCTGACAGCACTGAAATGCTGATTCTGCCGCTGGCCCACTGGCTCGAATCGCCCTCGACTCACGCGGTCTGGCTCGGCCCGGACGATGGCGTCGAAAGCCTGCTGCCCTGGCTGACCTCGCTGCCACTGATCGCCCTCGACTTCCCGAGCTTTCGCGACGGCCGCGCCTACAGCCAGGCGTATCTGCTGCGCAGCCGTTTCGGCTGGAAAGGCGAGTTGCGGGCGATTGGCGATGTGCTGCGCGACCAGCTCAGCCACATGCGTCAGTGCGGTTTCGACAGTTTCGCCGTGCGCGAGGACAAATCCGCCGAGGATGCGCTCAAGGGCCTGGCCGGGATGAGCGTGCTGTACGGGCGCTCGGCGATCGAGCCGCGGCCGCTGTTCCGGCGCAGGTGATGCAGGGGAAACCCTTAGAACCCCGATGAATCGGGGATTTTTCCTTGGGTCGATGGTGGCCTTTTGGTAGAGTCCCCGTCGCCAGCGGGTTTTCGGCTGGACGACGGAACGAAGAAGGGAGTCTGATCAGTGAGTCCGGGCAAAAAAATTCTGGGCATCACCGCGTTGCTGCTGATGGTGACGCTGTGGGCCGGTTACATCTATGTGTTCAACGAAAACCGCGGCGGTCAGCTCGGTGGCGTCGGCGAAAGTACTGCGTGGTGCGGCACGCCGCCGAATACCGAAGCGGCGTTGCTGGGCAAGGATCAACTGACCCTGCGCATCACCAACAACCTGCGCGGCGAGTTCATGCTCAGCGGCGCGGTAGTGGTCTCCGAACGTACCTTCAACCGCTATGACCTGGGCCGCAACGAACTGCGTCTGCGCCTGGAACCGTTGCAGTGGTCGTTTGGCGTCACGCCGATCTTCCTCGAACAGGTGAAAGTCCTGCCCCTGAGCCGCAACCTCGCCTCGACCGACAAGAGTGCCTTCGCCAAACTCGAATCGCGCCCGATCAGCGTTCAGGGCCGGGTCACCGAATTTCCCTTCGACACCTATCGCTACGGCTACAAACCGGTGCTGTATTACCTCAAGGGCAGCGAGCGCATTGACCTGCGCTTCAAGAACATCACCACGCTGATGGAGATGTCCAACACCTTCACGCCGATCCAGAAATACAACCGCGCCGACTACATCAACGAGAAAAACTCGATGATCCGCGACGAGGACTACAAGGCCTACGGCCCACACGAATGCGCGTTCAGCGTCGAGCGCAAAGGCTCGTTCAAGGTTGTGGTGCTGTTGATGCTGCTGGTGCTGTGCCTGCCGTTGTTGCTGGTGTTCTACCGCGATGAGCCGGGGATCGACTTCCTCGCAACCCTGGTGGGCATCGGCGTAGTGCGCACGGTGCTGGTGGGGCCGGTGCAGGATTTCCAGCTGTACAACATCGACTTCCTGTTTGGTGCGGCGATTCTGCTGGTGGGCACGGTGTCGCTGATCAAGGCGATGCGGGCGAACAGCCGGCGGGAGATGGCGTTGAGGAGTGGGGAGACTTCGAGCTGGTGAAAAGTCAAAAGCTCCCTCACCCCAGCCCTCTCCCGGAGGGAGAGGGAGCCGACCGAGTTGTACGGCTGAATACATCGACCTGTGAGATTTGGTCGATTATGGATTCAAAGCAGATCGTTCAAGTCGGTGGACCTCTCCAATATCCCCCAATCGGTTCCCTCTCCCCCTGGAAGAGGGCTAGGGTGAGGGGGCAGCAATCTCCAGCCAATCACTTCAACGCCGGATCCCCCATATTCAGCTTCTTCCACCCCTGCAACACCACCTGAGCCTTCGGCTCCTGTCCACTGTCCAGATACCACTGAATCAGCGACAACCGCGCATTGCGGTTCGCCGGTTGCTGCTTGAGCAGCGCTTCCAGCTGCGCGCACGCCTCATCAACCTTGCCACTTTCGTGCAGCGCCACCGCCAGCACATAACCGTACTGCGCGTTCTGTGGTTCCAGTTGTGCAGCCTTGCGCAGAGGCGACATGGCGTCGGCCGGCTTGCCGGCGCGGATCAACGACAGACCTCGGGTGTGCTGCAACAGGGCAGCATCCGGATGTTCCGTCAGGCTTTCATCCAGCAGTTGCTGTGCCTCGGGAACGCGCCCGTTGGCCTCCAGCCATTGCACCAGCGTGACCAGCGCCGGGTAGAAATCCGGGTCGCGTTTCAGGGCCGTGCGCAACAGGCCTTCAACCTCCGAACTGCGACCGCTGGCCTGATAGAGCATCGCCAGATTTAAATTGGCCTCGGCCCGTTCGGCCAGGCTCTTCTGCACGGCTTCGTACTCGGCAATTGCCGCCTCCCAATTGGCCTGAGCCGAGCCCAGACCATTGCGGGCGACACTCAGCAGATCCCGCGCCGCAGCGATTCTCACCGCTTTCACCGGATCGCCCAGCAACGGTGCCAATAGCGATAAACGCTCCGGCGGCGGCAGAAACGCGCTGATCGCCCGCACGGCGTTTTCGCGAACCTGCGGCGCCGGGTTTTTCAGATCAGTCGTCGCCAGTTTCAAGGCTTCTTCACTCGGATAGAGCGGCAATTCCGCGAGCAACGTCGCCCGCTGGATCGCCGGCAGATTGCTGCGCTGCAACTGCTCATACAGCGCCTGCGCAGCACCCGGTTGGCCGTTGCGAATCAGCCACAGGCTTTCGTCGTATCGCGGCGCTTGCGGGGCGTCGGATGCTTTCCACAACTTGAACTGCGCGATGACCCTGTCTCCGGCCTTGCCCTGGTGGCAGGTCAGGCAGGCGTCCGGCGTGCCGAGCTTCTGCGCGCGTTCGGGGTTGGGGATGCTGAAACTGTGGTCATGCCGGAAGTCGTTGCCCATGTAGAACTTGCCGGGCATGTGGCAATCCACGCATTGCGAGCCGGGCTGGCCCATCGTGTGGCGAGTGTGTTCGATGCTGTCGTAGTTCTTCGCTTGCAGGCCCTTGCCGTCGACGCCTTCGACGGAGGTTTTGCCAGCGGTGTTGTGGCATTGCAGGCACACCGCGTTGCCCGGCGCTTTCAGTTCGGTGCTGTGAGGGTTGTGGCAGTTGCTGCACCGCACGCCCTTGTCGAACATTTTGCTTTGGGCGAAGGAGCCGTGCTCGAACACTTCGTCCTTGATCTTGCCGTCCAGCGCATACAGCTCGCGGGTGAGGACGCTCGGCAGGTAATCGTCCATCAAGCGTTTGCCGACGGTGTAGCCATCGCCCAAGGGTGCGCGGCGAGCGTGACAGCGGGCGCAGGTTTCGATCTCGACGGTGGCGTTCTTGTCTTTGAGATCGACGGCGAACCCGGCGTGGATCAGGTCGGTTTTCTTCGCCGTCCATTCCAGGTGATTCGACGCCGGACCGTGACAGGCCTGGCAGCCGACGCCGAGGCTGTTCCACTGACTGGCGAAGGTGTTGCTGGCCGCATCGAAGTTACGCTTGAACCCGGTGGTGTGGCACTCGACGCACATGAAGTTGGCGTTCTGGCTGGGCTTGCTCCAGTGCAGCGGATTCTTGAAGCTCACGCCTTGGCCGGGGTAGAGGTGAAACCAGCGGTTTTTCTCTGTGTCCCAGGCCACACCGAGCGCCTGCAACCGGCCTTCGCCGACTTCGATCAGGTATTGCTGAAGCGGGGCGATGCCGAAGGTGTAGGCGACCTTGAAGTCGGCGTTCTTGCCGTCGATGCCCGGCGTGTTGACCCAGAAATCATTGCCCTTGCGCGAGAAACGGGTGGTCTCGTTTTCAGCTTTGAAAACGATGTTGTTGAAATCGCCGAGCATGGTTTCAGCGTTTGCCGGTTGCATCGCCAACTGGTGATGAGAGCCTTGCCAATCCTTGACCTGCTCGCTGTGACAACCCTGGCATTGCTGCTCGTCGACCATGCTCGCAGGCGCTGTCGCCACGGTGGGTGCAGGTTTGGCCGGCGCAGCAACCGGGGCGCTCACGGGAACCGGTTTGACCGGCATCGGCGCGGGGCTGAACAGAAACCAGCCGATCCCCGCGACTGCCGCCAGCAGCACGCCAATGGAAACGGGAAACAGGTAACGTGAAAGTGAGGTCGGTGAAGCATCAGGCTGAAGCGGTGCAGCTTTATTTTTATGCTTGGGCATTGCGACTTCCGTAGTCCAGGTGCATTTGCCGTCGGGCGCGCGTTCAAGCTTGATGCAGCTTTGCCGCCTCATCCGTATCTGTCAAATGAGCGGGGCCGGTGTGATGTGAATATTGTGTTTTTGGATCGCAATCGGCGTGGTTTTAGCTATACCTGTAACTCCCCAATGCAATAAATCCGGCCTTCCGACAGGAGTTACAGCATGAAGCTAGCCGTAATGATGAGCACCCTGTGCATTGCCACGCTGGGCGTAGTGGGTTGCTCCAGCAAAACCGTCGCACCCGACGAGTACTCAGGCTTCCTCAAGGACTACAGTCAGCTCAGGGAGGCCAAATCCCCGTCGGGGGCCGAAGTGATGCGCTGGATCGACCCGAAAATCGACATCGGCAAATTCACCAGCGTCTACGTCGAACCGACCCAGCTCTATCCCAAACCGCAACCCACCGTGAAGATTCCGCAGCAGACCCTCAACGGCATCACCAGCTACTACGATCAGGCGCTCAAGCGTGAGCTGGGCAAATCCCTGCCACTGGCCTCAGGCCCCGGACCGGGTGTGATCGTGGTGCGCGCGGCCATCACCGCCGTCAGCAGCAAGACCGAAGGCCTGCATGCCTATGAAGTGATTCCGATTGCCCTGGTCGCCGCAGCGGTCAGCACCGCCAGCGGCATTCGCGATCAGGAAACCACCCTGGCGACCGAAGCGGTGTTCCTCGATGGCGGCACCAACAAAGTGGCGGCGCAGGTGGTGCGCAAGGGCACCGGCAAACCGCTGGAAAACGATTCGCAGGTGATGAAGGCCGATGACGTGAAAAGCGTGATCGATGGCTGGGCGTCGGATCTGCATCAGTCTTACCTCAAGCTCAAGGCCAAGTAAGACCGGCACACCGGGTCGCCCCAAAGGGCGATCCGGCGTGTGTGCTGCGTCAGAAGCTGGCGCGCGCCAGTCGGTTGTAATGGCTGAGCAAGCCGTCGTAACTGCGCGTCACGGCGTAATAGTCCTCGCTCAGGCGCTGAGGCTGTGCGTGGTTCTGCCAGTCTGCCAGCAGGGTATTCAACGCTTCGAGATAGTTTTGCCCCGGCTCGCCAATGCGCAGCCACAGATCCCGCGCGGCATCGGTCTTGTTCTGGAATCCACCCGTGCGCGGCGCGAGCCAGGGTTCGCGACGGTTCCACGCCTGTTGCAGCTTTGCAGTGGTGTCGGCCAGCAATTTCGGGGTCAGGGTGCGGTTTTTCATCGCTTCGTCGAGCACGTCGACGGTCTCCCGCGCCTGAATCATGTACGCCAGCAAGTCCCAGTGAATGTCCCTGCCCAGACGCGCTTCGATCAGCTTGAGCTGTTCGGGACGCTGCGCGGCGTCGAGCGGCAGCAGGCTTTGCCGCAGAGCCGTCGAGGCGCTGATGTACTCCTGTGAAACGCGCTCGATCGCCGCCAGTTCTCCAGGAGAGGGCTGTTGCGACCCGGAGATGAAACTCGCCTCTCGGTAAAAACGCGTTGGAAGAATGGTCGTCGTGACGTGATTCAGCGCCCGGACATACTCGTTGGCCTGTCGCGCCAGCTCGGGTTGCCAGGCCAACAGTTCGAGTTTTTCCGTGAGGCCCTGACCGCAGACATCGCGCTGTATGTCGCGCACATTGAACGCGTCACTGTCGTCGAAATCCTTGAGGCTCTTCAACCAGCGCTGGTCGCGAGGCAAGGGCGGTTGAGGATTCTTGTAGCGGTCGTAGGCCGCTCGCCATTGCACGTCGATCCGGTTGACGCAGGCGATCACCGGGCTCAGGGCATTGGCCTGAGCGGTGACCGGCGCATCGCGCCCGTCCAGCCAGAGATCGAGCTGGAGGAAAGGGCGTGTCGCACTTGTAAGGCCCATCACCACCAGCGCGAAGAAGATACCGACGCAAAACATCACTCGGGTGCTCATGGACGCGCCTCCTTGCCGTACCACTGTTCAACGGTGGCCGGTGCGCTGCATTCGGCGGTGGTGGCCGGCACGCGGCTGCACAGGCGTTCGGTCCAGGGTTGCAGACCCTGATTGCGATTGACCGTGCCTTGGCTGGCGACCACCTTGAACACGCCGAGCACGAGGGCCAGCACCACAATTGCGAGGATCGTCACGCCGACTTTCACGGCAGGTCGGCTCTCTTCCCAAGACACCCGTGGCCGGGACTGCCAGCGCCGTACCAGTCCGAACGTCGCCAGGGTTGCGGCGTACACCACGCCGGCAATCGGGCCGAAAAACCAGCCGAGCCCGGCCACCATCAACGCGCCGGGCACGAAGTCGCGCAGCACACCGAACGGCGGCGAGTCTTTGAAAACACCGGGGCACAGGCTTGCGCTGAGCCGGTCGTCCAGCCGCCAGACGCGATGAGCACCGTTGTGCACCAGCCAATTGAGCCCTGCCACGATCACGCCAAACACCACGGTCGAAATCATGACGATATTGATCAACCCGCTGAGGCGTACGCCCAGCGGAATGTAATGGGTGAACGCGCCGATCAGGCAGGCCAGCACCACGCCCACATACGTCGGCCAGTCATTGAAACTCAGTTCCCAGTCACGCCAGAAAAACGCCGTGCCGCCGGGCATCTGCGCGCAGACTTTGGGGTGATTGGCGTACAGCTCCGAACTCAACTTGCGGCACTGCGCCCAGTCGTCCTCGCGCAGGCGTCGGGCCAGCGCGCGGCGGGCGCTGAACGAACCGGTGCCCAGCAGCAGGCGGGCGGCGCGGTGTTCGGGGGTGGAGGGTGGTTCCATGGCCAGCTGTTGCTGTTGAGCCACAAAAATCGGCGCATTTTGTCGAGCCAGCAGACGTTGCCATTCGCCGTCAGGACAGGGATTGCCCGTGCCGCCGTGCCAGCCTTGACCGGCGCGCACCCGTTCGAAAATCTCGGGAGACCAGACCGGCGCATCCAGCAGCAAATGGCTCAGGGCACGGTTGAACCATTGCTGATGTTGCTGACTCGCCAACCAGTTGTGGTCCGCGCAACGCTCGTAGGCGTGAAGAAATTCTTCTACGTCTTCCCGTTCAAGGGCATCACGCATCGGTTGCGCAATGCGCGCGCGTTGTTGACCCAGCAACAGATCAATTGATATCTCGTCCAGCTCCAGGCGTTGCCAGGCGCTGAACCAGAAGAAGGTCGGGATGGCCCAGTCCACCAGCGTCTGCGAAGTCTCAGGGTGTTCAATGCAATGATGCAGCACCGTGTCTTCGAAGAAATGCGCGCAACCCTGTTCGAGGGTAACGGCATGGCGATGATTCAGCTCTTCAACGCTGAGCCCGTCCAGCGAGCGGGTCGCCAGTTGCAGGGCGTCGACCTCGACCAAGGTCAGGCCGCTCAGGTCCCAGGATTCTTCGATGCCCTGTTCCTGCGCTTGGTCCTGCGCTTGCTCCTGTTCTTCGTCCTGATCCTGCTCGTGATACTGCTGCCATTCCTTGTAGGCCAGCGCCTGTTCATAGGCATCGCGCAGCCGCTGGAAACCCTCGGGGTCATCGTCGGGGCGGGTCTGTTTGAGCAGGACGGTATATTGGCGTTTGATAGTGCGCACATCGGCGTCGGCCGACAGGCCAAGGACGGTCCAGCAACTCATTGCGATGACAACTCCATAAAAACTGCGACGCGATCCAGTGGTGGCATTGTGATGTTGCGCACCCTACCTGTTTCGCGTCGAAAAGTCCTCGTGTCTCGCTCAGTCGCCGACGAACCAGCGGAAGTACGGATTGCCGCCATCCCCGCGCATCACCTCGCGAATGTCCCGTCCCCAGGCATCGCGGTCACCGTCGTAGGCATGCAGGCTGGCGCGGTAGAACTGCATCAGGCGCTGGCGATGGGTTTGCATGCGTTCGTCGAAACCGGCATCGGCGTTGACCAGCGGCGGCGTGACGTACAGATCCAGCAGGGCCGGCAGCACGCGGGTGATTTCCTTGGTGCGAACCCATGGCGCGTACTCGATGCGCGGCTGGTCGTCGGTCACCGCCGGTGCGTCGGCGGCAAAGCGTTCCAGCCCGGCGCGGTCGGTGACCCAGGTCGACATCAACGCCGCCGCCGAGCCGATGCCGACGTCCTGCAGGGCGCCGCGCACGCTGTCCTGTTGCAGGCGCCGGGTGATTTTTTCGGCGTCCAGTTCGATGGGCGTCAGTGAACCCACCAGCAGCATTTCGTGGAACTCGCTGGTCCACAGCGTCGCGTACGGGAACACGTCGAGGAAGCTGCGCACCAGCGAGCGCGAGTCGTCTATGTTCTGGGTCGGCAGCGGCAGCCATTGCGCGACCAGACCTTGTTTTTCGAGGCGGCTGGCGGCCAGTTGGTAGAAGTCGCGCGAATACAGGTTCACCACGCCGGCGGCGGAGGGCGGCGGTGGTTCGAGGGTGATCAGGTCATAAGTCTGGGGACTGCGCAGCAGTTCCTGACGACCGTCGCGCAGACGCACATCGACGCCGGGGTCACTGGCGGCGTTGAAGTTGCCCTTGAACAGCGGCGCGGCCTTGACCACCGCCGGCAGCAGCTCGGCAACCACACGGTGTTCCAGCCCCGGATAACGCAGCAACGCGCCGGCGGTGATGCCGGTGCCGAAGCCGATCACCAGCGCCGAGCGCGGTTCGCCGTTGTGGATCAACAGCGGCAGCAATGCCTGAATGCGCATGTAGCGCAGCGATGGCATGGCGTCGCCGGTGTTCGACACGCCTTGAATGTACAAACGCTGGAAGGCATTGCGGCCTGTGCCCTGACTGACCACCGCGACCGTGCCGCCGCGTCCTTCCTCATAGAAAGCGAGCGTACCGTTGCGCGCGCCGGGCAGCAGGCTGGCGAGTTTGTTCACGGGCGTGAGCACCGCCAGTGCCACCGACAACAACCCGAGCGCGACCACGGCCTGACGCCGGCCTTTCTTCACGCCATGCCCCTTGCGCACGGCGAACCAGCCGATGCCGGCGGCAATGATCGCCAGCAGGCCCAGCGTGCGCACCAGCCCCAGCAGCGGAATCAGCACAAAACCGCAGAGCATCACCCCGAGAATCCCGCCCAGCGTGTTGAACGCCACCACCGCGCCGACATCACGACCGATGCGCTCGTGACCAACGCTCAAGCGCAGCGCCAGCGGAAATGCCGCGCCCAGCAGCAACGTCGGGACAAACACGATGACCAGCGCCGCCACGGCAAAACGCGCACTCATGCCGGCCAGTTCACTGGCGCCCTGGGTCAGCAGCCAGATTTCCACTTGGCTCTGGGCGATCACCAGCCAGCGGCCGAGCGCGGCGATTTCCAGCAGGGCGATCAATCCCGCACCGGCGATCAGCAGGCCGAACACGCCCCACGGATCGCGAATCCGTTCAACCCGGCGGGCGAGCAGGGCGCTGCCCAGAAACAGCCCGCCCAGATACGTCGCCAGCACCACGGCGAACGCGTAGGTGCGGGTACTCATGAATTGCACGATCGACTGCGACCACACCACTTCGTAGCCGAGGGCCACGCCGCCGGCGATGGAATACAGCCACAGGGCGGTGCGATCGGGCGCCTTTTCGGTGTGATGTTTGACTGGCGCTTCGACCGGCATCGGACGCAGGCGTTGCCAGCCCAAGGCTCCGGCGGCGGCCAGCAGGTTGAGCATCGCAGCGGCCAGCGCACTGCCGCGCACGCCGAGGGTGGCGATCAGCAGGAACGCCGCAAGCAGGGTGCCGGCAATCGCGCCCAGGGTGTTCGCGGCGTACAACTGACCGCCGGCCTTGCCCGGACTGGCCGCCAGCGAACGCACCAGCACCGGCAACGTGCCGCCCATCAACACCGCCGGCGCGCCCACCAGAAGGAACGGCAACAGCCAGGCCAGCAGTCCGACATGGTTCTGCAACCAGGCAAACGGGCTGGCCGCCACGCTCATGGCAAAGGTCGCGCCGACGCCCAGCACCGCCACCAGCACTTCCAGCCCGGCATACAGCAACACCGGCTGTTGCAGTCGATCGGCCCAGCGCCCGAACAGCCAGCCACCCAGTGCGAGCCCTGCGAAGAAGGCGCTGATCCCGGTGGTGATCGCATAGACCTCGACCCCGACCACCAGCGACAGCTGCTTGATCCACAGCACCTGGTAAACCAGCGCCGCAGCGCCGGAGATGCACAAGAGCAGGGCGGGGATCAGCAACGCCGCGGTGGCGGTGTGCGGGACGGGGTGGGCCGGGGATTTGCTGGCGACACGTGAGGACATGCAGATGGCCTTGTTCCGGTTCAAGAATGGCTGCGACGGTGCGGGTCTCATCGCGAGCAGGCTCGCTCCCACAATGGAATTGTTTACACCACAAATCCCCTGTGGGAGCGAGCCTGCTCGCGATTGAAGTCACCTCGGTCACAAGCCGAAAACAGTGCCGCTCGCCAACGACGGCGAGCGGCGGTCACGCAGGCTTACTTGGCCGCTTTCATTTTCTCCTCGATTTTCTTGTCCACTTCCTCGCGGATCTGGTCGATGCTGAAGCTCGCCGGACGCTGGCTTGGCGGGTAATCGACGAAGGTCTGCAGGAACTTGGCGGACCGGCTTATCCCCTCGAATATCAGGTAATCGTTTTTCGCCAGCCAATCGTAGTATTGGTCGGAGACCGTGTCGGCGCGTTCATACGGGTCCATGCGCAGATTGAAAATCTTCGGTACGCGCAGGCACGTGAACGGTTCGCTCCAGACCTTGAAGCCGCCCGGTGCACGCTGTTCGCAGAAAACGAACTTCCAGTCGTTGTAACGCATGCTCACCAGTTCACCGTCATCGTTGAAGTAGTAGAACTCGTTACGCGCGCTCTTGTCGGTCTTGCCGGTCAGGTAGTCCAGCTGGTTGAAACCGTCCAGATGCACCTTGAAGTTCTTGCCGCCGACGTCCGCGCCTTTAAGCAAGCGATCCTTGATGTCGAGATCGCCCACGGCCGCAAGCAAGGTTGGGAACCAGTCCAGACCGGAGAACATCTGCGTCGACACTTCACCGGGCTTGATATGCCCTGGCCAACGAACCATGGCCGGCACCCGATAAGCACCTTCCCAGTTGGAGTTTTTCTCGTTGCGGAACGGCGTGGTGGCCGCGTCCGGCCATGACCACTGGTTCGGGCCGTTGTCGGTGGTGTAGACCACGATCGTGTTGTCGGTGATTTTCAGGTCATCGAGGGTCTTGAGCAGCTTACCCACGTCGCCGTCGTGTTCGAGCATGCCGTCAGCATACTCGTTGCCGACCATGCCGCTCTGGCCCTGCATGGACTCACGCACATGCGTGAAGGCGTGCATGCGGGTGGTGTTCATCCAGACGAAGAACGGTTTGTCAGCCTTGGCCTGTTTCTCGATGAACGCCTGCGCGGCGGCAGTGGTTTCATCGTCGATGGTTTCCATGCGCTTTTTGTTCAAGGCGCCGGTGTCTTCGATCTTGCCGTCGGCAAAACTGTGGATCACGCCACGGGGCGAGGAAGCCTTGACGAACTCGGCATCATCCTTGGGCCAGTAAGGGCGTTCCGGCTCTTCTTCGGCATTCAGGTGATAAAGATTGCCGAAGAATTCATCGAAGCCATGGTTGGTGGGAAGGTACTCGTCCCTGTCGCCGAGGTGATTCTTGCCGAACTGGCCGGTGGCATAACCGTGGGCCTTCAGCGCTTGGGCGATGGTGACGTCACGGGCCTGCAAGCCGACCGGTACGCCCGGCATGCCGACCTTGGACAGGCCGGTGCGCAGCGCTGTCTGGCCGGTGATGAACGTTGATCGCCCTGCGGTGCAACTGTTCTCCGCATAGTAGTCGGTGAACATCATGCCTTCCTTGGCGATCCGGTCGATGTTCGGCGTCTTGTAGCCGACCACGCCCATCGAGTAGGCACTGATGTTGGTCTGGCCGATATCGTCGCCGAAGATCACCAGAATGTTGGGTTTATCGGCCGCTGAGGCGGTTGCCGACAGGGCCATGACTGAAGTCGCCACCAGGGCTAGCCTGGGTATCCACTTGCGTATGCGAGTCATCTGACTTGCTCCTTTAGCGCGGGGGTGGGGTGCACGACAAACGTTTTTTCCTGCTACTTCACTTGCTCGGGTACGGGCGGATCGAACGGGTAGATCCGGCGCCAGTCGCTCGCCATGTCCACCACGGTCCAGCCTCGGGAATTCGCTTCGTCGAGGGCCTTGTCCAGGCGCCCGATATCGGATTTTCGGTCATAGGCCCATTCGCGTTTGGCGTCGGTGTGATGCACCAGACCCATGAAGCGTTTGCCGGGACCTGCGGCGGTCCACTGGAGCATCTGCAGGTCGCCGTCGGAGTTGCCGAAGGCGAGGATTGGTCGACGCCCGATCACGGCGTCGATGCTCACCGGTTTGCCCGGGCCGTCGTCGTTGTGCGCCAGTTTGGCGGTGCGCACGATCGAGGCTTTGCCGTCCTTGTATTCGAACGCGGTCACGAAGGTGGTGCCGATCACCTGTTCCGGCGGGATGCCGTAGACCTTCTCGGCGAAGGCGCGCATGAAGCCGGTGTCGCCACCGGAGACGATGTAGGTCTTGAAGTCCTGGCTGCGCAGGTAGTCGAGCATTTCCAGCATCGGCTGGAAGATCATTTCGGTGTACGGCTTGCCGGTTTTCGGGTGGCGGGCCTGGGAGAGCCAGGTTTTCGCGTAGTCATCGAACGCTTCGGTGGTCATTCCCGAATGAGTGGCGGCGACGATCTTCATGATGCCGTCCATGCCTGAAGCGGCGAGGGCCTTGTGATCGTTTTCCAGAACAGCCTTGAACGGCTGAGTGGTTTTCCATTCTGGGTGCTGTGGTGCCGTGCGTTTGACTTCATCGAACGCGAACAGGATTTCGAAATAGGCGGGTTGCTCGCTCCAGAGGGTGCCGTCATTGTCGAACACGGCAATCCGTTCGGCGGGTTTGACGAAGTCCTTGCCGGCCTGATCGGTGACCGCCTCGACGAACTCGATGATGTGCTTTTTCGCCGGGCTGTCATTCCACGACGGCAGCGGTTCGCTGGCCTGCGCCAGCAGCGGCAATGCGAGGCCGAACAACAGGGCCAGACCAAAACGTTGGCGATGCAGCATCGGGTTCGTCATGGGAAATCCTTCTCGTGAACGGGGTTGAGCGGGCGCAGGGCCGAGGCCGATCGGGTCTGCTGCAATTCGGCCTGACTGTGTAGCGTAGACAATGATTGACGCAGCTGACCCAGTGCCTGCCCAGCGGCCGGATCGCGCCCGTAAAGGCTGCGCAACAGCCCTTGCAGGCGCGGTCCGGCGTGGGTCAGTTTCAGGCCCAGACCGCAACGTCGCAGCCACAGGTACAGGGCCGTCAACTGAGGTGGTTGACCGGCCAGTTGTCCGGCGACCTGTTGCCACGCGTAGTCGGCTGATTGCTGACGGGCCTGTTGCCGCGCGAGCTGGCGCTGCTGCCATTGACGGCGTGCTCGGCTGAGCGCAGGCCGGCCGAGATAACCGAGTACGCCCAGTGCGACCAGTACGGCGAGCCAGATGAATCCTTGGGTGGACAGGTGAAGTCGATGGTTCTGGCCGAGCTGGCGCAGATCCTCGGTGATCGAGAACACCGGTTTGTAGGCGCTGTTGGCACTGGCCTCGAAGGTGACTGCCGGGACTTGTGCCGTGCGGATCTGTTGCGTGTGCGAATCCCACCATTTCACGTCGATGGCCGGCAGGGTGTGGGCACCGGCGGTGTCGATGCGATAGCTGACGCTGTCGATGCGCTGACCGCCCAGAATATTGCCGCGCCCGTCATCGAGGCTGCTGACTTGCGGCGTCTTCACATAACGGCTCAGGCCTTTGACTTCGCTCAGCGCGGGAACCGGCAGAGCCATGGCCAATGCGCCGTCGGCTTGCAAGGTCAACTGGCGGGTGAGGCTGTCGCCGACTTTCAGCGGCGTGGCCGACCGGGTGACGGTTTGACTGAAACGCAGCCCGGTCGCCACCAACGGGGTTTCTCCGGGGTTGAAGCCGGGTGGCAGGGTGGCGCTGAATTGCAGCGGCTGGCTGCGGGCACTGATTTCAGCGGTGGCCTGGCCGGGGGTGGCGCGCACGGTCAGCGCCGGTATGTCGAAGGTCCGGGCGGCATTGGGCGTGATCAGGTAGCTGTAGCGCAGACCGCTGAACGCCTGGCCGTCGATGGTCTGGTTCAGGTGCTGGGCCTGGCCGTCCGGCGGCATCACCAGTGCGCCGTCGAGCTTCAGCTCGGGCAGGGTGGCGGCGCTGGTGAACCAGGTGTCGGTGAGCACATCGAGTTGCAGCTCCACCAGAGCGCCGACCTTGATGCCGTCGGCGGGTTGCAGGTGGGCCTGAACGCGCAGTTGCGGTTCGGCCGCGATTGCCTGGGCGCTCATCAGGCACAGAATCATCAGCATCCGGTTCATGGCCGGGCCTCCGCCTGATCCTGCAGGCTGAATTTCTGCCGGAGGAATTTCGCCGGTGAAGTGGTGAGGTTCTGCAGCCACAACGCATCCGACGTCGCCTGTTCGGTCGTCACGGCTTTGCTCTGGCCTTTGCCCGGTGTCTTGTCGAACTTGACCTCGTCCGGCTTGGTTTCGGGAGCGTTCTGTTCGGCGCTTTCGGTGTCTTTTTGCAGGGCGATGGCCAGCGCCAGGTTGGCCGTGGCTTCGGGGAATTGTGGTTGCAGCTTCAACGCTTGCTGATAGGCCGCGATGGCTTGATCGAACTTGAAGCGGCGCACGTAGATGTTGCCCAGATAGAAATACGCTTGCGGCGTGTCGAGCCGGGCGAAGGTCGCCAGCGCCAGATCGAAGTCGGCGGCGTGATAGGCCGCGACGCCTTTCCAGTACGGGTCGACAAACAGCGCCGCCGCTTGCGGGAAGTGCTCGTGCTCGAAGGCCCAGCGCCCTTGCTGGTCGCGGGTGAAAAACGCGTCAGTCAGGGCATTGGCCTGCGCCGGTGCTGACGGCCAGCCGAGGCCTACGGCCAGGGCCAGCGCCGGCATCCAGTTCACGCTCCAGCCCTTGCGCACACTGAACAATGCCAGCAGCAACAGCGGCCAGCACAGCCAGTAACCGGCGTCTTTCCAGTGCAATTCCTGCTGCTCGGCGCTGGCGCTCTGAAAGTGCTGTTGCGCGTGCAGTTCGACCCAGTCCAGATCGTCGTTCGTCAGCGTCAGACTGCCCAGCGGCGCATCGAGTACCGAGGCCAGTTGCTTGATCGCCGCCGGGTCGAAACTGCCCAGCACCGGGCGACCGTTGCTGTCGGTGCGCGGCTGGCCTTCCGCATTCTGAATCAACCCGCCGTCCTGATTGCCCACCGCGAGCACCAGCACTTGCAACCCGGTGCCCTGCAACTGTTTGCCCAGTCCATCGAGCTGCGCGGTGTCGGCGCCGTCAGTGATCAACAGCAGGCTGCCTGGGGTTTTCTCGGCATTCAGCAGGCGCTTGGCCTGATCGATCACGGCGCCGACGTTCTTGCCCGGTTTGTCGATCAGCCCGGTGCCCAGGGCCTGAATGAAACTGTCGAGCAACGCCGGATCATCGGTCGCCGGCAGTACCAGATGCGCGCTGCCCGCGTAGGCGATCAACGCGGTGCGCGCACCGGCGCGGCGCTGGATCAAGTCGTGCAGTGTGTGTTTGGCGGCTTCCAGCCGAGTGGGCGGTACGTCGCTGGCGTCCATCGACGGCGACAGGTCGACGGCCACGATCAGCGGCGCACGATTCTCCAGAAAGTCCGGCCGATCCTGCTCCCAGGTCGGCCCGGCTGCCGCCACGGCGCCCAACACCAGCAATGCACACAACAGATGCACCGGACGCAGGCGCTGGTGATCCTGTGGGGTGACCAGCAGGTGTGGCAGCAGATGCTCGGCGATATTGCCGCGCAGACGCCGCTGCAAATCACGGCTGCGTCGCCAGATCAACGGCAGCAGCGCCGCGAACAGTGCGAGCAGCAACCACAGCGGACGCAAGAAGTGGAAGTCGCCGAGATTGATCTCCATCTCAGGCCTCCTGCCGCTGACGTGCAACCGCCAGCCTTGGGCGCAGCAGTGCGCCGAGGTGATACAGCGTCAGCAGAACCAGCGCCGTGCCCAGCGGCCAGTAAAACAATTCGCGCTGGGGTTGATGGCTGAGGGTTTTCACTTGATGCGGCGTGAGCCGGTCGAGGGTGCTGTAGACCTGATCCAGCGCGGTGCGGTCTTCGGCGCGGAAGAACTGGCCGTCGGTGGCCTGGGCGATCTGTTGCAGGCTTTGCAGATTGACCTTGGACTCACCGGAAGCAGTGGGGTCGCCGATGCCGATGGTATGAATCACCACGCCTTTGGCGGCGGCCATCTCGGCGGCATGGTCGGGGGTGATGGCGCTGCTGGTGTCGTTGCCGTCGGTGAGCAGGATCAGGACTTTTTCCTGTTCATGGGCCTTGTCCAGCAGCTTCAGACTCAGGCCAATGGCATCGCCAATCGCGGTATTGGGGCCGGCCATGCCGATGCCGGTGTCTTCCAGCAACAGGGACAGGCTGGCGTGATCGAGGGTCAGCGGCGCCTGCGGATAAGCACCGCTGCCGAACACGATCAGGCCGAGGCGATCGTCCTTGCGCTTGTCGATGAAGCCTTGCACGACCTCTTTGACGGCGGCCAGGCGGTTGATTTTCTGGCCGGCGGCGTTGGTGAAATCCTCGGTTTCCATCGATTGCGAGAGGTCGATGGCGAGCATCAGGTCGCGTACCGGTTGCTGGCGTTCGATGGGTTTTTCGACGAACACCGGACGGGCAGCGGCGACCAGCAGCAGGGCCCACACCAGCACATTCAGCCACAGTTGCCAGTGATTGCTGCGGGTGCCGGCACTGGCCGGGGTTTCGCCGACGGCGCGGCTCATGGCGCCGAAAAACGGCACCCGCACGGCGCTGCGCGCTTCCTGATAGGTGGGCAGGTAGCGGTAGGCCAGCCAGGGGATCGGCAGCAGGAGCAACAGCCACGGGTAATCAAGCTGCCACATGATGACGCTCCACCCAGTATTGGCAGGTGTCGAACAACGCCAGGCGCTGCGGCGCGGGCAGGGCGCGCAACGCGTCGTCCGGGGCGTAGGCGAGTTGCGCCAGTTGTTCGCTCAAATCCGCCGGCAGCGGCTTTTTGCAGTGCCGCTGCAAGAAGGCTTGCCAATCGAGTCCCTCCAGCGCCGCCGGACCCTGTGGGGGCGACGGTGCGACGATTCGACTTGCTCGCGAAGAGGGAACACCATCCAACACATTCATTGACTGGCCTGACGCCTTCGCGAGCAAGCCCGCTCCCACAGGTACGACATTGCAGCTCGGCATTGAAAGCGCCACACGCTTGAGCAATTCCGGCAATTCGCGCAACGCATTCAGGTCGTCGCTGCGCTCGCGCAATTGCGCCAGCCGCACCAGCGCTTCACGCCGATATTGATCCCGTCGCCATTGCCGATAACGCCGCACACCGATCAGCACCGCGGCCAGCACCAACACCGTCAGCAACACCCACCAGCCCCAGGTCTGCGGTGCGTAGCTCACCGGCGCCGGCAGGCCCAGCTCCTTGAGCTGTCCGATGTCCGGAACGTTCGGATTCATCACCTTGCACCCGTTGATTTACCGAGCTCGGCGCGTAATTGCTGATGCGCTTCTTCGGCGGTGCTGAACATCATCAGCGGCACCTGACTGCGGCGCAGCAGGGTGGCGACGTCCTTGAGCCGACCACCGAGGAAATCCCCCAATGGCTGGTGCACGCTGCGTTTCTCGACCGCCAGCTCTACCTGCAACTGGCCCTGGGTCACCAACAGCCGACCGTCGCTCGGCAATTTCAGCGCCATAGGGTCGTAGACTTGCAGGGCGATCACGTCGTTGTGCGCCGCCAGTTGTCGCATCAACTGCAAGGTGCGCTCACCGGCCCCGGCGAAATCACTGACGATGCAGATCAGATGGTCATGCCCGGCCACCGCCAGACAACGCTGCAAGGCCTTGTCCAGTTGATCCTCGTCTTCGGCGTCCGGGTTGCCGGCGTTCAGCGCCTGATTCTGTTGCGCGATGCGGCTCAGCAGCGCTTCGACCCGTTTACGGCTGCGCAATGGCGCGACGCTGTCGATGCGTTGATCGTTGAACACCAGTCCGCCGACCCGGTCGCCGGCATGGAACACCATCCATGCCGCCAGTGCGCCGAGTTCGGCAGCGACGGCGGACTTGAAGCTGCGTTGCGAGCCGAAGAACATCGACATGCGCTGGTCGACCACGATCAGCGCCGGGCGGTCACGCTCTTCGGTAAACGTGCGCACCACTGGTTTGCCGGTGCGCAACGAGGCGCGCCAGTCGAGGTGGCGCAGGTCGTCCCCCGGCTGATAACGGCGTAATTCATCGAAGTTCAAACCCCGGCCACGCAGGCGCGAGGCGTGATTGCCGGCAAGGATGCTGCCCTGGGGCTGGCGGGCGAGAAAACTCAAATCACGGGCCTTGAACTCCAGCGCCATCAATTGCGCGAGAGAGACATAGACCAGCCCGTCGGCGGTTTCCATAACAGACCTCAGGCCGGAATGGCGACTTTGTCGAGGATCCGGTCCAGCACCTGATCGGCACTGACGCCATCGGCCACCGCGTCGTAGCTCAGTTGCAGGCGATGACGCAGCACCGGGTGCACCACGGCGCGCACGTTGTCCGGCGAAACGAAGTCCTGGCCCTGCAACCACGCATCGGCGCGGGCGCAGCGATCCAGACCAATGCCGCCGCGTGGACTGGCGCCGATGGCGATCCAGCGGGCGAGGTCTTCGTCGTAATCCGCCGGATGGCGGGTGGCGTTGATCAGATCTATCAAATAGCGGTCGATGGCGGGGGAAACGTGCACCGCGCTGACCTCCTTGCGCGCAGCGAAGATCACCTCCTGCGCCAGCTCGAAGCCCTTGGTCGGCGTGGTGCTGGCGCCCTGGGCAAACTCCTCGGCGCGCAGCAGTCGCAGCACCTGGCTTTCGTTGTCGGCGCTGGGGTAATCCAGCAGGACTTTCATCAGGAACCGGTCCATCTGCGCTTCGGGCAGCGGGTAGGTGCCTTCCTGCTCGATCGGGTTCTGAGTGGCGACCACGATGAACAGCTCCGGCAGCGCATGGCTGTTGCCGGCCACGGTGATCTGCCGTTCTTCCATGGCTTCGAGCAGCGCGGCCTGCACCTTGGCCGGGGCGCGGTTGATCTCGTCGGCGAGGATCAGGTTGCCGAACAGCGGGCCGGGCTGGAAGCGGATCTCGTTCTTGCCCTCGACCTGATGCAGCACCTCGGCACCGGTGATATCCGAGGGCAGCAGGTCGGGGGTGAACTGGATGCGGCTCATCTTCGCGTCCAGATGCTTGGCCAGCGCCTTGACCGTGCGGGTCTTGGCCAGTCCCGGCAGGCTTTCCAGCAGCAGGTGCCCGTTGGCCAGCAGGCCGAGCAGGATCTGCCGGATCACCTGATCCTGGCCGAGCACTGCTTCGGCAATGCTGGCTTGCAGGGCGTTGAGGTCGGTCAGTGCAGTCATGTAGCTTCCCTTCTCGACACGTGAGGATCGAATGGCCGGCTATAAAGGTGGCCGGTCGCGGTCTAGAAAAACGCCAGGGTCATGTTCACGGCGACGCCGTTGCCTTCAGGCCGGTTCTTGGTATCGAACTCAGGCACCCAGCGCGCGCTGACGCTGGCCTGGGCATCGGCGAACTTGCCGCTCCAGCCGAGCGTCGGTCCGGCGCCCACCGAGCGCCCGCGAAAACCGTTGAGGGTGTCGGCGGTGTCGCCCTTGTCGTCGCTGATCTGCTGGACGTAACCGGCGACCAGCCCGGCGTTCCAGCCGTTGCCGAAACCGTGTGTCCACAGGGCTTCGAGGGTGAAGATGTCGCCGGTGCGGTAATCGGTGGCTTTGTTCTCGGTGTAGAACTGCAGGTTGCCGGAGAGGGTGAATTCGCCGCCCTTGCCGTCCAGATGAGAGAACGCCACGGTGGGCATGAACGTGTAATTGTTCTGCCCGGGGTTGGCCAGCCGATCATCGTTATAGGCCCCGGTCGGGACGTAGATCGGCAGCGAAAACGAAATGTGGTTGAGCTCGTCGAAGTGGTAGCCGGCAGCAATCGGCGTGATCAGCGCATCGGCAAACTGGGTGCCGGAATCGCTGGTGCCGAGGGTACGGCCGCGCGGGCCGGTGATGGCAGCATCGATGTCGGTGTACTGGACGGGCACGCCGATGGCCGAGGCGTAATTCCATTGCCCCTTTCCGGTGTCCCAGACGTGGGTGAGGTTGGCCATGGTGTAGGAAACTTTCATCTTGATCCCGGCGCTGACCTCTCCGGAAATCGGTGCGCCGCCACTGCCCTTGATCTCGCCGTCGTACCAGATGCTGGTCAAGGACATCACCCAGCCCGGCGCCGGCGGAATCACGCCTGCGTTGGAAAACACTTGCTGGCCGGTGATCGGCCGACCGACGCCACCTTCGGCCGCGTACGCCAGCGGACTGCCGATCAAGCAGAGCGCCAGTAATGGGCGGACAACGCAAGGTTTGGCCATGAGGCACTCCGTTTATTGTTTTGAATGGACCGGATCGGGCGACGTCGATCGGGTCTGGTCGTCGTACTGGGTCGGTGACCAGGAGGGAGCGGTCGGGGGAGGGACGTACTCGGCGATGGCTCGGGCATCGTGCGTGCTGGCTGTGAAATCCTGAGCGCCGACGCCGCAACTGACGAACATGCTCATCACGCCGTAACCGGCGATTTTGATGAGCGTTTTCGAACGACCGCAGAAGACGGACGTCGGCACGCTCGCCGACCACAAGACGTTGATCCCGTTGCTTTTGGACATGATTCCCCGGTTCCCTGGTGGCTCAGTGGACGACTCGGCACTTCTTGGCCGTTACGACGTAATCCCTTTCTTATCAAGCCTGTAGGACATGTCTGTTGACGCTAGCAGTTAATCGGGGGTTAGCCAGTCTAAGGGGTTAATTCTTTGGTTTTGTGCGCAGGATCACGTTGTTTTGTGCACGAAAGTGATCCTGCGCAAATTTTCGTAACTCAGTGTTTTTTGGCCTGTTCGCGTATGCGTTCTTCCTGCTCGCGCAGTTCCGGAGTGAATTCGGCGCCGAAATCTTCCGGGCTGAACACCTGGCGAATCTCGATTTGCGATTCAGTGCCCGGCATGGGGTTCGGGCAACGCTTGACCCATTCGATGGCTTCCTCTTTCGATTTCACGTCCCAGATCCAGTAGCCGGCGATCAGCTCCTTGGTTTCGGCGAACGGGCCGTCGATCACGCTGCGTTTTTCACCGCTGAAACGCACACGGGCGCCTTTGCTGCTCGGGTGCAGGCCGTCGGCCGAAACCAGGATGCCGGCCTTGGCCAGTTCCTCGTTGTAGTTGCCCATGTCGGTCAGCAGTTGTTCGCTGGGCATCACGCCGGCTTCGGAGTCGTGGCTGGCTTTGACAATGATCATGAAGCGCATGGTGTTTCTCCGCAGTTAGGTGAGGGATTCATGGCTTAGTCGAACGGCTCGGGTCGGAATCGACAGGTCGTTAAAGAAAAGATGCAGACTCGCGTTTTAACAAGCATCACCTTCATTCGGAATGTGTCCGCCATGCCCACCCTGGAACTCACCACGCTGATCCCTGGCCGCTCCCCGAGCGAGGTGCTCGACTTCTGCCTGGAAGGGGTCAACTTCCCGAAGATCTTTCCCGAACGCATCACGCCGCTGGGGAACGTTGATCTGAACAACCTGCGCATCGAAGCCGGGCGGCAATTCCGCTTTCGGCACTGGATGTTCAATCTGATTCCGTCGAACTGGACGGTGGCAATTCGCGAAGTCAGCGACACGCATTTCGTCGACGAAATGCTCAAGGGGCCGTTGCGGGCCTTTCGTCATGAACATCGGGTGGCGGCGGGTGAGGGCGGTACGCTCTACACCGACCGCGTGACGTATTCGGCGATTGGCGGGGCGTTCAGCGAAGGCTTGCTGGTGAACGGTTACATGCGGCGGATCTTTGAGGCCCGGCATCGCAACATGCTGCGTTTGCTGGGTTGACGCTCAAGGTTGTATCCAATCTTGCGGGGTGGCACATGACAATTTCGGTTCAGGCATAGGTCGTCGGACAATTTCGTGGTTAACTTCCGCCTCTTGCATGCTTTCCCAACAACGTTAAGAAGGACTCCGTTCATGGCTCAAGTCACTCTCAAAGGCAACCCGGTTCAAGTCAACGGCCAACTGCCACAAGCCGGTTCCAAGGCGCCAGCCTTTTCCCTGGTAGCCGGCAATCTGTCCGACGTCACCCTGAAAGACTTTGCCGGCAAGCGCAAAGTGCTGAACATCTTCCCAAGCGTCGACACCCCGACCTGCGCCACCTCCGTGCGCAAGTTCAACGCTCAGGCCAACGACATCAGCAACACTGTTGTGCTGTGCATCTCGGCTGACCTGCCGTTCGCCCAGGCACGCTTCTGTGGCGCCGAAGGCCTGGAAAACGTACAAAACCTGTCGACCCTGCGTGGCGCCGAGTTCATCGAGAACTACGGTGTGGCCATCGCTGACGGCCCGCTCAAAGGCCTGACCGCCCGCGCTGTGGTTGTTCTGGACGAAAACGACAACGTCCTGCACAGCGAACTGGTCAAGGAAATTGCAGAAGAGCCGAACTACGATGCGGCACTTGCTGTATTGAAATAAGTGTTCTGAAACAAGCGCTTTACAATTGTTAACGGCCTGGCCCTGTCCAGGCCGTTTTCATTTGTGTATCAGTGTTTTGCCTCACACCTTGAAACGTAAGTTGAAGGTAAATTGCCGGTAAAGCTGCTTTGCTAAATCCCGGCCAGTGCTTATCGTTCAGCCTCCCGTAAAAGAAGCCCACGCGCCCAATGGTTAATCACTCCATGCAATCGTCTTCCCGAAACTCCCGTCGCTGGCTGCTGAGCCTGCTTGTCCTGCTGGTCATTGCCGGTCTGTGCTGGAAATTCTGGCCCGCCGGTTCGACCCACAAGGAGGGCGGCGAGAAGGCGCAGGCCGGCCACACTGGTCGTTCGGGGATGATGCGGCCGGGCTTTGGCGGCGCGGCCGGGCCGATTCCGGTGCGCGTGGCGCCGGCGGTCACCGGGGACTTCCCGCTGTACTACAAGGCCTTGGGCACGGTGACGGCGCTCAACACCATCAATGTGCGCAGCCGGGTCGGCGGCGAACTGGTGAAGATTTATTTCGAGGAAGGGCAAATGGTCAAGGCCGGCGACCTGCTGGCGGAGATCGACCCGCGTCCGTACCAGAACGCCTTGCTCCAGGCTGAAGGCACCTTGTTGCAGAATCAGGCGCAGTTGAAAAACGCTCAGGTCGATGTCGAGCGCTATCGCGGCCTGTACAAGGAAGACAGCATCGCCAAGCAGACGCTGGACACCGCCGAAGCCCTGGTCGGCCAATACCTCGGTACCGTGAAAACCAATCAGGCGGCGGTCAACGACGCCAAGCTCAATCTCGAATTCACCAAGATCCGCGCACCGATTGCCGGTCGCGTCGGCCTGCGTCAGCTCGACGTCGGCAACCTCGTGGCAGCTAACGACACCACGTTCCTGGCGGTCATCACCCAGACCCAACCGATCAGCGTCGCCTTCACCCTGCCGGAAAACAGCCTGGAAACCGTTCTCGCCCGCTATCGCAGCGGCGCCAAGCTGCCGGCCGAAGCCTGGGATCGTGGCGATACCAAACTGCAAGCCACCGGTGTGCTGCAAAGCCTCGACAACCAGATCGACGTGACCACCGGCACCCTGAAATTCAAGGCGCGCTACGAAAACCGCGATCAGTCGTTGTTCCCCAACCAGTTCGTCAATGTCCATCTGCTGGCTGACACCTTGAAAGGTGTGGTGCTGGCGCCGTCGGCGGCCATTCAGTTCGGCACCAACGGCACCTTCGTCTACGCGCTGGACGGCGACAAGAAAGTCACCATCCGCCAGTTGAAGATCGGCGCCAGCGACGGCGAAAACACCGTGATCACCGAAGGCCTGGCCGCAGGCGACCGCGTGGTGCTGGAAGGCACTGACCGCCTGAAGGAAGGCAGCGAAGTGGAGGTGGTCAACGACAGCAAGGACGTGCCGACCACCCCGACCGAACACCTGCAAGGCAAGTCCGCCGCCACCGCACCTGACGCCACCGTCACCGACAAGGCCAAGAAGGGCGCATGAACATTTCGCGTCTGTTCATCCTCCGCCCGGTCGCCACCACACTGAGCATGCTGGCCATTGTGCTGGCCGGTCTGATCGCCTATCGCCTGCTGCCGGTGTCGGCGTTGCCACAGGTCGATTACCCGACCATCCGGGTCATGACCCTTTATCCGGGCGCCAGTCCGGACGTGATGACCAGTGCCGTCACCGCGCCGCTGGAACGCCAGTTCGGGCAGATGCCGGGTCTCACGCAAATGGCCTCGACCAGTTCCGGCGGTGCCTCGGTGCTGACCCTGCGTTTCAGCCTCGACATCAACATGGACGTCGCCGAACAGCAGGTGCAGGCCGCGATCAACGCCGCGACCAACCTGTTGCCGACCGACTTGCCGGCGCCGCCGGTGTACAACAAGGTCAACCCGGCGGACACCCCGGTGCTGACCCTGGCCATCACCTCGAAAACCATGTTGCTGCCCAAACTCAATGATCTGGTCGATACGCGCATGGCGCAGAAGATCGCCCAGATCAGCGGCGTCGGCATGGTCAGCATTGCCGGCGGCCAGCGTCAGGCGGTACGGATCAAGGTCAACCCGGAAGCGCTCGCCGCCAACGGCCTGAACCTGTCGGACGTGCGCACGCTGATTGGCGCGTCCAACGTCAACCAGCCCAAGGGCAACTTCGATGGCCCGACCCGGGTGTCGATGCTCGACGCCAACGACCAGCTGACCTCGCCCAAGGATTACGCCAACTTGATTCTGGCCTACGCCAACGGCGCGCCGCTGCGGCTGAAGGATGTCGCGCAGATCGTCGATGGCGCCGAGAACGAGCGTCTGGCGGCGTGGGCCAACCAGAATCAGGCCGTGCTGCTGAACATCCAGCGTCAGCCGGGTGCCAACGTGATCGAGGTAGTGGACCGGATCAAGGCGCTGCTGCCGAGCATCACCGACAACCTGCCGGCCGGCCTCGACGTCGTTGTCCTGACTGACCGTACCCAGACCATCCGCGCCTCCGTCACCGACGTGCAGCACGAACTGCTGATCGCCATCGCGCTGGTGGTGATGGTGACGTTCCTGTTTCTGCGGCGTGCCAGCGCCACGATCATTCCGTCGGTGGCCGTGCCGCTGTCGCTGATCGGTACGTTCGGCGTGATGTACCTGGCCGGGTTCTCGGTCAACAACCTGACCTTGATGGCGTTGACTATCGCCACGGGTTTTGTGGTCGACGATGCGATCGTGATGCTGGAAAACATCGCGCGTTTCATCGAGGAGGGCGACAGCCCGATGCAGGCCGCGCTCAAGGGCGCGAAGCAGATCGGTTTCACCCTGATTTCCCTGACCCTGTCGCTGATCGCGGTACTGATCCCGTTGCTGTTCATGGCCGACGTTGTGGGGCGGTTGTTCCGCGAATTCGCCATCACCCTGGCGGTGGCGATCCTGATCTCCCTGGTGGTTTCGCTGACCCTGACGCCGATGATGTGTGCGCGTCTGCTCAAGCGTGAGCCGGAAGAACATGAACAGGGCCGTTTTTACCGCGCCAGTGGTGCGTTCATCGACTGGATGATTTCCGCTTACGGGCGCAAATTGCAGTGGGTGCTCAAGCACCAGCCGCTGACCCTGCTGGTTGCCATCGGTACGCTGGCCCTGACCGTATTCCTTTATATGGTGGTGCCCAAGGGCTTCTTCCCGGTGCAGGACACCGGGGTGATCCAGGGGATTTCCGAAGCGCCGCAGTCGATTTCCTTCGCCGCGATGGGCGAGCGTCAGCAGGCGCTGGCCAAGGTGATTCTGGAAGATCCGGCGGTGGAAAGCCTGTCGTCCTACATCGGTGTCGACGGTGACAACGCCACGCTCAACAGCGGCCGGCTGCTGATCAACCTCAAGCCCCATGGTCAGCGTGATCTGACCGCCACTGAAGTGATTGCCCGCCTGCAACCGCAACTGGACAAACTGGTGGGCATCCGCCTGTTCATGCAGCCGGTGCAGGACCTGACCATCGAAGACCGCGTCAGCCGCACCCAGTACCAGTTCAGCATGTCGTCGCCGGATTCCGAATTGCTCAGCCTGTGGAGCGGCCGTCTGGTCGAGGCCCTGGCCCAGCGTCCGGAACTGACAGACGTTGCCAGCGACTTGCAGGACAAGGGTTTGCAGGTGTTCCTGGTGATCGACCGCGACGCCGCTTCTCGTCTGGGCGTGTCGGTGTCGAATATCACCGATGCACTGTACGACGCGTTCGGCCAGCGGCAGATTTCGACCATCTACACCCAGGCCAGCCAGTACCGCGTGGTGCTGCAGGCTCAGGCCGGGGAGAAGATCGGTCCGCAGGCGCTGGATCAGATTCACGTCAAGACCACCGATGGCGGTCAGGTGCGGTTGTCGAGTCTGGCCCACGTCGAAGAGCGGCAGGCGCAACTGGCGATCACCCACATCGGCCAGTTCCCGGCGGTGATGATGTCGTTCAACCTCGCGCCCGGCGTGGCGTTGGGGCATGCGGTGGACATCATCGAGCAGGTGCAGAAGGACATCGGCATGCCGATTGGCGTGCAGACCCAGTTCCAGGGCGCAGCCGAAGCGTTCCAGGCATCGCTGTCGAGCACCTTGCTGCTGATTCTGGCGGCGGTGGTGACCATGTACATCGTGCTCGGCGTGCTTTACGAGAGCTACATACACCCGATCACCATTCTGTCGACCTTGCCGTCGGCGGCGGTGGGGGCGTTGCTGGCGTTGCTGCTCAGTGGCAACGATCTGGGCATGATCGCGATCATCGGCATCATCCTGCTGATCGGTATCGTGAAGAAGAACGCGATCATGATGATCGACTTTGCCCTCGACGCTGAACGCACCCAGGGCATGGCGCCGGAGCAGGCGATCTATCAGGCGGCGCTGTTGCGTTTTCGGCCGATTCTGATGACAACGCTGGCAGCGCTGTTCGGTGCAGTGCCGTTGATGCTGGCCACCGGTTCCGGCGCTGAATTGCGTCAACCGCTGGGTCTGGTGATGGTCGGCGGGTTGCTGGTGAGTCAGGTGCTGACGCTGTTCACCACGCCAGTGATCTATTTGTACTTCGATCGTCTCGGCCGGCGCTGGGGCCGTGCACCGTCGGCCGTGGAGCCGGTGGAACAGCCATGAACCTGTCCGGTCCTTTCATCAAGCGCCCGGTGGCGACGATGCTCCTGAGCCTGGCGATCATGCTGCTGGGCGGTGTGAGCTTCGGCCTGCTGCCGGTGTCGCCGCTGCCGCAGATGGACTTCCCGGTGATCGTGGTCCAGGCCAGCCTGCCCGGCGCCAGTCCGGAAGTCATGGCCTCCACCGTGGCCACGCCGCTGGAGCGTTCGTTCGGCGCCATCGCCGGCGTCAATACCATGAGCAGCCGTTCCAGCCAGGGCTCGACCCGGGTGATTCTGCAATTCGACCTCGACCGCGACATCAACGGCGCGGCGCGGGAAGTGCAGGCAGCGATCAACGCTTCGCGCAATCTGCTGCCGAGCGGGATGCGCAGCATGCCGACCTACAAGAAGGTCAACCCGTCGCAGGCACCGATCATGGTGTTGTCGCTGACCTCGGACGTGCTGGAAAAGGGTCAGCTCTACGACCTGGCCTCAACCATCCTGTCCCAGAGTCTGTCCCAGGTGCAGGGCGTCGGTGAAGTGCAGATCGGCGGCAGCTCCCTGCCGGCGGTGCGCATCGAACTCGAACCCCAGGCGCTGAACCAGTACGGCGTGGCGCTGGACGATGTGCGCAAGACCATCGCCGAAGCCAACGTGCGCCGGCCCAAGGGCTCGGTCGAGGACGACCAGCGTCTGTGGCAGATTCAGGCCAACGACCAGTTGGAGAAAGCCAAGGATTACGAATCGCTGATCATCCACTACAACGGTGGCGCGGCCCTGCGCCTGAAAGACGTGGCCAAGGTCAGCGACGGCGTGGAAGACCGCTACAACAGCGGTTTCTTCAACGATGACGCGGCGGTGCTGCTGGTGATCAACCGCCAGGCCGGCGCCAACATCATCGAGACGGTCAACGAGATCAAGGCGCAGTTGCCGGCGTTGCAGGCGGTGCTGCCGGCCAGCGTCAAACTGAACCTGGCGATGGATCGCTCGCCTGTGATCAAGGCCACCCTGCACGAAGCGGAAATGACCCTGCTGATCGCCGTGGCACTGGTGATTCTGGTGGTGTTCCTGTTCCTCGGTAACTTCCGCGCGTCGCTGATTCCGACGTTGGCGGTGCCGGTGTCGCTGGTCGGCACCTTCGCGGTGATGTACCTCTACGGATTCTCGCTGAACAACCTGTCGCTGATGGCGCTGATTCTCGCCACCGGGCTGGTGGTGGACGACGCCATCGTGGTGCTGGAGAACATTTCCCGGCACATCGACGAAGGCGTCAAACCGATGAAGGCCGCGTACCTCGGGGCCAAGGAAGTCGGGTTCACCTTGCTGTCGATGAACGTCTCGCTGGTGGCGGTGTTCCTGTCGATCCTGTTCATGGGCGGGATTATCGAAAGCCTGTTCCGCGAATTTTCCATCACCCTGGCTGCGGCCATCGTGGTGTCGCTGGTGGTTTCCCTGACGCTGACCCCGATGCTCTGCGCGCGCTGGCTCAAACCCCACAAGCCGGGCGAGGAAAACCGCCTGCAACGCTGGAGCCGCCGCACCAACGACTGGATGGTCGGCAAGTACGCCACCAGCCTTGACTGGGTGTTGCGTCACCGTCGCCTGACGTTGCTGAGCCTGATCATCACGGTCGGAGTGAACGTCGCCCTCTATGTTGTAGTGCCGAAAACCTTCATGCCGCAGCAGGACACCGGCCAGTTGATCGGTTTCGTGCGCGGTGACGATGGTCTGTCGTTCAGCGTGATGCAGCCGAAAATGGAGACCTTCCGCCGTGCGGTGCTCAAGGACGACGCGGTCGAGAGTGTCGCGGGGTTCATCGGTGGCACCAACGGCACCAACAACGCCTTTATGCTGGTACGCCTGAAACCGATCAAGGAGCGCAATATCTCGGCACAAAAGGTCATCGAGCGCCTGCGCAAGGAAATGCCCAAGGTGGCCGGTGCGCAATTGATGCTGATGGCCGACCAGGACCTGCAATTCGGCGGCGGCCGCGAGCAGACTACTTCGCAGTACAGCTACATCCTGCAAAGCGGTGACCTGGGCGCCTTGCGCGAGTGGTACCCGAAAGTGGTCACCGCGCTGCGAGCCTTGCCGGAACTGACGGCCATCGACGCCCGTGAAGGGCGCGGTGCACAGCAGGTGACGCTGATCGTCGACCGCGATCAGGCCAAGCGCCTGGGCGTGGACATGAACATGGTCACCGCCGTGCTCAACAACGCCTACAGTCAGCGGCAGATTTCCACGATTTACGACAGCCTCAACCAGTATCAGGTGGTGATGGAGGTCAATCCGAAATATGCCCAGGACCCGGTGACGCTCAAGCAGGTTCAGGTGATTACCGCTGACGGTGCGCGGATTCCGCTGTCGACGTTCGCCCATTATGAAAACAGCCTGGAAGACGACCGGGTCAGCCACGAAGGCCAGTTCGCCTCCGAGAGCATTTCCTTCGACATGGCCGAAGGCGTGACGGTGGAGCAGGGTAGCGCCGCCATTGAGCGAGCGATTGCCAAGGTCGGCCTGCCGGAAGACGTGATCGCGAAAATGGCCGGCACCGCCGATGCGTTTGCCGCCACCCAGAAAAGCCAGCCGTTCATGATCCTCGGTGCGCTGCTGGCGGTGTATCTGGTGCTGGGCGTGCTGTATGAAAGCTATGTTCACCCGCTGACGATCCTTTCGACGTTGCCGTCGGCCGGGGTCGGTGCGTTGCTGTCGATCTATGCGCTGGGCGGTGAGTTCAGCCTGATCTCGCTGCTCGGGCTGTTCCTGCTGATCGGCGTGGTGAAGAAGAACGCGATCCTGATGATCGACCTGGCGCTGCAACTGGAGCGTCATCAAGGCATGGCGCCGCTGGAATCGATCCGTAGCGCCTGTCTGCAACGTTTGCGGCCGATCCTGATGACCACGTTGGCGGCGATCCTCGGCGCCTTGCCGTTGTTGCTCAGCCGGGCTGAAGGCGCGGAAATGCGCCAGCCGCTGGGCCTGACCATCATCGGCGGGCTGGTCTTCAGCCAGGTGCTGACCCTTTACACCACACCTGTGGTTTACCTCTATCTCGACAAGCTGCGCCATCGTTTCAACAAATGGCGTGGCGTGCGCACCGATGCCGCTCTGGAAACTCCGCTATGACTGACCGTTCGCTTATCAATCTGGCTACCGTTCGCGGCTCGCGCCTGCTGAGCCTGTCCCTGTGCGTGGCGATGCTCAGTGCCTGCGCCGTCGGCCCGGACTACCAGCGGCCGCAGACCGCTGAAATCGCCCAGTACAAGGAAGCCGAAGGCTGGCGTCAGGCCAACCCGAGCGATTCCCTGGCGCGCGGTGCCTGGTGGGAGCTGTATGGTGACCGTCAGCTCAACGAGCTGATCGAGAAACTCAACAGTTCCAACCAGACCGTCGCCCAGTCCGAAGCCCAGTACCGTCAGGCCCAGGCCTTGGTGCGCAGCGCGCGCGGGGCGTTTTACCCGAGCGTTGATCTGAGCGCCGGCAAAACCCGCTCCAGTCAGGGCACCGGCAGCAGCAGTTCGAGCCTGAGCAGTTCCGCCAGCGGGATTCGTGACACCTACAACGCGCAACTGGGCGTGAGTTGGGAAGCGGATGTCTGGGGCAAGTTGCGTCGTGGCCTGGAAGCCAATGAAGCCAGCGCCCAGGCGAGCTACGCAGACCTGGCGGCGATGCGGCTGAGCCAGCAGTCCGAGCTGGTGCAGAACTACCTGCAATTGCGGGTGATCGATCAGCAGAAACGCCTGCTCGAATCGACAGTGGCGGCTTACGAGCGCTCACTGAAAATGACCATGAACCAGTACAACGCCGGGGTTTCCGGGCGTGATGCGGTGGCGCAGGCGCAGACCCAGCTGAAAACCACCCAGGGCGATCTGGTGGACCTGATCTGGCAACGGGCGCAGTTCGAAAACGCCATCGCGGTGCTGACCGGCCAGCCGCCCGCCGAATTCAACATTGCCGAGACCCAGGACATTCCCAAGCTGCCGCAGATTCCACTGAGTCTGCCGTCGCAGTTGCTTGAGCGTCGTCCGGACATTGCCTCGGCCGAGCGCTCGGTGATCGCCGCCAACGCCAACATCGGTGTGGCCAAAGCTGCGTACTACCCGGACTTCAGCCTGAGCATGAGCGGCGGCTACAGCAGCAGTACTTCGCAGAACCTGATCAGCCTGCCGAACCGCTTCTGGTCGGTGGGGCCGAAAATGACCCTGCCGCTGTTCGACGGTGGCATCCGCTCCGCCGAAGTCGACCGTACCGAAGCGGTGTATGACCAGACCGTGGCCAAATACCGCCAGACTGTGCTCGACGGCTTCCGCGAAGTGGAAAACTACCTGGTGCAGTTGAAGGTGTACGAGGACGAAGCAGCCGTACGCCAGGAAGCCCTCGATGCGGCACGGGATTCGTTGCGTCTGACCGAAAACCAGTACAAGGCCGGGGTGATTGCTTATCTCGATGTGGTGGTGGTGCAGGCGACGGCCCTGAGTAATGAGCGCACTGTCCTGAATATCCTGCAGAGCCGCTTGATTGCCAGCGTGCAACTGATCGCGGCGCTGGGCGGCGGTTGGGACGGGCAGTTGGAAACTACTGATAACCGCTAGTCTCATTGATCGTTCTCACGCGGAACGTGAGAACGATCATTGTCCGGGCCACCGGGCTAGAGCCTTGTCAGACGATCAAACAAGCGTTTCATCGGGTTGATGGCCATTTGATTACTTTGTCAGTGAATTCTTTTACGCAATCAGTACAATCGGCGCATTTGGCCCCGCCGAGAACGGACGCAGTACGGCGGGGTGGTCACGAGAATTCTCATGCTCATCGGTAGCTATTCCTTCACGCTGGTTTTCATTTCGCTGTGTGTGGCGATCCTCGCTTCCTACACCGCGCTCGATCTCACCGGGCGCATTGCCACCGCCAAGGGCCGCGCCGTGCATTTATGGACGGCCGGCGGGGCGTTTGCCATGGGCATCGGCGTCTGGTCGATGCACTTCATCGGCATGCTGGCGTTCAAGCTGCCGATCAGCCTCGGTTACGACATTTCGATCACGGCGCTTTCATTGCTGATAGCCGTGCTGTCCTGCGGTTTTGCCTTATGGCTGGTCAGTCAGCCGAAACTGCCGGTCTGGCAACTGGCCTTTGGCGCGCTGATCATGGGCGCCGGCATCAGCGCCATGCATTACACCGGCATGGCCGCGATGCGCATGCAACCGGGCATCGACTACGATCCGACGCTGTTCGGCGCCTCGTTGCTGATCGCGGTCGGCGCGTCGGCTGCGGCGCTGTGGATCGCCTTCAGATTGCGTCAGCATTCACCCTACGTGCGGCTGTTTCGTGCCGGGGCGGCGATTGTCATGGGCGTGGCGATTGTCGGCATGCATTACACCGGCATGGCGGCGGCGCGGTTTCCCGACGGCAGTTTCTGCGGCGCGGCAAGCAGCGGCCTGAACGGCAACGGCCTCGATAATCTGGTGTTGATCACCACGCTGGCGGTGCTGTCCATCGCGCTGCTGACCTCGATTCTCGACGCCCGCCTCGAAGCCCGCACCGCTGATCTGGCCCATTCGTTGACCGTGGCCAATCGCGAGCTGACCCAACTGGCCTTGCACGACACCCTGACCGGCCTGCCCAACCGCATGCTGCTGGACGACCGGATCAATCAGGCGATGAAAAAGGTCAACGAGCAGGGCGGCTGTTTTGCGTTGATGTTCATCGATCTGGACGGCTTCAAACCGGTCAACGACGCTTTTGGCCACCACATGGGCGACCAGCTGCTGCGCGAAGTGGCGGTGCGTCTGCGTGAAGACTTGCGCAGTCTCGACACGCTGGCGCGGATCGGCGGCGATGAATTTGTCCTGCTGGTGCGTCTGACCGAGCCCAACGATGCACTGGGGCTGGCGGCCCGTCAGGTCGGCTTGATCGCGCAGTCGTTCCGGGTCGCCGAACATGATCTGCAGATTTCCGCCAGCGTCGGCATCGCTCTGTATCCGGGTAACGGCCAGAACGCCCAGGAACTGTTGATGAACGCTGACGCCGCGATGTATCACGCCAAGGGCGGCGGCAAGAACGGCTACAGCTTCTTCGACGCCTCGATGAACAGCAACGCGCGCAAGCAACTGCAACTGCTGCAGGATTTGCGCGCGGCACTGGAACACGGCGAGTTCAGCCTGCATTACCAACCCAAATTCCATGCGGCCGACGGTCGTCCGGTCGGTGCCGAGGCGCTGTTGCGCTGGGAGCACCCGACCCACGGCATGCTGATGCCGGACAAGTTCATCGATCTGGCGGAGAAGACCGGGCTGATCATTCCGATTGGCGAGTGGGTGCTCAACGAAGCCTGCCGGCAGATGCGCGAGTGGTACGTGCTGGGCTACACCGACTGGCGGATCGCGGTGAACCTGTCGGCGTTGCAGTTCTGTCACGCCGGGCTGGTGCGCAGCGTGGCCAAGGCCCTGGCCACGCACCATTTGCCGGCCAACAGCCTGACCCTGGAAATCACCGAAACCACTGCCATGAGCGACGCCGACGCGAGCATGACAGTGTTGCAGGAACTGTCCGACATGGGCGTCGACCTGTCCATCGACGACTTCGGCACCGGTTATTCGAGCCTGATGTACCTCAAGCGTTTGCCGGCCAACGAGCTGAAGATCGATCGCGGTTTCGTCCGCGATCTGGAGCACGACAGCGATGACGCGGCCATCGTCTCGGCGATCGTCGCCCTCGGTCAGGCGCTGGGTCTGCGCATTGTGGCCGAAGGCGTGGAGACTGGCGTGCAGCAGGATTTCCTCACGCAACTGGGCTGCGATTCGCTGCAAGGTTATCTGCTCGGTCACCCGATGCCGGCGGATCGCTTCCTGCAGGACATCGTGCGCGGCAAACAATTGGCGGTGAGCTGAGCCGCTAATCGCAGGTCATGCAAAACCCTGCAATGACGGTTATTCTTGCCCCGACTGTTACGTGTGCATCGGGGGAAAGGCCAGCATGGATAAAGTCATTGTGATCACTGGCGGCGGTCGTGGAATCGGCGCCGCCACTGCGTTGTTGGCTGCCGAGCAAGGCTATCGGATCTGCATCAATTACCAGACGGACGAACAGGCGGCCCACCACGTGCTCGATCAGGTGCGTGAACGCGGTGCCACGGCCATCGCCGTGCGCGCCGATGTCAGTATCGAAGATGAGGTGGTCGCGCTGTTCAACCGGGTCGACAGCGAACTGGGCCGGGTCACTGCCCTGGTGAACAACGCCGGCACCGTGGGGCACAAGTCGCGGGTCGACGAAATGTCCGAATTCCGCATCCTCAAAATCATGAAAACCAACGTGCTGGCGCCGATTCTCTGTGCCAAGCACGCGATCCTGCGCATGTCGCCCAAACACGGCGGGCAGGGCGGCAGCATCGTCAACGTCTCTTCGGTCGCCGCGCGGCTGGGCTCGCCTAACGAATACGTCGATTACGCAGCGTCCAAAGGCGCGCTGGATACGTTCACCATCGGCCTGTCCAAGGAAGTGGCGGGCGAGGGGATTCGGGTGAATGCGGTGCGTCCGGGCTACATCTACACCGATTTCCACGCGCTGAGCGGCGATCCGGATCGGGTCAGCAAGCTGGAGTCGGCAATTCCGATGGCCCGGGGTGGGCGACCGGATGAGGTGGCGGAGGCGATTGTGTGGCTGTTGTCGGACAAGGCTTCGTATGCGACGGGGACCTTTGTCGATCTCGGTGGTGGGCGCTAAGCCCGATCCTTCTAGTGCAGCGGCCGATCTGATCGCCAGCAGGCTGGCTCCCACAGGAAAATGCATTCCAAATGTGGGAGCCAGCCTGCTGGCGATTGCTATCGATCACGCAACATCTATCCCTCAAAAAGACCGCACAATCCGCCCCAACGTCTCCATCGCCTTCTCCGCATCCTCGGTCCACGGGCTGCCGTAGTTCAACCGGATGCAGTTCCTGAATCGCTGAGTCGGCGAAAATATCGGCCCCGGCGCAATGCTGATCCCCTGCGCCAGCGCCATCTGAAACAACTTCAACGAATCCATCTGCGGTGGCAGTTCCAGCCACAGGAAGTAGCCGCCCGCCGGTTGGCTCACGCGCGTCTGCGCCGGGAAGTAACGGGCGATGGCCGCGAGCATTGCGCTTTGCTGTTCTTCCAGGGCGTAGCGCAGTTTGCGCAGGTGGCGGTCGTAGCCGCCGTGTTGCAGGTAGTCGGCGATAGCCGCTTGCGCGGGCATCGAGGCGCACAGTGAGGTCATCAGTTTCAGTCGTTCGATCTTTTGCGCGTAGCGGCCGGCGGCGACCCAGCCGATGCGGTAACCGGGGGCCAGGCTCTTGGCGAACGAGCCGCAATGCATCACCAGACCTTCGGTGTCGAAGGCTTTGGCCGGTTTCGGTGCCTGCTGGCCGTAATAGAGTTCGGCGTAGACATCGTCTTCGATCAGCGGCACCTGATGCTGTTTCAGCAGTTCTACCAGTTCCTGTTTCTTGGCCTCGGGCATGGTTGCGCCCATCGGGTTCTGGAAACTGGTCATGCACCAGCAGGCCTTGATCGGGTGCCGCTCGAGTGTCTGGGCGAGTACGCCGAGGTCGATGCCGTCACGCGGGTGCACGGGGATTTCCACGGCTTTGAGTTTCAGCCGCTCGAGCACTTGCAGGCTGGCGTAGAACGCCGGCGCTTCGATGGCCACCAGATCGCCGGGCTCGGTCACGGCTTGCAGGCACAGGTTCAGCGCTTCGAGGGCGCCGTTGGTGATCAGCAATTCTTCCATCGGCAGCATCAGGCCGCCGACCATGTAGCGCAGGGCGATCTGCCGGCGTAGTTGCGGATTGCCCGGCGACATGTCGGTGACCACCATGCGCGGGTCCATTTCTCGTGCGGCGCTGGCCAGCGAGCGGGACAGGCGTTGCAGCGGGAACAGCGTCGGGCTGGGGAACGCCGAGCCGAACGGCACGGTGTTCGGGTCCTTGATCGACTCGAGTACCGAGAACACCAGTTCGCTGACGTCGACCTTGGTGGACTCATTGACCTGGCTGCTGATCACCGGCTCCGAGAACGGGCTCGGGGCGTGGGTGTTGACGAAGTAGCCGGAGCGGGGGCGGGCGCGGATCAGGCCTCGGCGTTCCAGCAGGTAGTAGGCCTGGAACACCGTGGACGGGCTGACGCCGTAGGTCTGGCTTGCGTAGCGCACCGACGGCACCCGCTGACCAGGGCCGAGGACGCCGGAGCGGATCAGTTCAGCGATGTCGTCGGCGAATTTTTCGTAGCGTTTCATCGGGGGCCTTGGTGCTGGGTGAATGTGTAGAGTGTCAGGGAAAAGCCCCTCACCCTAGCCCTCTCCCGGAGGGAGAGGGAACCGATCGGGGGATGCTTCAGAGTTACATCGACCTGATCGTTCTGCTGTGAATCCATAATCGACTCGATATTTCAGGTCGACGTATAGCGCCAGGTACTTCGGTCTGCTCCCTCTCCCTCTGGGCGGTCCGACGTTTCGGGAGGGCTGGGGTGAGGGCCAATCGCACTGACACACCACCACCCCCGAAACCGCCGCCATCTTAAAGCCTCACCGATTCATCGGCGCAACAAACCGGCTCTTCGCCACGCTATAAATCTCAGGCTCATCGCTGTCGGCAATCTTGAAACTCAAGGTCTGCGAACTGCTGGCCGCACGTTCCGTGGTCATCGCCACCGACACCGGCACATCGACAATCTCACCCGGCGCCAGGCTCAGTTCGGTCTTGCCTTGCAACTGGAAGCCGTCGCCGTCCACCAGGCTCAGGTTGTAGTCCTGACGCTGCTGGGTCTTGTTGATGACCTTGAGGGTGTAGATGTTTTCGATCTGGCCCTGACCGTTCTCGCGGAACAGGCCACGGTCCTTGGTCACGTCCAGCGACACCATCGGCCGTTCGACCAACGCGAGGGCGAGGGCACCGATCATCACCACCAGCACCGCGACGTAGCCAATCAATCTCGGACGCAGCAGATGCGTCTTGCCGCCCTGCAACTCACGTTCGGAGGTATAGCGAATCAGGCCACGGGCGTAATTCATCTTGTCCATGATCGAATCGCAGGCATCGATGCACGCCGCGCAGCCGATGCATTCCATTTGCAGGCCGTCGCGGATGTCGATGCCGGTCGGGCAGACCTGCACGCACAGCTGGCAGTCGATGCAATCGCCGAGGCCGGCTTCGGCCGGTTTCACCTCGCGTTTGCGCGGGCCACGGTTTTCGCCACGGGCCACGTCGTAGGAAATTGCCAGCGTGTCCTTGTCAAACATCACGCTCTGGAACCGCGCATATGGGCACATGTGCATGCACACCGCTTCACGCAGCCAGCCGGCATTGATGTAGGTGGCGGCGGTGAAGAACAGCACCCAGAACAGGCTGACACCGCCGATCTGCAAGGTCAGCAGTTCTTCGGCCAGTGGGCGGATCGGGGTGAAATAGCCAACGAAAGTCAGACCGGTCAGCACGCTGATCGCCAGCCAAAGTGTGTGCTTGGCCGCACGCCGTGCCAGTTTGTTCAGGCTCCAGGGCGCCGCTTGCAGCTTGATCCGCTGGTTGCGTTCGCCTTCGGTGATCTTCTCGCACCACATGAAGATCCACGTCCACGAACTCTGCGGGCAGGTGTAGCCACACCAGACCCGGCCGGCGAACACGGTAATGGCGAACAGGCCGAACGCGGCGATGATCAGCAGTGCCGACAGCAGAATGAAATCCTGCGGCCAGAAGGTCGCGCCAAAGATGTGGAACTTGCTTTCGGAAAGATCCCACAGCACTGCCTGACGCCCGCCCCAGTTCAGCCACACCGTGCCGAAGAACAACAGGAACAGAAACCCCGCGCCACTCATGCGCAAGGTGCGGAACAGGCCGGTGAAGCTGCGGGTGAAGATCTGGTTGTCGCTGGTGGCGTGTTTCGCCTTCATTGGGCGCGCCGGTACTTTTTTTATCTGGGGAGATGCTTCTACGGTTCGGACGGGGATTCGTTCGCTCATGGTCGTTCGCTCATCAGCCTCCATCAGGCCGGTGAACTATGAGCGCCGATCTGTTTGCATAACAGACTCAGGTATTTCAATAAAAAGCGTATCAGATGACTTTTGCAGCCACGCCTGCGACAACTTGAAGCAGCCCGCAGGCCAAGGCGCAGACGCCTATCCCAGACGTCTGCGCCGGTTGTTGACCGAGGTCAGTCAAATCACCGAATCACTGTCGTCGGCCTTCAGGTGTTTGCGTCCATCCCTGGCGCCTGCGACGGTCAATGCATCAGCTTCGGCTTCGGTAACGTAGATGCGCCGTCCTTCCACTTCGACGAACGACATGGACTTTTCGCTATCTGTCCTGACTTCCAGCGTGTCGCAGATCCGAATCTCTTCACCATTTTCCACGGTGAAAAAACACACTTTCGATTCCGGATTACTTTCATCGATACGAAGAGGCATGGGGTTGTCCTTTTTCACAGGGGATCTGAACCGTTAGGGCTTGCGCTGCGCCGATCGTTCTACGCAACCGATTAATGGTCGGCGCTGTCCACCCTTTATCGCCCCTTCACAAGGACTGCACGATGAACGCCTGGTGGCATGAAGTGTGGGAAACCCTGCAAGCGGAATTCGCCGACATCGGCGATGCATCGCAGCTGACGCGGATCACCGTGCGCCTGCTGATGGCCGCGATATTGGGCGGGATTCTCGGGTTCGAGCGCGAACACAAGGGCAAGGCCGCCGGGGTGCGAACGCACATGCTGGTGGCCCTCGGCGCGGCCTTGTTTGTGCTGGTGCCGCAGTTGTCCGGTTCCCAGGCCGACGCGATGAGCCGGGTGGTGCAAGGGGTGATTGCCGGGATCGGTTTTCTCGGCGCCGGTACCATCCTCAAGAACCACGAAGGTGATGAAGGTCATGTGAAGGGCCTGACCACCGCCGCCGGTTTATGGATGACGGCTGCCATCGGCGTCGCGGCCGGTCTGGGCCGCGAAGCGACGGCGGTGCTCAGTACGTTGCTGGCGTTGGGGATTTTCAGCGTGATGCCGAGGATCGTGAAAATCTTTGAAAAAGATAATGACGATCCTCGTTGATCAGACAATCACCGGCGGCATGGTAGTCGGCGGTTCTTCTTTGGGCGGTGGCGTGGTGCCCGGCGGTTCCTGTTCGGGGATCGGTTGCGGTTCGGTCTCGGGCAGGACCGGTTTGTCGATGTTCGGATCAGGTGTTTCGGCCGGAATCGGAATAGTCATCGGGTGAACCTCCGTGTGGCACTTGGCGTGGGAAGTGCTTAAGTGGATTGACCACTTCACTGCGAAATCGATCCGATTTTGTGGCGGGGCAAATCCCTGTGAACTTTTCCCGGCGACGGCCGCTCGGAACCTGAGAGAGTTCATCACCGGGCGCAGGCCCGGCCGTGACCGCCAAACAGGCAAACGAGCGTCCTTGGGGCGTTAAGGAGAGATGCTCAATGACTGCTGAAAAACCCTCCGAACTGAGCTACAACCCGCACATGCCGCTGTCGCAGGCTCTGTTGCTGCCGCGCATCGTCATTGAAAACACCGCACCGACCCTCGACGGCGGACAGTTCGCCGTCAAGGCGATTGCCGGTCGCGAGATCGTGGTCACCAGCAAGGTGTTCGCCGACGGTCACGACAAACTCGCAGTGCGCATCCGCTGGCGCGAAGAGGGCGACGAGACTTGGCAGACCGAAGTCATGAGCGATCAAGGCAACAATGGCTGGCGCGGTGTGTTTCAGCCGCAGCGCATGGGCCGTTATCTGTTCCTGATCGAAGCGTGGATCGACCAGTTCGCCAGTTTTCAGTACGAACTGGAGAAGAAACACACCGCCGCCGTCCCGGTCAGCCTCGAGCTGCAAGAGGGGCGCACCATGGTGCAGCAAGCCGCCGAGCGCAGCGAAGGTCAGCTCAGCGAGCAACTGGCCGGCCTGCACCACGAATTGTCCGGCCTGCTCGAAACCGAGCAGGTCGCGTTGTTTCTGCACTCGCGCAGTGCGCAACTGATGGCCGAGGCCGATCATCGCGCCTACCTGAGCCTCAGCCCGGAATTTCCGGTAGACGTCGAGCGCCAGCTGGCGGAATTCGCCAGTTGGTATGAACTGTTTCCGCGCTCGATCACCGACGATCCCGCCCGCCACGGCACCTTCAATGATGTGCACTCGCGCCTGCCGATGATTCAGGACATGGGTTTCGACGTGTTGTACTTCACGCCGATTCACCCGATTGGCCGCAGTCATCGCAAGGGCCGCAACAATTCCCTGACCGCCGGCCCGGACGATCCCGGTAGCCCGTATGCGATCGGCAGCGAGGAGGGCGGCCACGAAGCGATTCACTCGCAGCTCGGCACCCGCGAAGATTTCCGTCGGCTGGTGGCTGCCGCCGCTGACCATGGTCTGGAAATCGCCCTCGATTTCGCGATCCAGTGTTCCCAGGATCACCCGTGGCTCAAGCAGCATCCGGGCTGGTTCAACTGGCGGCCGGACGGCACGATCAAATACGCGGAAAACCCACCGAAGAAATACCAGGACATCGTCAACGTCGACTTCTATGCGCCGGAAGCGATTCCGAGCCTGTGGGTCGAGTTGCGCGACATCGTGGTCGGCTGGGTGCAGGAGGGCGTGAAGATCTTTCGCGTCGACAACCCGCACACCAAACCGCTGCCGTTCTGGCAATGGCTGATCGCCGATGTGCGCACGCTGTACCCGGAAGTGATCTTCCTCGCCGAAGCGTTCACCACCCCGGCGATGATGGCGCGGCTGGGCAAGGTCGGTTACACCCAGAGCTACACCTATTTCACCTGGCGCAACACCAAGGCCGAACTGGCGACCTACTTCAGCGAACTCAATGAATCGCCGTGGCGCGAGTGCTACCGGCCGAATTTCTTCGTCAACACCCCGGACATCAACCCGGCGTTCCTGCATGAATCGGGACGCCCCGGGTTTCTCATCCGCGCGGCGCTGGCGACCATGGGGTCGGGCCTGTGGGGCATGTATTCGGGGTTTGAACTGTGTGAATCGGCGCCGGTGCCGGGCAAGGAGGAATACCTCGATTCCGAGAAGTACGAGATCCGCGTCCGCGACTTCAATCAGCCCGGCAACATCATTGCCGAGATCGCCCAGCTCAACCGCATCCGCCGCCAGAACCCGGCGCTGCACAGTCATCTGGGCCTGAAGATCTACAACGCCTGGAACGACAACATTCTGTATTTCGGCAAGCGCAGCGCGGACGGCAGCAACTTCATTCTGGTGGCCGTCAGCCTCGATCCGCATAACGTTCAGGAAGCGAATTTCGAGCTGCCGCTGTGGGAAATGGGCCTGCCGGACGATGCCACCACCCACGGCGAAGACCTGATGAACGGCCATCGCTGGGACTGGCACGGCAAGTACCAGTTCATGCGGATCGACCCGGCTTACCAGCCTTTTGGAATCTGGCGGATCACCGCCTGAACACAGATCCCCCAGGTTGCTCATCGTTTGCGAGCCAAGTGATCGGCTCACCGTGTTTATAGAATTGAACAGGAGTTTCACATGGCGAAGAAACCCAAGTCAGCCACTTTCATCAAGGATCCGCTCTGGTACAAGGACGCGGTTATTTATCAGGTTCACGTCAAATCCTTTTTCGACTCCAACAATGACGGGATCGGCGACTTTCCCGGCCTGATCGCCAAACTCGATTACATCGCCGAACTCGGCGTCAACACCATCTGGCTGTTGCCGTTCTACCCGTCGCCACGCCGTGACGACGGTTACGACATCGCCGAATATCGAGGCGTGCACAGCGATTACGGGACGATGGCCGATGCCAAGCGGTTCATTGCCGAAGCGCACAAGCGTGGCCTGCGGGTCATCACCGAGCTGGTCATCAATCACACCTCCGATCAGCACCCGTGGTTCCAGCGCGCGCGCAAGGCCAAGCCCGGCTCGGCGGCCCGCGACTTTTATGTGTGGTCGGATGACGACCAGAAATACGACGGCACCCGGATCATTTTCCTCGATACCGAAAAGTCCAACTGGACCTGGGACCCGGTGGCCGGCCAGTACTTCTGGCACCGTTTCTACTCGCATCAGCCGGACCTCAATTTCGACAACCCGCAGGTCATGAAAGCCGTGCTGTCGGTGATGCGCTACTGGCTGGACATGGGCATCGACGGCCTGCGTCTGGATGCGATTCCGTACCTGATCGAACGTGACGGCACCAACAACGAAAACCTCCCGGAAACCCACGACGTCCTCAAGCAGATCCGCGCCGAGATCGACGCCAATTACCCGGACCGAATGCTGCTGGCCGAGGCCAATCAATGGCCGGAAGACACCCAGCTGTACTTCGGTGATACCGATGCCGAGGGCGTGAATGGCGATGAATGCCACATGGCGTTCCACTTCCCGCTGATGCCGCGCATGTACATGGCGCTGGCCCAGGAAGATCGCTTCCCGATCACCGACATCCTGCGCCAGACCCCGGAGATCCCGGCCAATTGCCAATGGGCGATCTTCCTGCGCAACCACGATGAACTGACGCTGGAGATGGTCACCGACAAGGAACGCGACTACCTCTGGAACTACTACGCCGCCGACCGTCGCGCGCGGATCAACCTCGGCATCCGTCGGCGTCTGGCACCGTTGATGGAGCGTGACCGCCGCCGCATCGAGCTGCTCAACAGCCTGTTGCTGTCGATGCCCGGCACGCCGACCCTGTATTACGGCGATGAAATCGGCATGGGCGACAACATCTATCTCGGCGACCGTGACGGCGTGCGCACCCCGATGCAATGGTCGATCGACCGCAACGGCGGATTTTCCCGCGCCGATCCGGCAAGTCTGGTGCTGCCGCCGATCATGGACCCGCAATACGGTTATCAGTCGGTGAACGTCGAAACCCAGTCCGGCGATCCGCATTCGTTATTGAACTGGACCCGGCGTCTGCTGACCGTGCGCAAGCAATCCAAGGCGTTCGGTCGCGGCACGCTGAAAATGCTCTCGCCGGCCAATCGACGCGTTCTGGCCTACACCCGCGAATACACCGGGCCGGACGGCAAGCATGAAATCATCCTCTGTGTGGCCAACGTGTCGCGCAGCGCGCAAGCGGTGGAACTGGACTTGTCCGCCTACGTCGGCATGGTGCCGGTGGAAATGCTCGGCGGTAACGCGTTCCCACCCATCGGCCAGTTGAGTTTCCTGCTGACCCTGCCGCCTTACGGCTTCTACTGGTTCGGCCTGGCGGCGGAAAACCAGATGCCGAGCTGGCACGTCGAGCCTGCGCAGAGCCTGCCGGACTTCACCACGCTGGTGCTGAAAAAGCGCATGGAAGAACTGCTCGAAGCACCGTCCCGCGCCACCCTTGAACAGGCGATCCTGCCGAACTGGCTGCAGAACCGCCGCTGGTTCGCCGGCAAGGACGCTGCCATCGACCAGGTGAAACTGGCCTACGGCGTGCGCTTCGGCGACGCACAGCATCCGGTGTTGCTCAGCGAAATCGAAGTGCAGAGCGGCGGGCAGACCAGTCGCTATCAACTGCCGTTCGGCTTCATTTCGGAAGATCAGGTCGGGCCGGCGTTGCCGCAGCAACTGGCTTTGGCGCGAGTGCGCCGGGTGCGTCAGGTCGGGCTGATTACCGACGCCTTCAGTCTTGAAGCCTTTATTCGTGCAGTGCTGCAAGGCATGCAGAGCGGCACGGTGCTGGAATCCAGTGAGGGCGAAATCCGTTTCGAGGCAACACCGCAACTGGAGAAATTGGGGCTCGGTGCGGAATCCGAAGTGCGCTATCTGTCGGCCGAGCAATCCAACAGTTCGGTGGTGATCGGCAACAGTCTGGTACTCAAGCTGATCCGCAAAGTCGCGTCCGGCGTACACCCGGAACTGGAGATGAGCGCTTACCTGACCGCTGCCGGTTTCGCCAATATCTCTCCGCTGCTCGGTTCGGTGATTCGTCGCGACGGGAAGGGCGAAGACAACCTGCTGATGATTGCGCAGGGCTATCTGAGTAATCAGGGTGACGCCTGGGAGTGGACGCAGAACAACCTCGAACGGGCGCTGCGCGACGAACTGGCCGACGCCGTGTCCGAACAGGCGCAGCACTACAACGCCTTGGGTGAGCTGAAAGATTTTGCCGGCATGCTCGGCCAGCGTCTGGGGGAAATGCATCAGGTGCTGGCAGCGCCGAGCGACAACCAGGACTTTGCGCCGCAAGTCAGTTCGGCCAAGGATGCGCAGGCGACCGGCAAGGATGTCGGCGCGCAAGTCGAGCATGCGCTGAAGCTGCTCAAGCAGCATCAGGGCGAACTCGACGGGGCGGATCAGAAGCTTGTTGCTCGCTTGCTCGACCACAAGAAAACCATCCTGGCCCACGTGCAGGAACTGGCGAAGCAATCCGCCGGCGGCTTGCGCATTCGTGTGCACGGCGATCTGCATTTGGGGCAAGTGCTGGTGATCAAGGGCGACGCCTATCTGATCGACTTCGAGGGCGAACCGGCGCGGCCACTGGCCGAACGCCGAGGCAAACACAGTCCGTACAAGGACGTCAGCGGGGTGCTGCGTTCCTTCGACTATGCCGCGGCCATGGCCTTGAATGTGCACAACGTCGACAACAGCCCCGAGGCCGAAGCCGCGCGTCGGCGGGTCACGGAGCGTTACCTGCGTGAAGCCCGGGAAGCATTTCTCCAGGCATATCGCCAAGCGGCAGCTAGTCTTGATCATGCCTGGCAAGATCCTGAAGGTGCCAACGCCGCACTGGCGTTGTTCGGTCTGGAGAAAGCGGCCTACGAAGTGGCCTATGAAGCCGAAAATCGCCCCACCTGGCTGCCCGTGCCGCTGCACGGTCTGTATGGGTTATTGACGGGGCTCAAACCCTTTTCCGATCTTGGTGGAGAGTAGTCATGAGTTTCTCGAACAAGGAACAGGGTCACGTTAACGAACGATTGCTGCCCAGGGCCAAGGACATCGATGCCCTGGTGCGCGCGGAACACCACGACCCGTTTTCCATTCTCGGCCCCCACGGCGATGGCGCCGGCGGGCAGTTCATCCGGGCGTATCTGCCCGGCGCGTTAAGCGTTTCAATACTGGACAAAAACAGTGGCGAAGAGCGCGGCCCGCTGGAGGCTACCGAAACACCGGGGCTGTTCGTCGGCCATTTCGAGGACGCGCGGCCGTACCTGTTGCGTACCCGTTGGGCCGGTGGTGAGCAGGTCGCGGAAGATCCCTACAGCTTTGGCCAGTTGCTCGGTGAAATGGATTTGTATCTGTTCGCCGAAGGCAACCATCGCGACCTCAGCAGTTGCCTCGGCGCGCAGCTGAAAACCGTCGATGGCGTCGACGGCGTGCGCTTTGCCGTGTGGGCACCGAATGCCCGGCGGGTGTCGGTGGTCGGCGACTTCAACGTCTGGGACGGGCGCCGGCATCCGATGCGCCTGCGGCATCCATCCGGGGTGTGGGAATTGTTCATTCCGCGCCTGCAAGCGGGCGAGTTGTACAAGTACGAAATCCTCGGTGCCCACGGCATCCTGCCGCTCAAGGCCGACCCGATGGCGCTGGCCACCAGCCTGCCGCCGGACACTGCGTCGAAAGTCGCTTCGCCGTTGCAGATCGATTGGCAGGATCAGGACTGGATGACTGGCCGCCGCGAGCGCCAGCAGCACAATGCGCCGCTGTCGATCTATGAATTGCACGCCGGTTCCTGGCAATGCGAACTCGACGATCTCGGCGAAGTGGCGCGTCAGTACACCTGGCCGGAGCTCGCCGAGCGGCTGATTCCCTATGTGAAGGAACTGGGCTTCACCCACATCGAACTGATGCCGATCATGGAGCACCCGTTCGGTGGTTCCTGGGGTTACCAGTTGCTGTCGCAGTTCGCCCCGAGTGCGCGTTATGGCACGCCGGACGAGTTCGCGGCGTTCGTCAACGCCTGCCATCAGGCCGATATCGGGGTGATTCTCGACTGGGTGCCGGCGCATTTTCCGACCGATACCCACGGTCTGGCGCAGTTCGACGGCACCGCGCTATACGAATATGGCAATCCGCTGGAAGGCTTCCATCAGGATTGGGACACGCTGATCTACAACCTCGGCCGCACCGAAGTGCACGGTTACATGCTCGCCTCGGCGTTGCACTGGTTGAAACATTTCCACGTCGACGGGCTGCGGGTCGATGCGGTGGCGTCGATGCTCTATCGCGACTATTCGCGCAAGGCTGGGGAGTGGGTGCCCAATCGTCATGGCGGTCGCGAAAACCTGGAAGCCATCGACTTCCTTCGTCATCTGAACGATGTGGTGGCACTGGAAGCGCCGGGCGCGCTGGTGATCGCCGAGGAATCCACGGCGTGGCCGGGCGTCAGCCAGAGCACCCAGCAGGGTGGGCTCGGTTTCGCCTACAAATGGAACATGGGCTGGATGCACGATTCGCTGCATTACATCCAGCAGGATCCGGTGTACCGCGCCCATCACCACAACGAGTTGAGTTTCGGTCTGGTCTACGCCTGGTCCGAGCGTTTCATCCTGCCGATTTCCCACGACGAAGTGGTGCACGGCAAGCATTCGCTGATCGACAAGATGCCCGGCGACCGCTGGCAGAAATTCGCCAACCTGCGGGCTTATCTGAGTTTCATGTGGACCCATCCGGGCAAGAAGCTGCTGTTCATGGGCTGCGAGTTCGGCCAGTGGCGCGAGTGGAATCACGACCAGCAGTTGGACTGGTATTTGCTGCAGTATTCGGAACACAAAGGCGTGCAGAAACTGGTCGGCGATCTCAACCGGCTCTACCGCGAAGAGCCGGCGCTGCACGAGCAGGACGATGCGCCGCAAGGCTTCCAATGGTTGATCGGTGACGATGCGATCAACAGCGTTTACGCGTGGTTGCGCTGGAGCAAGGACGGCACGCCAGTGCTGGTGGTGGCCAACTTCACCCCGGTGCCGCGTCAGTCGTACCGCGTGGGCGTGCCGTTTGCCGGGCGCTGGAAGGAATTGCTCAACAGTGACGCCGACACGTATGCCGGTTCCAATTATGGCAACGGCGGCGGGGCGTTCACTGAAGAGGTTGCGAGCCATGGGCAGGCGTTGTCGCTGGAACTGAACCTGCCGCCGCTGGCGGTGTTGATCCTCAAACCCGAGGGCCCGAGCGCGTAACTCGACCCCACGCGCAATACTGATCGTTCCCACGCAGAGCGTGGGAACGATCATCTGAGGCTCATCTTCACCACCGCATCCGGATCCCCAGGCTGCCAATCAACCCGTTCAGATCGTTGTCGTCCACGTCGCTGCTGTAATCGGCGCTGACGTACAGGCTCACCGTCGGCGTCATTTTCGCCACCAGCCCCAGGCCGACTTCCACGGTCGAGGACTTGCGGCTGCTGCTGATCTTATCCACCTGATCCAGCGTCACCGTGTTGCCGGTGTACACCGTGTGCCACAAGTTCGTGCGCACGTAGGGTTCGACGGGCAGACCGTTCAGATCGTAGCTGCCTTTCAAACGCGCACCGACCCGGCCGCTCCATGACGAAATGTCACTGGAAGACGCGTTGCCCGAGCCTGCATAGGGCGTGTCCAGGGTTATGCGCTGGTTGATCAGTTGCGCCTGCGGTTCAACTACCCAGTTTTCACTGAGGCCGATCGGGAATCCGCCTTCCACCGACAGCGTCATCGCGCTGCCTTCGGTGGCCAGGCGTGCGCCTTGCTCGTTTCGGCTGAACCCGCTGACCCGGCCGCCACTGGCCGACAGATCGACGTGCCAGCCCTGCGGGCCGATCAGACTGTAGTAGGCACCGAGGCTCTGGCCTTGCAGGTTGAGGGTGTCGGTGGTCGGGTCGGCGAGGGCGCGGCTGGTGATCAGGCCGTTGCCATTGGCCTGGATCTGATTGATCCCGCCGATCAGACCGACCTGCTGGGTGTGGCCGCTGCTGCTTTTCAGGGTCAGCACGGCGGGGCCTTTGAAGTCACCGGTGCCGGGCGTGGCGAAGCCCGGGCTGAGGACATCGGTTTGCGCCTGGCGGGACGCCTGTCCGTAGAGTTGATCCCAGGCCGAGGGGGCGAGGTCTTCAGTGATCAGGTTGGTACCGCGCAGATCCGGTTGCGGGCTCAGGCGTTGCGGGCCCGGGGTCACGACCGTGGCGGGGAGGGTCATGACGGGAATGTCCTGGCGATACCAGGGCGTGGCCTCGTCCGCCGCAGGACCCGCCTGCGCCTCCATGGACGAGCACAGCAAGATAGAACTTGAAACAGTGCAAAGCGTGACTTTGATCTCTTGTGAGGTGAGTGAGGTTTTCATGGAGTTCTACCTTGCTAGCGCATGTGGTATCTCGCCTTGGCGTCTCTCCTACCCCGCACGAGGGGCGACCGAATGGAGCGTGGCGAACCCGCAGTCACCCGTTTTTAACGTGTGTCTGAAGGCTCGCCCCGAGTAGTGTTTCCGGGGGTAGTAAGGTAGAGCTAAGAAGACCGGAGACCCTGCGTCAAGAAAATGGACGATGAGTGGTATGGCTAAATTAGAGATCGCAAGCGTTTGTTTTTCTGCACATATCTAAGTTGTTGTTTGCAGGGGAAAACACGCCTTGAGCCGCGAAACAGAGCGCTTGCTTAGCCTGCTATCGGCTTACCAACTGATGCGGATACCCAGATTTGCGGCCAGGCCACGCAGGTCGTTACTGTCAATATTGCTGCTGTAGTCGGTGCTGGCGTAGATACTCACGGCGCGGTCGAGGGTCAGTACGACACCGAGACCGACATCCGCCGTCGACGATTTCTGTTCACTGTCGATGGTCGTGGTGCCGTCGAACGTCACCGAATCGGTGCCGGAAAACGTGTGCCACAGATTGGCCCGAAGGTACGGCTCCAACGGTAGTCCGTTGAGCTGATAACGCCCTTTGAGCCGGGCACCGAGACGACCGGTCCAGGAACTGTCGGAATCGAACGATACCCGCGAGATGCCGTCGTCCTGGCTGTCGAGCGAGATCTTCTGGTGGATGATCTGCGCTTGCGGCTCGATCACCCAAGTGTCGTTCAGCGCGAACGGGTAACCGGTTTCTGCGGAGAGCGTCAGGGCGTGGCCGCGATTATCCAGTTTCAGCCCACGGTCGGAGCGGCTGTCGCCGTCGAAACGCGTGCCCATCACCACCGTGTCGATATACCCGCCGTGCGGATCGGTCAGCGTCCAGTACAGGCCATAACTGTCGCCCTCCAGTTTGATCTTGCCCGCGCTGTTGTGCTCGAAGTCTTCGTTGAAGCCGTCCACATCACCCCTGATCCGGCTATGGCCGACGAACAGGCCGAGGCGTCGGGTCTGACCGCCCGAGGTCTGCGAACTGTACAAATCGTTGCCGACCTGAAACCCGTTGAGTGAACCGTCCAGGCGTGGCGAGACGGTGCCGGCCCAGGTCTGGTCGAGGTTCTTGCCGTAGACCCGGCCCCAACCGGCGCTGAAAGCCCCCGTTTCGCTTAACAGACCTTGTTCGCCCTGACGGTCGTGGAAAGTACCGAGTGCGCTGAGGGTCAATTGGGCGGCAGCGGGCGGCAGAACCGACCAGGTGGGGACTTCCGGACGATAGATCGGAATCGGCGCCTCACCTGCCACGGCGACGGGAAGTATCGGTTGAACGGCCAATGACAGATCCGGTTGCCCGGATGCCGGGATGATCGCGGCGGCCACCGGCACAGGCACTACCGGCACCAGAATCGGCGGCAGTGTCGGGTCGGGATTGGGCACGCTCACCACCTGAGGTGCGACCACAGCCGAGCGCAAATACCAGCTGTTTTCGGTGCCGGCGGTGACACCGCCCTTGAACAGGTAGTAGTCATAGGCCCCCGCCGAAATCGGGCCGTTGAGGACAAATGCGGAATTGTTGCTCACGGTGGTGCCTTGGGCCTGCACCAGTTGAATGCCGTTTTCCAGCGTCAGCCCGCCCGGCCCGCCGAGATTGCTCACGGTGATGGTGGTCGCGCCGCTCAGGCTGCCGTTATTGACCACCAGTTTGTCACTGGGGGCGCCGTCGCCGCCGAGTACGCTTTGCAATAACAATTGCCCGCGATTGCCGATGTAGTTGCCGTTGATCGTCAGCGTGTCAGCGGTGCGGCTGTTGTTGCGGGTCAGGTCGATGATGCCGGCGTTGTTGAACGTCACCGATTGCCCGGCCACGGCGGGCGACACCGCGCCCTGGGTGGAAAACACGCTGCTGCTGGCGTCCACGTTCAGCGCGCCGGTGCCGCTGACGGTGTCGCCGAGCAACAAGGCGCCCGAGCCCAGGTCCAGTTGCGAGGCATTATTCAGATTCAGCGTTTCCCAATTGCTGAAACGCGCCGGCAACGCAGTGCGAGTATTGTCGAACGTCAGCACATCGTTGCCTGCACCGCCATCAACATTCGGCGTCAGTGCCAGCACGCTGTCATCAAGGTTGCGCAGCGTGGCGTTGTCATTGCCGCCACCCATGAGAATCGCCGATCGGACAATGCCGCCGCCATCCCACAGCAAACGGTCTTCGCCGGTACTGGCGCGAATTTCACCGACAATTTCACCGCCAGTGATCGTGATAGCGTCATTGCCTCCACTGACACTCAGATTGCCGCCTATCAGCCCGCCGGAGATTCGAATCGTGTCATCGTCGAAACCTGTCACCAGATTATTGATGATCCGCCCCCCGGACAATTCGAAGACGTTTTCATCAAGCTTCATGTCGACGCGTCCGATCGTGCCCCCGCTCATTTGCGCAAAGTCGCCGTCCTCGAAGGCCCCGGTGATAGTGCCACCGGTCATTTGAAAACTGTCGAAGCCATCGCCTTGTGCCAGTGAGCCGATAGTGCCTGCGTGCATGATGAAAGTGTCGACACCGTTGCGCTGGTGAACCTCACCTGCGATAACGCCGCCGTCGATCTGCAGCACGTTGGCGCCGTTGCCCATATCGAGATTGCCCGCGATTGTCCCGGACTGCATGAGGACGCGATCAGCCCCGGCGCCGAACGTGACGTTGCCGGGAATATTGCCGGTGCCATTGGCGGGAAAACTCAAGCTGTTGTTGCCCGACAGATCGGAAAGAGGCGCGCTGCCAGGACTGTCACAGGTGTATTGATCGTTACCCGGTGTCGGGCTGAAGGCGCATTGGGCCAGCGCCGATTCCGGGGAGTCCAGCAACAACCAGATTGAAAAGGCCAGCAAATGATGGCGGGCAGGGAAGTTGCCGGAGGCGTTCATAAGGTCACCACGCATTGGCGCCGGCGTGCGGCGCAACGGTTTCAACCTAGCAAGGGAAGGATGAGCTGCCTACTGTCAGAACTGACAGGGGAAGCGGGTGAATCGGCAGGCAAATGGCGTATACGCCCTAAATATGCACTTCAACCGCCAGCGGCAAATGATCCGAGAGGTGCGTCCACGGTTTGTTGCCCAGGATCTGCGGGTCGTGACTGCTGGCATTGCGCAGGTAAACCCGGTCCAGTCGCAACAACGGGAAACGCGCGGGGTAGGTCTTGGCCGGGCGGCCGTGATGGCGTTCGAAGGCTTCGTGCAGGTAGTCGCGGCGGGCGAGGGCGAGGTTGCCCTGCAACTGCCAGTCGTTGAAGTCGCCGGCGATGATCACCGGGGCATCGTCGGGCAGGGATTCGAGCAACTGGCAGAGCAGCTGCAACTGCAATTGCCGATGGCTTTCGAGCAAACTCAGGTGCACACAGATGGCATGCACTTCGGCATGCCCCGGCACATCCAGGACGCAATGCAGCAGCCCGCGCCGTTCCGGGCCGGTGATCGAGACGTCGAGGTTGCGGTATTCGCGAATCGGGTATTTCGACAGCAGGGCGTTGCCGTGATGGCCATCGGGATACACCGCATTGCGACCGTAGGCAAAGTCGCTCCACATGCTGTCGGCGAGAAATTCGTACTGCGAGGTCTGCGGCCACTCGTTGTAGCGGCTGGAATGCCGCTCGTGTTCGCCCACCACTTCCTGCAGAAACACCAGATCGGCCGAGGTGCTGCGTACCGCTTCACGCAGTTCCGGAAGGATGAAACGTCGATTGAGCGCGGTGAAACCCTTGTGCGTATTGACCGTCAGCACCCGCAGGCGATGGATGGCGGACGGGGTCGAGGTCTGTGCGTCGACGGCATGACGCTTGGGATCGCTGGACACGTTCACTCCTCTGAATCATGACTGCCTGTTCATGCGACTGATCCGGGCGCGGGCAGTTCACTTTGAGTGGCTGCCCGCGCCCGACGGATCGTCAGTCGACGAAGACGATTTCATAAGGCAGGCGCATGCGCTCCAGAATCGACTTGGGCAGCAGCGGCGCGATGCCGATCGCCGGTTCGCCATTGAGCTGACTGGCGTAGGCATGGGTGGCGTGGCTCTTGCGCGCTACGGTCCAGGTATCGAGGCGAAGCTTGCGTGCGCGATGCCACGGTATCTGGGCCTGGTCCCGCTCCGGCCAGTGCCAGGCCCAGACCGGCACGTCGTGAAAGGTGGCGCCGATCTGTCTTGCCGCTTTGGCGCTGGCCCGGCCGACCACTTCATGATCGGCGGTGCCGTCCTGGCACCAGGTGCTGAAGACCACGTCGCCGGGGCGCAGGTAGCGGGCAATGAATTCGGTCAGTTGGGTTTCCTGGTCGAGCAGGGCGTTGTCGGTGAAACCGCCGCGTACCCATTTCAGGCTGTGCATCGGCAAACCCAGGCGGCGCAGGGCTTCGACGCTTTCTTGCGGGCGGAACACGCTCAGGCGTTTTTCCGACCACTGGCGCGAGCCCGGATGGCTGGCGCTGCCATCGGTGATCGACAGCAGTTGCAAGGGATGCCCGAGGCTGGACAGCAGTTGCAGCAGGCCGCCGCAGGTCACCACTTCATCGCCGGGGTGCGGGGCGATGACCACGGCGCGGACGCCGGGTGGCACCAGAGTGTGAGTATTGATGACGGGAATGTTGTCGAGCTGCGGGGCGCTGTTCCAGATCTGCGCCGGCAGGCCGCTCTCGCTGAGGGATAACGATTTCATGAGTGATACGTCCTTGTTGAGTCTCGCCCTCAGTCGTACAAGCGCCGGTCTCCAGGCGTGTGCGACCCGTGAAGGCTGGTGGATAGCCCTGCAGCGCTCCGAACCCTGGATTGCTGCGCAGCAGAGTATTGCTCAAGACGGGCGGTTCGTCGCGTCACAGATCAACCTGATCCGCTTTTTTTTATTCAGTCTGTGCCAACTGTCGCAGATAGTCGCCAAAACCGCCGCGTGCGCGACTGTCCAGACGGGCACTGGTGATGACTTGCGGACGATGGCTCCAGGCGATGCTGGCCCCGGAACGCTCGAGTTGACGCACCAGCTGCACGTCCTCATCACAGGACAGCGGCTCGAAGCCGCCGGCGCGGACATAAGCTTGCGCGCTGACCCCCAGATTGGCGCCATGGATGTGCCGGTGGCCATCGCAGGCCCGGTAATCGCGGTGATAGCGAATCTGCGCGGCTTCATCGAATCCGTCCTGCCAGCGGTCAACGGTGACCGTGCCGCACACGGCATCGGTGCCCAGCCCCAGTTGCGCCACCAGCCAGTCTTCGGCAACGCGGCTGTCGGCGTCCGAGCAGGAAATCCACCGCGCTCCGCGCTCAAGCAGTTGTTGCGCACCGATGGCCCGCGCCTGGCCAACATTGCGCGCTTCGATGCTCAAAGCTTGCACCGGGTACTGGCTGACGATGTGTGCCGAACGATCGGTGCAACTGTCGAGCACGACGAGAATTTCCACCGGCTCACCGGCCAGCAAGGAGTTTCCGGCGGCCCTTAGCGCGGCGCGCAAGCAGTCATCGAGCCATTCCTCTTCGTTGTGCGCGGGAATCAGGATGCCAATCATCGCAACCCCTCCAGCGCGGCCACCGAACGGGGTTCACGGCTCCAGACTTCCAGCAGAAAATCCGCTTCCTGATGCAGGGCCAGTCGCGGCAAGTGCAACTGTTCGTGAATCAGGTCGTGAACCTGTCGCGCATTGAGCGGGCAACCTTCGATCGGCGGGCGCCAGTGACAGGCCAGCAATTGCCCGTCCGCCGTCAATGAATCGCTGATGCGCCGGATGACTTCTGTCAGATCCTGCCGGTCGAGGTAGTAGCCGATTTCGCTAAATACAATCAGGTCGAATTTTTCCTCAGGCCAGTCGCTCGGCAAGCGCCCGTGCCGCACCTCGGCATGGTCGAACAGGCTCAACCGGGTACGCGCCAGGTTGGCTGCGGCGGCGCTGGTGTCACAGCACAACAAACGATCGCAACGTTCGGCCAGCGCCGCACTCAGTTCACCGTTGGCGCACCCCGGTTCGAAGATGGCCCGGTAGTGCGGACGGGGCAGGGCCGCCAGGGTCACCTGGCGTTTGCGTTGTTCGTACCAGCGCTGGCGAAATCCCCACGGGTCGTTATTGCCTCTGAACAGGCCTTCGAAGTAGCGATCCTCGACACTCATAGAAACACACTCATAGGAAGATCAGCTCGAATGGTTGCAGCAATCGATCGATGACGTAGGGCGCGAGCACCGGAGCGAGTCCGGCTTCAGGATCGCCTTCCAGCTGGCTGGCGAACGCATGCACCGCATGACGCTTGCGCGCGACCTGCGCAGGGCTGAGCAAAATTTTGCGCGCCCGCTCCCACGGTACGATGGCGTCTTCCGGGGTTGCCCAGTGCCAGGTCCAGACCGGCAGTTCGTGGCAGATCGCACCCACACGGCGTGCCGCCTCGACGCTGGCGCGGCCGACGGCTTCGTGGTCGCTGTGGCCGTCTTCGCGCCAGGTGGTGAAGATCACGTCGTCGGGATGCAGGTAGCGGGTCAGGTATTCGCACAGCATCGATTCGCGCGCGGCAACCTGGGTGTCGGGGAAGCCGCCGCGCAGCCACTGCAACTGGTGCATGGGCAGGCCGAGACGGCGCAGGGCCTCGGCGGACTCCTGCGGGCGCACCACGCTCAGGCGCTCCACCGGCCAGCGGTCCGAGCCCGGATGACTGGCGCTGCCATCGGTGACTGAAATCAATTGCAGAGTGCGGCCCGCTGCTGCGAGTCGTTGCAACAGTCCGCCGCAACCGAGCACTTCATCATCCGGATGCGGCGCGATCACCACCGCCCGCGATCCCGGCGGTACCAGATCAAGAACATCAATGCTGTCCACCGCCGCCAGATGACGTGAGCCCTGCCATTCGTGCAGGGAGGTTCCCTCGCCGACGATCGGATTGCGCTTCATAGGGCCCAACCCTCGCGCGGTTGCTGAGCGATCAGTTGGCCCAATGCCGCCAGATCACGTTCGGCGTGGCTCTGGCGCAGATACACCGGCAAGTCGGCTGCCAGACGGGCAAAGTGCGGATCCTTGCAGAACGGCCCGGCGCCGAGGGCCCGACCGGTCTCGCGGATGACTTGCTCGGCGGCGTCCTCGACCACGGCGCGCACGCGGCGGGCCAGCAACTCGGCGTTGGCGTGGGGGTTGCTGTCGATGTCCAGAGCGCTGACGCGCAGCGCTTGAGCTGCGCCGTGCAAGGCACTGTCGACGGCGCCTAGACTGGCCAGCGCATGGGGCTCTTCACGTCGCGCACATTGTTGGCGCAAGCGTTCGCCGAGCTCCCTTGCGGCGCCGTACCAGCACGCGGCGATCCCGATCCCGCCATGCCAGAAACCCGGACGTTGCAGATAGTCGCCAGGTTCGCCAATTGCCTGCGCCTCGACATCATCGAACAGCACCTCGACGCTGCCGGTGGCCGCCATGCCGACCGCTTGCCAGCCCTGATCGGTCACGGTCACACCCGGTTGATCGAGAGCCACGGCCACCAGCTGCTGACGATCGTCCTCATCCCACGCCGTGAGCAGCGCGTGACTGAGCACTGCCGCCCCGGAGCACCACGCCTTGCGTCCATTCAACCGCACCAGTTGCGCCGAACGGCTGACCCGAACCCGCGCCTGCGGTGGTTCGGCCGCCCACATGCCCCACGTGCTGCCGGGCGTCGGCGAGCCACCGAGCTGCTCGATGATCGCCAACGCATCGGTATGGCCTTCGTAGAGTTTGCACAACCCCAGGTCATGCCCGCCGACCTCGGACAACCGTTGCCAGCGCTCCAGCGTACGACCGCTGCCGGGCAATGGCAGATGGTCGAGGCCGGCTTCGGCCATTTCCCGCAGACACGTGCCGAGGGCAGCCGTGTCGCGGTAATCCGGGGTGTGCCGTGAGAGATAGCCGGGCAAGTCCATGTCAGTCCTCTTCGTCACGTTGCAGTTCAAACAGCAGCAGCGAGCGGCCGGTGACCGAGTACTCGTGACCGAAAGTGAAGCGCTCCTGACCCCGGATCGCTGGCTGGTTGGTGTCGATCATGCAGGTCCAGAAACTGCCTTCAGGCACTTCCGGCAAGGTGAAATTGACGATGTCGTGATGAGAGTTGACCACCAACAGCAGCGTGGCGTCGGCGCCCTTGCGGCGAATCCCGGTTTCCTGGGCGCGACCGTCGAGCAGCATGCCCATGCAGCGGTTGTGCGCGTCATGCCAGTGTTCGGTGGTCATCTCGGTGGCGTCCGGCGCAAGCCAGGTCACGTCCTTGACCCCGATGTCCTCGTTGTATTCGCCGACCAGAAAACGCCCGCGTCGCAGGATCGGGTAGGCCAGGCGCAACTTGATCAGGCGTTTGACGAATTTCAGCAGCGCCTTGCCGTCCTCGCTCAGGTCCCAGTTGACCCAGCCGATTTCGCTGTCCTGGCAATAGGCGTTGTTGTTGCCATCCTGGGTGCGGGCGAATTCGTCGCCCGCCACCAGCATCGGCGTTCCCTGGGACAGCAGCAAAGTCGCGAAAAAATTGCGCATCTGCCGGTGGCGCAGCGCATTGATTTCCGGGTCGTCGGTGGGGCCTTCGACGCCGTGGTTCCAGGACAGGTTGTTGTTGCTGCCGTCCTGATTGTTTTCGTCGTTGGCCTCATTGTGCTTGTCGTTGTAGGACACCAGATCGTTGAGGGTGAAACCGTCGTGGGCGGTGACGAAATTCACCGATGAATAAGGCCGGCGGCCACGCTGGTTGAACATTTCCCCGGAGGCGGTCATGCGGCTGGCGAAGTCGGCGAGCTGGCCGTCGTCACCTTTCCAGAACGCGCGCACGGTGTCGCGGAACTTGTCGTTCCACTCGACCCAGCCCGGCGGGAAGTTGCCGACCTGATAACCGCCGGGGCCGCAGTCCCACGGCTCGGCAATCATTTTCACCTGACGCAGCACCGGGTCCTGACGGCAGGCCACGAGGAAACTGTGGCGTTCGTCGAAACCGTCGTGATAACGACCGAGGATGGTCGCCAGATCGAAACGGAAGCCGTCGACGTGCATTTCGCTCGCCCAGTAGCGCAGCGAGTCGGTGACCATTTGCAGCACGCACGGGTGGCTCAAGTCGAGAGTGTTGCCGGTGCCGGAATCGTTGATATAGAAGCGCTTGTCGTCCGGCATCAAGCGGTAGTACGAAGCGTTATCGATCCCGCGCATCGACAGGGTCGGGCCTTGCTCGTTGCCTTCGGCGGTGTGGTTGTAGACCACGTCGAGAATCACTTCGAGATTGGCGTCGTGTAGGTGCGCGACCATTTCCTTGAACTCGGCGATCTTGCCGCTGGCCAGGTAGCGCGGGTCCGGGGCGAAGAACGCGATGCTGTTGTAGCCCCAGTAATTGGTCATGCCTTTGTGCAGCAGGTGCTGGTCGTTGACGAAGGCGTGGATCGGCAACAGTTCGACGGTCGACACACCCAGTTTGCGGATGTGTTCCAGCACATCGTCGACCATCAGCCCGGCAAACGTGCCGCGCACGTTCTCCGGCACCGAAGGGTGGCGCATGCTGATGCCGCGCACGTGGGTCTCATAAATGATGGTCTTGTCCCACGGCACGCTGACGCGATGGTCGTGGCCCCAGGTGTGCGCCGGGTCGATGACTTTGCACTTGGGGACGAAGGGCGCGCTGTCGCGTTCGTCGAAACTGAGGTCGGCGTCGGGGTGGCCGATGGTGTAGCCGAACAGCGCCTCGGACCATTTCAACTGGCCGACCAGTTGTTTGGCGTACGGGTCGATCAGCAATTTGTTGTGGTTGAAGCGGTGGCCGTTGGCCGGGTCGTACGGGCCGTAAACCCGATAACCGTAAATCAGCCCCGGATGCGCGTCGGGCAGGTAGCCGTGGTAGATCTCGTCGGTGTATTCCGGCAGTTCGATGCGTTCGAGCTCGACTTCGCCGGCATCGTCGAAAATGCACAGCTCGACCCGGGTGGCGTTGGCGGAAAACAGCGCGAAGTTCACCCCCAGACCATCCCAGGTCGCACCGAGCGGGAAGGGCAGGCCTTCACGGATGCGCGAGGGTTCGGCGTGCGCGGCGGGCTCGGCTTTCTTTGGACGGGTCATAGGTGCTCCTGCAAAAAATCGGGGGTGGGCATTTTTTCGAGGACGAGTGAGCCCTCGGTGGCGAGCGAACCCGCCACACGGTCGTTCATTTCAACGTTTCGGGAAGCGTCAGACCGCCGGCGGCTTGCGCGGCGCGCGGGGCTTTTTCTCGGTGGCTTTTTCGCCCGGGGGAATAACCTTGGCGGCACTGGCAGGCTTGGCCTTGGCCGTGGTGGCTTTGGGTTTGGCTACGGGCGTCTTGCCGTCGACGGCTTTGCTGGAGGCGGTTTTGCCGGCGGTTTTACTGCCGGCCGCCTTGGGCGATTTTTTCGGTGCCAGCGCCTCGGCTTCGGCCAGTTTGCGCGCCATCTCCCAGTGGCGCGATTCCTGGCCTTCGGGTTTACCTTCGGATTCCCAAATCTGATAGGCGAATTCGCGGATGCGTTTATCGTCGGTACTCATCGCAATGCTCCTGGACTGAACTCATGCTGCTAGACGTGTTGGATAAGCAGATTGACCGGGAAATCCCCCAGCGCGGCGCTGACGTGCAGCTCCCTGTTTTTTGTGACTGCGCTGCTTGAAAAAAGTCCCTTCAGATTTTCGTCAGAGGCGTCGAACGGTAAAACCACCCGCGTATCGCCCCAGCGCAGCGCATCGATCATGGGTAGGGCACTGTTTTCCAGCAGTGTTGCGCAACGGATCGGTACGATCACGATGACCCGTTGCTCCCCATGCTCGCGGGCAAACGCGAGCACGTTGTGCGCCTGGCTGCCCAGCACCTCGAGGGCCTGGTACGAACCGCGACGAAACAATTCGCTGTGTTCGGTGCGCAACTGCAGCACCTGGGCGATCAAGGCCTGCTTGATTCGCCCGTCCCGCCAGCCCGACAGCAGTTCCGGCACGGGCGTCACCGTCAGGGTCTGTTCGCGCAGGCCGTAGTCCACCGGCCGGCGGTTGTCCGGATCGACCAGACTGAAATCCCAATACTCGTTGCCCTGATACAGGTCCGGCACCCCCGGCACCGTCATGCGCAGCAAGGTTTGCGCCAGACCGTTGAGCGCCCCGGCCGCAGCGATGCTGTTGACGGTCTTGGCCAGCGCCCCGCGCAGCAGTTCACCTTCGGGGGCCAGCAGCAATTGTTCGGTGAACGCTTGAGCGGCGTTTTCATACGCCTCGTTCGGCGCGCTCCAGCTGCTTTGCAGCTTGGCTTCGCGCAGGGCTTTCTGCTGCCACTGCCAGATGCGTTTGGCGTAGTCGGCGAAACCGGCCTGATCGTCGTCGCGCAGGTCCAGCGGCCAACTGCCGAGCAGCGCCTGGTAGAGGATCAATTCATCCGCCGACGACGGCAGCTGATCGTCATTGCGCAGCGGCCGGGCGAGGGCGCGCCACAACTCGACCTGCTCGGCGTACCAGTGGCTGCGTTCGCTGAGCACGGCCAGCCGCGCGCGGGTGTCTTCGCCGCGTTTGTGGTCGTGGGTGGCGGTGGCCAGCAGGTTGTCCGGGAAGCTCGCCAGCCGTTGCTGGTTTACCGCGTGAAAGTCGCTGACCGGCGCGCTGAACTGCTCGGTGTTGTAGCCGACGTCATTGCGCGACAGCAGTACCGCCGAGCGATACAGCGCGGTGTCTTCCACCGCTTTGGCGGCGGCCGGCGAAGTGAGTTGCTGAAAGCGCACGCAGGCGTGCTTCAGAATCTTGCGCGAACGACCACGGGGCTTGCGCCGCCACGGCTGGCCACCGAGCCAACCGGCTACGGAGTCGAGCACTGGCCAATCGGCTTCGCTCAATGTCTGCCGCGCCCCGTCCATGGCCTGCTGGAAAAACACCTCGTCCCGCGCCGAACGACCCATCGGGGTGATGTAAGTGCGATAGACCGGGAAGTGCACGATCAGCGCCTGCAACACCCGGCGGATCGAGCCGAGCGTGAGGTCGCGGGTCATCAGGTCATCACGCGCCACTTGCAGCAGGGCCTGGGCGACGCTTTCGCAATCGCTGGCCAGTGAGCCGTTGAGGATCTGCTGGCGCGCCAGTTGCGCTTCTTCGATAAACGCAGAGGGACGTTCTGTACGGCGTTTCCACAAATCGCCCAGCACATGTTCGCCGTCCGGATCGTGTTGCAGCAGCGACAGCTGATTCATGAATTCGTAGCCGGTACTGCCATCCACGGACCAGTCGGTGGGCAGGGTTTCACCGTCGCCGAGAATCTTCTCGACGTAGATCGGCAAATGTCGGCCCGGCGCCAGATGGTCGAGGCGGCGGCGCAGTTTGCGGCAGTAACTGCGCGGGTCGGCGAGGCCGTCGATGTGGTCGATGCGCAGGCCGTCGATCAGGCCTTCGCCGATCAACTGGAAAATCTTGCCGTGTGTGGCCTCGAACACCGCCGGGCGCTCGACGCGCAAACCGCCGAGTTCATTGATGTCGAAGAAACGCCGCCAGTTGATGTCATCCGCCGCCGTGCGCCAACTCGCCAGACGATAGCTCTGCCGCTCGAGCAATTGATGCAGGCGCTGAAAACCTTCTTCGGTCTTCGAGTCGTAGTGGCTCAGGTTGCGCTGGATGGTCTGGAGGATGTGCGGGTCGCTGGCCAGTTGCTGAAGTTCTTCTTTGAGCGGGATGGCCAGTGAGCGGGCGTCGGTCTGATAACTGAGCGCACTGAAACGGTCGGCGAGAGTCTTGAGCGCTTCGCTCGGGGCGTCATCGGATTTGAGCAGTTCACCGTAATCGCCGGGGCAGATGGGGAAGTGATGTTCGTAATGCTCGACATGGAAGGTGCCGCTCTCGGCGTTGAACACCAGCGGCAGGGTCGCGTCCTGTAGCGCGACGCCGTAATCGCTGCCGAGAAACGGCAGCAGCAACTGGCCTTCCATCAACGGGTCGGGCGAGTGCCACTGAATGTCGAAGAACTCGCCGTAGGGGCTGAGCCGACCCCATTCCAGCAGATCAAGCCACCATGGATTGTCGCCGCCACCGACTGCCATGTGATTGGAGACGATGTCGAGGATCAGCCCCATGCCATGCTCGCGCAGGCCGGCGACCAGACGGCGCAAGGCCGGTTCGCCGCCAAGTTCCGGGTTGACCCGGGTCGGGTCGACCACATCGTAGCCATGCATCGAGCCCGCGCGGGCGGCGAGCAGCGGCGAGGCATAAATGTGGCTGATGCCGAGTCGAGCGAAGTACGGCACCAGCGGCACGGCTTGATCGAGGGTAAAACCGCGATGAAATTGCAGGCGGACCGTGGCCCGCAGTGTCTGGATAGGCCATGCACTCATCGGTCACGCTCGGCTGCCTGAAGACGCGCGCAAGCCAGCAGTTCCAGGCGTCGTGCGGCGTCGACACCATCAAGCAGCGCCTCACTGGTACCCGGCAAGCGGCGCGACCAGTTCGGGTGGGTGTCGATGGTGCCGGGCAAGTTGGCTTGTTCGTCGAGGCCCAGCGCATCTTCCAGTGGCAACAGCACCAGCGGCGCGCGGGTGTGGCCAAGGAAACGCACAGCGGCGTCGACCACCTGATCGGCTTCGTGGGATTCCTCGCGAAAATTTTGCGGGTCCTGGCTCAAGGCACTGCGCAGGCCTTCGCGCTCGCGTTCGCGGTAACGGCGCCAATCGATCTCGCCGTTGGCGTCGATCAGCCCGAGCCGCGCGTTCCAGTCGATGTCGCGACCATGCCACCAGCCGTTGAGTGTCGGCAGATCGTGGGTGCTGGTGGTGGCGAGGGCGTTGTCGGGCCAGTCGAGGATCGGTTTGAAAAAGGTGTTGTCCTGTTCGAACAACAGCACGCGCATGCCGAGCATGGCCCGGGCGATGAGTTTTTCCCGCAGACCGTCGGGCACGGTGCCGAGGTCTTCGCCGAGCACGATCGCTTGGTGGCGATGGGATTCGAGGGTCAGGAGACGCAGCAGGTCATCGACCGGGTAATAGAGATAAGCACCGTCCGCCGGGACTGCGCCGTTGGGGATCACCCATAGCCGTTGCAGGCCCATGACATGGTCGATGCGCAGCCCGCCGGCGTGAGCGAAGTTGGCGCGCAGCATGTCGATGAACGCGCGAAAACCGTTGCGCACCAGACCTTCCGGGGAAAACGCGGAAATGCCCCAGCCCTGTCCGGATCGATTGAGAATGTCCGGCGGGGCGCCGACGGTCAGCGAGGCCAGCAGTTCATCCTGAAAACTCCAGGCCTGACTGCCGGCACCGTCGGCACCCACGGCCAGGTCGGCGATCAGGCCGATGCCCATGCCGGCGCTGCGGGCGGCGGTCTGGGCGCGTTCGAGGCAGCGGTGGATCAGCCATTGGCAGAACGCGAAGTAGCTGATGCGCTCGGCGTATTCCTCGGCAAACGCGCCGAGGGCAGCGCCGCGCGGGTCGTGCCAGTGCTCGGGCCATTGGCGCCAGTCGAGGCTTTCGCCTCTGGCGGCGCGCATTTCCTGGATGGCTTCAAAGCGGCAATGGTTTTCCAGCGCTTCGCCACCGGCATCGCGGAAGCTGGAGAAGTCTGCCTGCAACGGGTTTTCGCCGCTGATGAAACCGTCGTACAAGGCTTGCAACAGTTTCAGTTTGGCCTCGGCGGCTTTCGGCCAGTCGATCAGTTTCAGGTTTTCCAGTTGTTCGAATTGATCAGTCAGGCCAGCCGCGTCAATCGCATCGCGCAGTGCGCGTTCGCCGAGGATCGCGCCGGGTGCGGCGTACAGCGCATTGAGAAATAGCCGACTGGACGGCGAGTAAGGGCTGTAGCGCCCGGTGTCGGCGCTGAACATCGCGTGCAGCGGGCTGATCGCAAGGGCATCGGCGCCTCGTTCGCCGGCCACTCGGGCCAGTTCTTCCAAAGCCTGGGTGTCGCCGAAACCGCCATCGCCGGGGCGGCGCAAACCATATAGCTGCACGCTCAGGCCCCACGCGCGGGGGATCGGACTGTCCACCGCGTCACCCACGCTGAAACAGCGCTTCGGTGCCACGGCCAGGGTGAATTGTTGATCGGCGATGTGTACTTGCTGATAGCCGACCGGAATCTCGCCGGGCAACACGGCCTCGGCATCCAGCTTCAGGCTCAGGCGCGAGCCGTCTTCAAGGTGAATCTCGCAAGGGGTTTCGGGTTCGAAATAACGGGCCAGATCCAGGCCCACGCCGGCATCTGCGGTGAGCAGTGGAGGCAGATGACGATTTTCCTGCACCTGTTGCAGTTCGAGCAGGCTGGCGTCGATTTCCTGGGCCGTTCCAGCCGGGTGACCGAGGCCGGTCAGAACATTGCGCAGCACCGCCGGGGCGACTTTTTGCTGGCGGCCGTTGGCGTCGATCCAGTCGACGGCGAGGCCGGCTCGGCTGGCGAGAATTTCCAGTTGCGCATCGCTCATAGGCGCTCTCCATCCAGGGGTAACAAAGGGGTTGCGGCCGTGAGGCTGACGAGCGCGCAATACGGGGGCAATTGCCCCTCATCCGTCAGGCCGGCGGTGGAGGGCTGGCGGAACAGCCACACCGATTCGGCCTGTGGAAGGTTGACCACTGGCGTGTCGCCGAGGTTCAGGTCGATTCGCAGCTCGCTGCCATCGCCCAGCCGCCAGCGTGCGCTGACAGCGCCATGGCCCAGTACGTGGGCGCCGAGCGCTTGAGTGCCGGGCAAATGCGGAATGATGTGCTGGTGGCGCAACTGCAACAGTTGTCGATACAGCGCCAGTGTTGCCTGTTGTCGAGGTGTGCCGCTGCCGATCAGTCTTGGTTGCGAGGCGTGGAAAGTTTGCACGGCGTTGGGGTCGGGAATCTGCTCGCGCTTGTGCGGATCGGAGAAAGCACTGAACGCCGCAAATTCGTTGCGTCGGCCTTCGCGCACGAGTTTGGCCAATTCGCCGTGATGGCTGGTAAAGAACAGGAACGGTTGATCGGCGGCAAACTCGTCGCCCATGAACATCAGGGGAATCATCGGCGACAGCAGCAACAGCACTGTGGCGGCTTGAAGCGCGCGTGGGTCGGCCAGTTGATGCAGGCGTTCGCCAAAGGCGCGGTTGCCGATCTGGTCATGGTTCTGCAGGAACAGCACGAACGCGGTGGAGGGCAAATGCTCGCTTGGCTCGCCACGGGGTGTGCCGTGGCGGGTGATATGCCCCTGAAACACGAAACCCTGGCTCAGGCAGCGAGCCAGTTGTTCGGTGGGTTGCTCGGCGTAATCGGCGTAATAGGCGTCGGTCTCGCCGGTCAGCAGCACATGCAGGGCGTTGTGGCCGTCATCGTTCCACTGGGCGTCGTAGGCGTCTTCCAGCAGGCTGGCCTGATTGTGTTCGTTCTCCACGGTCAGCCAGACGTGGCGGGTCGGGTCGATCTGCTGGCGGACGCGGCGGGCGAGTTCCTGGAGGAAATCCGGGTCCTCGATGGCGTGCACCGCGTCCAGGCGCAGGCCGTCGAAGCGGTATTCAAGCAGCCACATCAGTGCGTTTTCGATGAAAAAGTCCCGCACTTCGCGACGACGAAAATCGATGGCCGCGCCCCACGGCGTGTGTTTGTCTTCGCGGAAAAAGCCCTTGGCGTAGCGATGCAGGTAATTGCCGTCCGGGCCGAAGTGGTTGTAGACCACGTCAAGAATCACCGCCAGGCCATAACCGTGGGCGCTGTCGATCAAATGTTTGAGTTGTTCCGGCGTGCCGTAACTGGCCTGCGGCGCGTAATGCAGCACGCCGTCGTAGCCCCAGTTGCGATCGCCGGGAAACTGCGCGATCGGCATCAGTTCGATGGCGGTAATGCCCAGCCCGGCCAGACGCGCCAGATGCTGCTCGACTTCGGCAAAACCGCCGAGCGCGCCAACATGCAATTCGTAGATCACCGCCTCATTCCAAGGCCGGCCGTGCCAGGTGGTGTTGCGCCAGGAATAGAGGTGCGGATCGACCACCACGCTGTGGCGGTCGAGGTCACCGTCCTGCGCTCTGGAGGCCGGGTCGGGCACCTCCAGTTCGCCATCGATGTTGAAACGGTAGCGGCTGCCGGCCGGGCAATGGCTCTTGATGACAAACCAGCCATCGCCTTGCGGCAGCATGGGCAGGGACTGGCCGTTGTCCAGCTCGACGCTGACGTAAAACGCATCCGGCGCCCACAACGCGAATTGCGTGTGGTCGGCATTCAGCATGATCGCGCCGTGGGGCCAGCTTTCAGGTGTCCGTGACGGCATCGTTGAAAACCTCCCTGGTTATTTGTGGTGCGTTTTACCCAGCGCCTTGGCCACCAGTTGTTCGTAGAGTTCGGCGTAGGGTTCGACCGCCTTGCACCAGTTGAACGGCGCGGCCATCGCCCGGCAACGCATGGCGTGCAGCAGGTCCGGGAACGCAAACACCTTGAACGCGCGGCTCAGGGCTTCGCGGTAACTGTCCGCTGTCGATTCGTTGAAGAGGAAACCGGTGACACCGTTTTCAATGGTGTCGGCCAGCCCGCCGGTATTGCGCGCCACCGGCAGCGAGCCGAAACGCTGGGCGTACATCTGGCTCAGGCCGCAAGGCTCGTAACGCGATGGCATCAGCAGGAAATCGCTGCCGGCGAACATGCGTCGGGCGTCGGTTTCATTGAAGCCGATGCGCACGCCGATCTGGCCGGGGAAGCGCAGCGCCAGTTCGCGCATGGCCTGTTCTTCTTCGGGTTCGCCACGGCCGATGATCGCGATCTGGCCACCGTTCTGGACGATGTATTCCGACACCGCTTCGGTCAGGTCCAGGCCTTTTTGATAGACCAGACGCGAGACCACGGCAAACAGCGGGCCTTCGGAGTCCTGCAGACCGAACAGTTCGCGCACGTGGGCGGCGTTGACCGCTTTGCCTTCCCAGTCGCCGATGGCGAATGGTGCGAACAGATGCGGATCGGTGGCGGCGTCCCAGCTTTCATCGATGCCGTTGGGGATGCCGCTGAGCAAACCTTGCTGGGTCTTGGCGGCGAGAAAACCGTCCAGACCGCAGCCGAAATCCGGGGTGGTGATTTCCTGCGCGTAGGTGGCGCTGACCGTGGTGATGTGGCTCGAATAGGCCATGCCGGCCTTGAGGAACGACATCTTGCCGTAGAACTCCATGCCTTCCTGTTGCAGGGCATGGGCGGGAATCCCGAGTTCCGGGCACGAACCCAGGCTGGTCACGCCTTGATAGGCCAGATTGTGAATGGTGAACAGGGTCGGCGTGCGCTGCCCGCGCCAGTGCATATAGGCAGGCGCCAGCCCGGCCGGCCAGTCGTGGGCGTGCACCAGATCCGGGCACCAGTGGATTTGTGCGAGGTTGGCGGCGATATCGGCAGCCGCAAGGCCCAGGCGGGCGAAGCGAATGTGGTTGTCCGGCCAGTCGCGACCGTTGTTGGCGCCATACGGGCCGCCGTCACGGGCATAGAGTTCAGGGCAGATCAGCACATAGATCACCAGACCGTCGGGCATGTCCATGCGCCCGATCTTGCAGGGCGGCAGCGCGGCGTGGCCACCCAGTTCGCCGATGATGTGGATCGGATTCTCGCTGTTCATCACTTGCGGGTAACCGGGGATCAACACCCGGACGTCATGCAGATGCGCCATGGCGCGGGGCAGGGCGGCAGAAACGTCTCCCAGACCGCCGGTCTTCACCAGATCGGCGATTTCCGAGGTCACGAACAACACTTTCTTCTTGTTGGGGTTTTGACTGGCCACTGGCGTCAGCGTCTTGGTGCCCGGGACGTTGATCGACCGGCTGCCGGGAACGCTTACGGTGCTCGATTCACCCATCGGCTGATGAGCCCGTTCTCCCTGAATATCCAATGCCGCACTGATCATATGAATCTCCCGTTTTGTTGATCTGATTCTTGTCTTGAACAAGCGATGTCCATGGCCAAGTCCTGTGGCCGGGCGCAAACGCGCCACGCATCGGTGAGCAAACGCTACCCAACACGCGCAAGCAGAATGGGTGAGGGGACCTTTGCAAGACTTGAACCAGTCGCTTTGGCCCTGCCTATCAGATGACCCGCCGCGATCAGCAAAAGTTTCGACAAAATTTAGACTTTGTGACCGGCCGGTTTTGCCCCGCGAAAACCAGTCTAGGCCAGATCCTAGAGCGGGCCAGGGCAATCGGATGAATTGTTCGACAATCTGTTGCGGGCTCACGAAAACCGTGGCTTTGGGAGGGGGTGCGCCCCGACGAAGTGCATGTCTGGCGGGATCGATGACGCAAAATGGTGACCGGCTGGTCACGATTTCGGGCGCCGGGAAAGTGCGCGCGCACTGTTGCGGTGCGGACAATTGTGTTGGCAGGCGGACACTGGATGCTGCTTCGCGGGCAGGGATTGCCCGCGAAGGCGAGGAGGCTCAGTTGAGCAGGCGGATCGCTTCCCCGGCTGACCAGGCTTGAATGTCTTCGATCATCTGCGAAAAGAACAGCTCATAGTTCTGGCGGCTGACATAGCCGACATGGGGCGTGGCCAGCACGTTGTCGAGGGTGCGAAACGGGTGCAGCGCCGGCAGCGGTTCCTGATCGAACACGTCGAGGGCTGCACCGCCAATGCGCTGTTTCTGCAAGGCTTTGATCAGCGCGGCTTCGTCGACAATCGGCCCGCGCGCGGTGTTGACCAGCAGCGCGGTCGGCTTCATCCATTCCAGCGCCTGGGCATCGACCAGACCCCGGCTGCGGTCGCTGAGCACCAGGTGCACCGACAGCACGTCAGCCTGTTCGAACAGTTGTTGCTTGCTGACATAGGTGACGCCGGCCTGTTCGGCGCGCTCTGTGGTGAGGTTTTCGCTCCAGGCGATGACGCGCATGCCAAACACCTGACCGAATTGCGCCACGCGCTGGCCGATGCTGCCGAGACCGAGAATGCCGAGGGTCTTGCCGTGCAGGTCGCCACCCAGCCGTTGCTGCCACTGACCGGCACGCAGGGCGTTGGCCTCGTTAACCAGATTGCGGGTGGCGGCCATGATCAGCGCCCAGGTCAGTTCCGGCGCCGCGTGCTTGTAGCTGTCGGTGCCGCAGACCTTGATCCCGAGACGGGCGGCGGCCGGCATGTCCAGCGCCGCATTGCGCATGCCGCCGGTGACGAGCAGCTTCAGGTTCGGCAAGCGTTTGAGCAGGTCCTCATCGAAGCGCGTACGTTCGCGCATCACGCAGATCACTTCGAACTGGCCCAGTCGTTTGGCCAGTGTGGCGTTGTCCGCCGGGTACTCATGGACAAAGGTGACTTCGCCGAGACTGTTCAGCACCGACCAGTCGACCACGTCACGGGCCACGTCCTGCCAGTCATCGATCACCGCAATCTGCACCGCCATCAGCGTTACCTCTTCAACGAACGGGATTGGTTTTGTCCAGCCAGCCCAGCAGTGCCTGGTGGAACTTCGCCGGCTCTTCCATCTGCGGGGCGTGGCCCATGCCGGGGAATTCCACCAGCGTGGACTGAGGAATCAGTTTTGCCACCTGCTTGCCCAGCACCTCGTAGTGACCGATTTTCGCCTTCACTTCCGGCGGCGCGATGTCCTTGCCGATGGCGGTGGTGTCGGAAGTGCCGATCAGCAGCAGGGTCGGCATCTTCAGGTCCTTGAACTCGTAGTACACCGGCTGGGTGAAGATCATGTCGTAGATCAGCGCCGAGTTCCATGCGACCTGAGTCTTGCCCGGGCCGTTGCTCAGCCCGGCGAGCATGTCGACCCAGCGGTCGAATTCCGGTTTCCAGCGGCCGTCGTAATAGGTTGTGCGTTCATAGTCACGAATGCCTTGGGCGGTGACTTTCAATTCGCGCTGATACCACTGATCGACGCTGCGATACGGCACGCCGAGGGCTTTCCAGTCTTCCAGGCCGATCGGATTGACCAGTGCCAGTTGCTCGACCTGATCCGGGTATTGCAGCGCGTAACGGGTGGCGAGCATGCCGCCCGTGGAGTGGCCGAGCAGGGTGGCTTTCTGGATGCCCAGCACCTTGAGCAGTTGCTGGGTGTTGGCTGCCAGTTGCTGGAAGGTGTACTGGTAATGGTCGGGTTTGCTGGAGGTGCAGAAACCGATCTGATCCGGGGCAACCACCCGGTAACCGGCTTCGCTCAGGGCCTTGATCGAACTGTCCCAGGTCGCGCCGCAAAAATTCTTGCCGTGCATCAGGACCACGGTGCGCCCGTTGGCCTTGCCGTGGGCGGCGACGTCCATGTAACCCATCTGCAGCGACTTGCCCTGGGACTGAAAGGCAAAGTGCTTGAGGGTGTAGGGATAATCGAAACCTTGCAGCTGCGGGCCATATTGCGGGCCTTCGGCGTGAGCAAGCAGGGGCAGGGCGGCGGTCAGCAACAGACCGGGCAGCCAGCGGGTCAGCGACACAGACATAGGATAACTCCACAAGAAATCGGCCGATGCTGGAACGGCCGGATTAGGGCGACGTTAAACACAGGCAATGTCCGCGCCCGATCGTTCAACCGAGCCAGCCCAGGGTGAGCATCGCCAGCATCCCGTAGCGGGCGCCTTTGGCAAGGGAGACGATCAACAGGAATCGCCCGAGAGGTTCGCGCATGACCCCGGCGATCAACGTCAGCGGATCGCCGATGACCGGCAACCAACTGAGCAGCAGCGACCAGTGACCATAGCGCTGATAGTGAACCCGGGCGCGCTCCATATGCCTGGGGCTGACCGGAAACCAGCGCCGGTCCTGAAACCGTTCCAGTCCGCGCCCCAGCCACCAGTTCACCAGCGAACCGAGGACGTTGCCCAACGTGGCCACGGCCAGCAGGCCCCAAAGCCAGTAACGATCGCTGACCAGCAGCCCGACCAGCACGGCTTCCGATTGCAGCGGCAAGAGTGTCGCCGCACCAAACGCGGCCAGGAACAGCCCGAGATAACCCGCCGTCATCAATGGGCCGGATAATCCGCCACCACCACATCGGCGCCGTCTTTCTTCAGGCCGATCACTTGATACGCATCGCTCATGCCGTCCATTTCCATGCCCGGCGAACCCATCGGCATGCCCGGTGCGGCAACGCCGAGCAGGTCGTCACGCTTGCTCAGGGCCAGCACCTGTTCCGCCGGCACATGGCCTTCGACGAATTTGCCGTTGATGATCGCGGTGTGGCAGGACGCCAGACGCGGCGGTACGCCGTGTTGTTGCTTGAAGCTGCTCATGTCGGATTCGACGTGGTCTTCGACCTTGAAACCGTTGGCTTCCAGGTGGCTGATCCACTTCTTGCAGCAGCCGCAGTTGGCGTCGCGGTGGACTTCGATCGGGATGAGGTCGGCGGCTTGCGCCAGGGAGGAGATGAACAGGGCGCTCAGGGCGGCCAGACGCAGGTGGTTTCGCATGGAGGGCTCTCGGCTCGAAGGAGGAACGGTCAAAAAGGAAGGCATTTTGACCGGTTTTTCCTGCCTGGCATCAACGGAGTGTTTCCAAGTGATACGAGGCAGGCCTGCCAACATGATCGTAGATCAAAGCTGACAGGCCACTGAGCGCAAGATGACAAAACGGTCAGCGAACCTTGAAGCGCCCCATGATCGCGCTCACCCGGCTGTTGGCTTCCAGCAACTGGCGGGTGTTGAGTTCGCTGGCCTGGCCGCTTTCTACCAGCTCATCGACCATGTGGCGGATCTGCACCATGCTGCGGTTGATCTCTTCGGTGACCGCGCTTTGCTGTTCGGCAGCGGTGGCGATCTGGGTGCTGAGGCTGTTGATGTGGCTGACGGAACCGGCCATCTCGTCGAGGCCACTGTTGACTCGCGCCGTGGCATCGGCGGCTGACTGGCAACTGGCCTGGGTGTTTTCCATGGCGCTGACCGACGAACTGACGCCCTGCGTCAGACGACTCAGCATTTCGTTGATTTCCGAGGTGCTGGCCTGGGTGCGGGCGGCGAGGGCACGCACTTCGTCCGCCACCACCGCAAAACCGCGGCCCTGTTCACCGGCACGCGCCGCTTCAATCGCCGCGTTGAGCGCCAGCAGGTTGGTCTGGCCGGCAATGGCGCCGATCACGCCGAGGATTTCGGTGATGCGCTGGGCATCCTGCTGCATGCTTTCGACCTTGTGAGTGGCGCTGGCCACTTCGTCGATCAGTGCTACCACGCTGCTTGATGCTTCGCCAACCACCACGCGCGAGCGGTCGGCGTTTTCGTTGGCGCGCTGGGTGAAGGCGGCGGTTTCGGCAGCATTTTGCGCGACGCTTTCGGCGGTCGAGCTCATTTCGTTGATTGCGGTAACGGTCTGGTCGGTTTCCGAAGCGTGGCGCAGCAGAATCTGGCTGGTGTGCGCCGAGGTGCGTTGCAGGTTGTCGAGGCTCGAAGCCATGGCGCCGGTGGCCTGGGTGACTTCGCCAATCATGTTCTGCAGGTAGGCGATGAAGGTGTTGACCGAATGCCCGATGGCGCCGAGTTCGTCTTCAGCGCGGATGGTGATGCGCCGGGTCAGGTCGGCATCGCCGCTGGACAGCGAATCGATGTTGGCTTTCAGCGCTTTCATGCGCGAAACCAGTTGGCGGATCGCGTAAACCTGCAGCAGCACCAGCAGGATCACCAGCGGAATCTGCAACAGGCTGAGGCTGCTGAGTACGTCGTCACGCTGGGCGGTGAGCATTTTGGTCGGCAGCGCAGTGGCGAGGAACCACGGGGTGCCTTCGATCGGGCGCATGAAGAACGTGCTGGCTTCACCGTTATTGTCGAATTCGACGCGTTGCGCCTGCTCGCGGTTTTGCAATCCGGCCTTGACCTGGCTGGCGAAGGTCGAGCCGCCGGCCAGTTCGCTGATGTTCTTCAGCACGATCGGCCCGCTGATGCGCGAGCTGTTGCTGATGATCTTGCCGTCGGCCTCGACGATCAGCATTTCGGCGTTGAGATCTTTTTCCTTGCGCGCCACCAGATCATTGAAGAAGCCCAGGGTCACGTCGATGGTCGAGACACCCCAGACGCTGCCGTTTTTCTGGATGGCCATGGCGCAGTTGGTGCGTGGTTCGGCGCTGGCGTCATCTTTATAGGCAGCAGCCCAGGCACACTGGCCACGCGGGGTCTGCATGCCGCCCTTGTACCAGCTCTGGTCGTAATAGTTGGGGGCCGCGTCGCTGTTCCAGAAAGTGTTCACCGCCAGCTTGCCGGAGGCATCACGGTGCCAGAACGTACTGAACTTGTTGCGTCCGGCCTCACGCTGGCTGGGCAACGGCCAGATGCCGCCGCCGAATACTTTCAGTTCGCCGTATTGATCCACCAGCCCCGGCAACACGGTGTCGATGGCAGCGCTGTCGAGCAGCGGGATGGTCTGGGTGATGCTGCGCTGTTGCGCCTGGACCTTGTTCAATTCGCCCTGGATCTGCTCGGCCACTTCCGCAATGCGGTTGAGCACGACTTGTTCTTCGGTATGGCGCAATTTGGGCGCGACCAGTTGGCTGATGCCAACCACCGTCAGAACCGACAACAACAGAATGAACAGAACCAGAAACAGCGTGTAGCGAGCCTGAATGGTGCGGAATGCGGGCATGGAAACCGGTCCTTGAGCAGGGATTCTTATTGTGGGCAGGGGAAAAACAGCGCGGGTTTCCTAACGTATCGTCGGGTCCTCGGGAAGCTTTAGGTACTTTCGTCCTAAAAGAAGCGATGCCGACCAAAGGAACGTATCGGGCCTGATACACAAGAACTAACCGGCCCGAACATTAGAGCAATACACCCACTTTCATCACCTTGTCATGAACGCTCTAGTCCCGCATTTCCGGGGCTGCTGGCGGTTTGTATCGTGAATGTACAAAAATTGTAAAAAAGTGCAGAAAGGAGTTGGTGCCATTAGTTTGCCGGCCGATACTCCGGGCAACTCAAAAGTCGTTCAACAAGGAATTTTTCATGTTTTCCTCGCAAGGAGCTTGCTCATGACTATCGGATACACCGGTGCCTGGCAACCCAAGGCGGGTTTGCTGGTTCGAGATACAGGAAGCTCGAGCAAACCGGTTTCTCAAAGCGTGAAGGTCAAGCAGATGCTGGCCCTGGTCGGCAACGACCCGACCGCGATCAGTACGGCGGAGATGGACAAGCAGGGTCTGCACAAGAACATCAAGGGTTTTGATCCCACCAATGTTTCGGCCAAGCAACTGGGCAGTCTGAGTGCAATGCTGCGTAGCCGGGGCCTGATTTCCGAAATCACGTCCATGACCTTGCTCAATGCAGGCGACAAGTTCGATCGCTTCGGCATCCAGAAGGATCCGGATGCCAAGTTCAATGCGCTGGAGTATTTCGCCACGCAACTGGATACCATCCAGAACAACAATCTCAAGGGCAACAAGTACGCGAATACGTTGATCCCCGAGTACAAGAAAGCCATTTATGTGCTGCAGAATCTGCAGACTTACGGTCAGGGCGGGGAGCGCAAGCCTCCTACTGATCAAGGTGTAAAAGCCAAGGCCTGAAAGACAGGGCCCACCCCGGCAACGGGGTGGGCCCTTTCGTTTATGGGCGATTGCCGCAAGCGTGGAGTTTCGAGGGCGAGGCGATCTGCCGCTGCATATCGTCATGCAATCGCTGCATTTGCGGGCAATGCAGTTCAAGGGGTTTGGGCTGGAACCCTCGATGAAACAACGCCAGCCATCCTTCACCTCTGTCATCGGGTGCCAGCCCGCTGAACACGAATCCCATCGTCGATAACCGGCACCAGTCGTTGTCGAACCCTTGCGCCAGCCTGAGCCTGATCGATATCAGCCAATGGTCGGGCAGTTGCTGCAATTGCTTGAGCAAACTGTCATCCATTTCGCTGAAAACCCCGTCATATCGCCCCCAGCGCTGTTCCAGTTGCGCGGCAACGCCGATCCAGGGCGACGCGTGCAACTGCGTTCCGAACACCTCACACATCCGTTGCATGAACTCACGGCATTCATCCGGCCAGGTCAAGGCCGGCAGCGGGCGCTGATAGCCGTCGACAGAGGTGTAACCCAGCACGAGCGATTCCGTCACCGCGCCGCCAAAGGGCGACGGTGCGTGATCGGGCAGCAGGCCGGTGTTATGAAAACCAAGGCCGGCGGCCATCTTCTGGGTGTAGGGGTGATGGGTCATTTGCTTGATCGTGACCCCTTGATAGCCCAGCGCCTGTGCATGGATCAGCAAATGGCGGCCCAACTGCGTGGCGACACTTTGCCCACGGATCTGCGGATCTACCACGCTCAGGGCCAGTTCGGCGATGGACGATGCCTTGTCGAGAATCAACGTGGAGTGGCCCGCCACCTGATCGTTGGACACCGCCACCAACGAGTGCCAGCGGCCGTCGGCATGGTTTTGACTGATCATCCGGGGCAGATACACATGCGGCTGAGCGTAATGGTCGCCGTAGATTTTTCTGAACAGGCGACTGACAGCCGGGGCGTCACTGGCACGGTAACCTCGAAGGGTGATCGCTTCCATCAGCAATGCTCCTGGCCAGAGCCGTCGTAGACGCGCCGATCAAGCACGCGTTGCCGTTTGCCGGAGCGTGGATGGCGTACCAGTTCCTGAACCGTGCAGCAGCGAATTCGCAGCGCCAGCAGGTGATCGGCGCTCAGTTGCTCGATCAACGGATAGTCTTCGACCAAGGCGTCATGCAGCGTGCGGTCGGCTTCAGCGATGGCCGGTGACAGAGCGTCCGGTGCCCAGTGCAGGCTGAGGATATCCACGGCTTCATCCTGCTCGATTACCAGTTGCCAATCGTCGCTGCCGGTGACGTGCCGCACGGTTTCGCCGATCGATTGCGGCAACAGGGTCAGAATGCCCACCCGCACGCGCTGGCTGTCGGCGCAGCGGCCCATCAATGCGAACTTGCGCCGGGGTGTGCCGGACAGCTCTCGCCAACATGCACGGTCACCGACCGGGTAGCGGATCAATGGCATCAACCGGCGTGTGAGGTTGGTCATCACCAGGCGTCCGATCCGGTCGCATTCTTCGATTACCTCACCGGTCTGCTCGTCGAGAATTTCCAGTATGCCGTGGCTTTCCGGGACCCGGTGTTCACCCAGTTCACAGTCACGATGACTGGCACCGATGAACCCGGCGTCGACACTGGCGTAGCCGATGGACGCCACACGGGCATTGGGGAACACCCGCGCCAGTCGTTGCAACTGGGCGTCAAACAGGCTTTCACCGGCGTAGAGCAGGGCAGTGACGCCTGCAAGTACCCTGTCATGCTGCTCGAGCCACGCCGCGAAACTCAGCAGATGGGCCGGTAGACCCGCCAGCACGTTGATCCGATGCCGGGCAATCGCGTCGGCCAGGATGTCCGAGTCGATATGGCCGGTGAAGGGAAACTCGACAATCTCGGTTTGCACATGTGCCAGCGCATCGTGAGTGAAGATGAAACTGGCATACAGGTCACCGACAAAAAAAAGGTTGGCGACCCGGTCCCCGGCGTTCAACTGCGCGCCGAGGCTGCGACCGAAGTCCGTTACCAACGTCCGCCATTCCTCACGCCGGAACAGTGAAAACTTGCCGGCGCTGGTGGTGCCCCCGGTCTTGAAAACCAGCGCGTCATCCAGCGGCGCCGTCAGGACAGGCCACTGATCGAGGTCATGACTGCCTTTCCAGTATTCCACGGGGTCAATCACCGGCAGTTGTTCCAGTGATGTGATCGTCTCGGGAAGTCCGGCGAAGTGACGCCCGTAAAAGCCGGAATGCTGTCGGGCAAACGTGACCAGTTCTTGCAGTTCAAACCGCGTGTTCATGTTTGGCTCCTTGCTTGTCTGCGCAGGGACCAACGCCCCGATTGTCGATCAGCAACGGCGTTTTGCCGCTGTGTTTGTTGCGGGTGAACCGGTCGCTGCCGCAAACCTCTACCTCGACGGTCAGCAGCCCGGTCTGGATAAGCGTGGCCAGCGTCGGGTAATCCAGCAGGCGACGCTGAACATCATCGGGTTGCCGTGGGCTGCGAAAACGCATGCGCTCCAGGCCGTCCGGGGCATGTTCGAGGATCAGCTGAAACTCGGTCTGCAGGTGCTCTGCCAGTTGCGCCAGGCAGATAAAGTCCGTGCCGATGCGCATCAGCCTGCCGTGACGCTGCAGCAGTTCGAAGCGCGGCGTGGGCAGCCCGCAGTCACACACGCCGGAGAGCCAGCGACCGCTGTCACCGACGTCGTAGCGTTGAACGTCCTGACCTTCGCGCTCGATGGAGGTAAATACCAGGCGCCCGGTTTCACCCTCGGTCACCGGTCGATCAGACTCGAATTCGACGATTTCCAGGTGCTGGATATCGCTCATCAGATGGAACACCCCATCGCCGGTGGCCGGGCAGGCATGGCCGAGCGGTCCGGCGTCGACACTGCCGTAAATGGCCGAACGGATCAGCCTGACACCGCAGCTGCGCATCAGGGCGAGGCTTTGTTCGCCGGGGTGTTCGCCGCCGAGAAAGACTTTTTCGATCCCGCCATATTCGCGTAGCCGTGCCTGCTCGTTGAGGAACAGCCGGTGCAGGGTGCTGGGCATGCCGACCAGCACAGTGACGCGCTGATCGATGATGATCTGCGCAATCTCGCGGTAATCGTCATCGGCTGGAGCCCCCATCGGCAGATGCGTGACATCCAGCAGCTCCAGCACCTTGGAGAAACTGAAGAAGCCGCCATACAGCCCCCCACTGAAGAACAGGTTCATCACCCGGTCGCGGCTCGGGTCGAGACCTGCGGCGAACAAACCGTCGGCGCTGGCGCGCATCTGCCGATCGAAATCTCGGTAACTGTAACCGGCCAGCGCCGGGGTGCCGCTGCTGCCGCCGGAGCGGAAATACAATCGCGCCGCCGGATGGATCGGGAGGGTGACAAAGGCGTCCTTGCTCATGATCGGCAGGTCGGCCACACAGGGTGGCGTCGGCAGCGGATCGAGCGTGGCGCGGGTCGTCAGTGCCGTGGTCGACAGGCTGACCGACACGCGCCGGCTCAAGCGTTGCAGGGCATACACACCGTCGTGGGGCTCGCCTTCGTAGCCATCGTGAATTGCCTGCACCGGGGTAATCCGAGTGACGCCGGCGGCAATCAGCGTCCGGGCCAGTCCGGCCATTTCCTGTTCGGCACACACCAGCCCGGCGCTTTGCAATACGTTTCGCCAAGGCAGTAGCGCCTCGGTGACCCGTGTGCGTGGCACAGGTTTGAGCAGCAGACTGCGAAACAGCGGCGAGGGGCCCAGTTGCTGGTCGTGGCTCCAGATGACGCGCCAGTCCGGCGCCTGCCAGACCTGCCCGCTGACGCCGCCAAAGCTCTGAGCCAGTCGCGCCATCGCGGTTCGGGTGGTGATTTCCGAGGCCTCCTGAATCGAAGGCAGCAGGGCTGGCCAGTGTCGGGATCGACGCTCGAATGCTTCGGCCATGCCATCGCCGATTGAGCGCAAGATCGTTTCGTCGTCACTGTCCACCAACAGCCATTGCGGGCTGGAGCAGGCCTGCTGGTCGAGGCGGCAGACTTCATCGGCCACGGCGTCCAGTGCTTGCGGCGTGACCGCTGCCGGTGTCAGGTAGATGAAGCTGATGCGATGACCCCAGTCGATCCAGCGACATCCGGGAGCGAGTTGCTGTCGGATGGCTTGCAGCGCCGATTCACCGCCCCACGCCGACACACCGTTGGCCTGTTGGCACAATTGACCGATCTGTGCGGTGCTGGCCGGAACGACTGCAACATGCCCGGCGATCTGGCCGGTGGCATCGCACTGCGCCAATCCATGCAGCAATTGCGCCGTCACCCCCTGATCGTTGCTGCTGGGCCGCAACCAGTTGACGTTACCGGCCAGCAAGCCTTCGATCATCGCGCAGAACGCCAGCAGCGGCGCATTGCCGGGAGTGATGTGGACCACCAGGCCTAGCGGACTCCAGCGTTCAAAGCGCGGCTGGCGATAATCGAGGCGGCGCAGGCTGCTCGGTTGTCCGCCAAGTTCGCGCTCAAGCTTGCAGCGCAGCGAAGCCGGTTGGCAGAACTCAATCAGTGACTGACGTTGTTCAGCGTCGAGCGGTAATGGCAGATCCGGGCCTTGCAGGCGTGTGGCAAAGGTGGCCGCCGCGTCTAGGACCGTCGCCGTGTCCAGCGGCGTGACCAGCCGTTGTGGCAAATCCAGATAAAGCTGTTCCAGTGCGACGTCGAAGGTGCAGTCGCCGTGAAGTTGTCCGTTGATCAGGTACATATCAGTGCTTCCCCAGCAGTTCAGACGCGGCCATGGCGCAGCCTCGGCCGGCGGTGGTGGCCGCCCGGCCATGCAGTTCGAACCAGTCACCGGGCAGCCCGCAGCCACAACTGTCGCCGGGATGCAGGGTGGCGAGATCGCTCATGACCACCGCGTGCGCCGGGCTCGATGAAATGTAAGGCGAGACAAAACTCAGCAAGCCCTGACGGCCATACGGCAGCAGCGTGAAATCGGAGGGATCACGCACGAAGACCTTCGAATAGACCGGTACGTGGAAGTGGTGGTGAGCACATTCGAGGTAAGGAATTGCATGCTCGACCGCGCCGTAACCGTCACGGCAGCGGGACATCTCGATGCCCAATTGGCGCTGGATCCGCTCGTACAGTTGCTTGCGGGGAATCTCTTGCGCCGCCAGGGTTTTCCAGCCGCCGCCAAACAGCGTCAGCGAGCCTTCTGCCAATTGCAGATCGGCCACCCCGGTGGCCTGCATGCGTTGCAGGGTCTGCCAGAGAAACGCAGGGAAACCGAAGATCCGTACCGGCAAGCCTTCTTCGGCGAAGGACTGCAGGGCGGCGATCACGCCAAAACTGTCGAATTCATGACCACTGCCCGTACGGCGCAGTGCGTAGGCCACGCGATTGACGGGTGCGAAGCGGCACAGAAACTGATCGGTGAAGGACGTTCCCAGGCTGATGCGGCCTTCGGGTTCATAGCACAGCAGCAGGTAGTTGCACGGGGTGTGCGGAGTGTTCCAGTCATAATGCTGGAAGATTCGTTCGACCATGTGCTGGGCCGCCCCCAGGCTGCGTTCGTCGTAGCGCATGCGGCTTTTCTCGCCACTGGTGCCGGAGGAAGTGAGTTCCAGCGCATCCATCCCGGTGCTGCTGAGCAAGGGCTGGCGCTTGAAGAAACTGGCGAAAACGGGCGGGAGCTGCGACCAGTCATCAAGGTGGTCCAGGTCATCTACGTTAAGGCCATTGGCGTTCAGCCAGTGTTGATAGCCCGGAGTGTGCTCGCAGTGAAACCGGCTGATCTCGGCCATGGCCTGGTTGAACAGTCCGTCCGGCACGGAATCCGGGCAATAGGGTTGCGTCAACGCGCATAGCGCGTCGCTGTGGGGGAAGTGGTTCATCAGACGTCCTTGTTGTTATGTGGAGGTGGCGGAGTCTGCCGGGACGTGTGGCAGAAACCGGTACAGCAGGGGCAGGCTGAGCAAACCGCCCAGCGCCGCCCAAATGGCGAAGGATTCGAGACGGGTACCGCCGCCGATGGCGGCAATCAGCGAACCACCGACCCCCATCACGGCAATCGAAATCATGCCGATCGCGGCGGAGACCAGTCCTTTACTGTCATCGCTGGAAAACAGAGCCAGCCGGTACAGCGCGGCGTTGCTCATGCCAAGCCCGACGGCATACAGCGCAAGGCCGGTCATCAGTCCGGCAAGGGAAAGGCTGGTCAGTGCGGTGGCGATCAAGGTCAGCAAACCCAGGCAGAACGGCCAGAGCGCCAGACGAATCAATTGCGGCAGATCCCGCGAGGCCAGCAGTCGATCAAGGATCAGATTGCCGACAATGACTGCCGAGAACACCGGGATCTGCCACAGCGCATATTCGCGAGTCGTCAGGCCCAGCAACTGGACGAGCAGCAGCGGCGCCAGTCCGATCCAGGCAATCAGCGGCAGGCTCATCAGGCCCAGTGCCAGGCAGATACCGACGAACCTCTGATTGCGCAGCAGCGCCAGGTAACGGGTCCTGATCTGGTGAAATGAGAAGGGGATCGGCGCTTGTTGATCGCCATCGTGGCGGACAACGCCGATCGTTTCCGGCATGCAGGCATACAGTCCGATCCAGGTCAGTACCGCGATCAGGCCCAGACCCAGGAAAAGCTCGCGCCAGCTCAGCCACTCCAGCAGCAGACTGCCGAGCAGCGGACCGAGCAGGGGCGAAAGCAGTGCGACATTGCCCAGCAGCGCCATCAGTCGCACTGCATCGGCCTCGCAGAAGACTTCCTGTAGCGCGGGGTAGCTGACCGCCACAACAAATCCCAGACCCATGCCTTGCACCAGGCGCAGGGCATTGAACACTTCGATACCGGGCGTGGCGACAGCCGCCGCACAGGCCATGCCGAACAGCGCACAACCGGCCAGCAACAGCGGGCGCCGGCCAAACCGGTCGGACAGCGGCCCGATCAGCCATTGCAGGCAGACGCCGCCAATCAGATAAAGATTGAATGCGTTGGGAATATGAGCAGCATCGGCTTCGAGATCCCGGGTGACGGTCAGCATGGCCGGCATGACCATGTCGCTGGCCATGTAGGTCAGCCATTCGAACAGCGTGATGGCCAGGCAGAAGCCCAGCGCTTGAAGCGGCGGGAGGGGGATGAGAGTTCTTTGCATGCGCTTTCACGATCGTCGAGAGGGAGCGCAAAGGGTAGGGACGGGAAGTCATTGTTCCTACGTCGTTGATGTGACGGCCTGTGACGCACGTTTGCCTGATGTTTCGAAAGGAAGTAGTCCTACACGGATCGTCGAATTGTCTCGTCGCATGGAGATTCGGGTCTTACAAAAATGCCCACATTTACGTGGGCATTCAGATTGGCCTTACATCATTTGTAGTACTTGAGCGGTCGCCAGTCGCAGTGTCGCTCAGGGAAATGACTTAACGATGGTAGTAATAACCCGGGCCAGGCGCGTAGTGGCGATGATCGCCATGCCAGCCGCCGTGGGGAAAGATGATGCAGCCGCTCAAGGTGAGCAGTGCAAGGACAGGAATCAGCCAGGTGATTCGACGCAGCATTTCAAAGATCCTCATGGTTGACGCCGCTTGAAGCCAAAGCTCTTCATCGGCTGTAACATGAGACCCCGTTTACGGTGGCGTATCCCCGTCAAAAGGTATGCGCATGGCATCAACGCCGATACAAACCCGATACATTCCAACGGTTCAGGAACCTGTAATGACCCATAAGCAACGCTTGATATATTCGATTCTGATCGCTGTCGCCGTACTGCTGATCATGCTCGGCCTGTCCTGGCTGCAAAACGCCGGCAAGCTCAGCGAGCAAACGTTCCAGTACATCGCCATCGGTGTGGCGGTGGTGGTCGTGGTGATCAACGGCGTGATGCGCCGCAAGGTCAAGCCCTGACGGCGTCTGCCGCGCGCATCAATCGTTGTTGAGCACGGCGGCAGCCTGGGGATGGAGGCTGTAGCTCTTGTCGTCGTTGAACGTGATCACGCCTTCGGCGCACAGGCGCTTGAGTACTTCCCGCACGCTGAGAAAGGACAACGGAATGTCCAGATCCAGCAGTTGGCTATGCACCCCACGCACACCCAGGCGACGGTCGTCCTCGGCGGCGACCAGCAGGGTGTCGATGACTTTGAGGCGAATCAGGCTGGTGCGCAGGCCGAAGCTTTTAAGCAGCAAACGAATGCGTTCATTGCCGTGACGTTCGACCCGTTGCCCGAATACGTCGGCGTGCGAACCCATGGACGCTCCTTTTGGTGTCTGGCTACCTTCCGATGGTAGTGGCGGGTTGTACATGCGATTACTCCTTTCAGAGCCTGATCAGGAAAGGTTTTTTGTGCTCTCTCTAAACAAGACGTTTCAGCTCGACAAATCATGAAGCGAAAAATGTAGAAAATTTGTCGTCGTTTCGTCTTTTCCCCGTGATTACGGCGCCAAACGGGTGTGTGACCGACTAAATTTTTTTCCCGCGGCTTCGTTTTCTGGACAGGCTCATTGCGCGTGGCGCGTGGGTGATTTCAGAGCGAGCCGGGCCCGACGTGTTCACGGTGGCGGGCGGTTCGCTCTTCGGCATTTCGATCAGGAGCGAGCGTGACTATTTCCAGGCAATTCACCGGACTGACCCTTGCCGGCCTGTTACTCGGGCTGAGTCTGTCGGCGCAGGCGTTCAGCCCTTCCGGGCAGACCGGCGCCGATATCCGTCGTACAGGCTTTGGCGTACCGCACATTCGCGCGGAAAACGAACGCGGTCTCGGGTTCGGCATCGGTTATGCCTACGCGCAGGACAACCTGTGTCTGCTGGCCAACGAGATCGTGACGGTCAACGGCGAGCGGTCGCGGTACTTCGGGCCGGAGCAACTGACGGTCGAAGAGCGCGAGAACCGCGTCAGCGACGTGTTCTTCCAGTGGCTCAACACGCCACAGGCAGTGAACGCCTTCTGGCAGGCGCAGCCGGTCGAAGTGCGTGATCTGGTGGAAGGTTATGCCGCCGGCTACAACCGTTACCTGGCCGAGCGCCGCCAGCAGGGGCTGCCGCAACAGTGCCAGGGTGAATGGGTACGCGATATCGCCGCCGAAGACCTGGTGAAGCTGACCCGTCGTCTGCTGGTCGAGGGCGGTGTCGGGCAGTTCGCCGAAGCCCTGGCGGGCGCTACACCGCCACAGGCCACTGCGCAGATCGAAAACGATGCGCGGGCTTACCAACTGGCGGACACGCGGCTGCAACGCTTCGCCCTGGACCGTGGCAGCAACGCGGTGGCGGTGGGCAGCGAGCGTTCGTTCAATGGCCGTGGAATGCTGTTGGCCAACCCGCATTTTCCGTGGGTCGGCGGCATGCGTTTCTATCAGATGCACCTGACCATCCCCGGCAAACTGGATGTGATGGGCGCGGCGCTGCCGGGCCTGCCGATGATCAACATCGGCTTCAACCAGCACCTGGCCTGGACCCATACCGTCGACTCGTCCAAGCATTTCACCCTGTATCGCCTGCAACTCGATCCGAAGGATCCGACCCGTTACCTGCTCGACGGCCAGTCCCTGCCGATGAACAAACAGACGGTTACGGTGCAGGTCAAACAGGCGGACGGCCAGGTCGTACCGGTTTCTCGCGACGTCTACAGTTCACAGTTCGGCCCGATCGTGCAGTGGCCCGGCAAGCTCGACTGGAACAATCAGTTCGCCTATAGCCTGCGCGATGCCAACCTTGAAAATGACCGGGTGCTGAAGCAGTGGTATGCCATGAATCGCGCCGGTAATCTCAAGGATCTGCAGGATTCGGTGCACACGATCCAGGGCATCCCGTGGGTCAATACCCTGGCCGTGGATGACAAGGGCCAGACGCTGTACATGAACCTGTCGGTGGTGCCGAACGTCAGTGCCGACAAACTGGCCAAGTGCAGCGACCCGCGCATCGGCCTGCGAATGATCGTGCTCGACGGCTCCAACAGCGCCTGCGCCTGGGACATCGACCCGCAAGCCGCACAGAAGGGCATTTACGCCTCCAGCCAGTTACCGCAGCTGTTGCGCAAGGACTTCGTCCAGCACTCCAACGACTCGGCCTGGCTGGCCAACCCGGCGCAACCGCTGACCGGTTTCTCGCCGCTGATCAGTCAGGACGGGCAGCCGCTGGGCCTGCGCTCGCGCTTTGCACTGGATCGCCTGGCGACGCTGAACAAGAAAGGCCCGCTGTCGGTGCAGGATCTGCAACACATGGTGATGGACGATCAGGTGTTCCTGGCAACTCAGGTGGTGCCGGATCTGTTGAAGTTCTGTGCTTCGCAGCCTGAGGCAGCGTTGAAATCGGTGTGCAGCAGCCTGAAAGCGTGGGACGGCCGGGCGAATCTGGACTCGGGCATCGGCCTGGTGCATTTCCAGAGCATCATGCAAGCGATGCAGGAATTGCCGCAGGCCTGGCGCGTGGCGTTCGATCCGAAGGACGCGCAGCACACACCGCGCGGGCTGGCTGTTGAAAATCCCGACGTGGCCAAGGCGTTGCGCGAGGCCATGCTGGCGTCGGCCGAGTCGGCGACAAAAATGGGCCTGACCGAGAAAACCCGTTGGGGTGACGTACAGGTGGTCAGCAGTGGCGGCCAGCAAACGCCGATCCACGGCGGTCCCGGTACGCTGGGCATCTACAACGCCATCCAGAGCGTGCCGCGCGAAGACGGCAAGCTGGAAGTGGTCAGTGGCACCAGTTATCTGCAAGTCGTGACGTTCGACGACAAGGGGCCGCATGCCCAGGGCCTGCTGGCGTTCTCTCTGTCCAGCGATCCCGCATCGAAGTATTCCCGCGACCAGACCGAGGCGTTCTCGAAGAAACAGTGGAGCGTGTTGCCGTTCACCGAACAGCAGATCAAGGCTGATCCGCAGTATCAGGTACAGACCGTACGCGATGATCTGGAAAAAGCAGGGAAAGTCGCGGCGCAGTAATCAGCGGTCCTAGGGGCTGACACCGTAAAAGCAGAAGGCCGCTCCCTCACGGGAACGGCCTTCAGTTTTTTGGCGGTTGCTGCGGCATCGGATTGATCACCGGGTTGCCTTCCTTGTTGCGGGTCAGGAACACCGGTAGCACCTTCGGCATCGAGCTGGCGAAGCTGTTCAGCTCCTTGATGTTGTAAATGCCGCCTACCCGGATCGAGCCGGTCGCGCTGTCGGCGAGCATCAAGGGTTTGTCCAGGTAGCGGTTGATCATCGGCAGCGCTTCGTTCAGCGACAGGTTGTCGAGGATCAGTTTGCCGCTGCGCCAGGCCAGCGAATTGTCGTTGGCATAGGTCTGGCTGATTTGCGGTATGAAGTCGCCGTGCCTGTAGCGGGCCTGCATTGAAGGGCCGAGGCGCAAGCCATCGCCCGACAGCCGAGTGTTGCTGGTGACCAGAACGGAACCTTCGATCAGGTTCACCTTCACCTGATCTTCGTACATCCAGACGTTGAAACGGGTGCCGGTGACGCGAATCTTGCCTTCTGCGGCCCTGACGACGAACGGATGGCTCAGGTCATGGCTGACTTCGAAGAAGGCCTCGCCCTTTTTCAGGGTGACGCGACGCTCGTCCTTGTAATTGCTGTAGGTCAGCTCGGTGTTGAGGTTCAGCTCGACCTGACTGCCGTCCCCCAGCGTGACATGGCGCACATTGTCGGTGGCGGCGAAGTGTTGATAGCTGTTGGGCAGCCACCCCAGATTCCATCCGGTCCAGGCCGCCAGCGGCAACGCCAGAGCGCAAACGGAGGCGGCAACCGCGTATTGGCGCCACGTCCGGGCCGGCGCAGGCATCGGTACAACCAACGCCGGTTCGGGACGCGGCAAATGCTCGGCGACATCCCAGATCTCCAGCATCGCCTCATACTCGAATGCGTGAAGCGGGTGTGCATCGCGCCACTGTTCGAACGCCTGCCGCTCTTCAGCGGTGCAGTCGACGGCGTGCAGACGCATGCACCAATGCGCGGCGGCATCGGTGATGGCATCGTATTCGGCTTCCGAGAGGGTGTTCTGGGTCATTGACTCTTCCTGATTTCCCGCATTCTAACCTTGAGGGGAAGGCGCCGAGAACAACCGTCATGGCATTTACCCATCAAACGTTGAACTTTTTTCCGCTCAGGCGCCCCAAAAACCAGGACGTCCCGTGAACACTATCCATAAATGGAGTGAAAAAATGATCAAAAGAACCTTGGCCGCTTTCGTCGCAACCGCCAGTCTCCTGAGTGCCGGTGCGGCGCTGGCCGACCGCCCGGGCGCTGGATGGATCACGATCGAAAAGGCCATCGAAATCGTTAAAACCAAGGCCGGGTATGTCGAGGTCTACGAGATCGAGGCCGACAACAACGGCTATTGGAAAGGGGAAGGGCGCAAGGCGGACGGCGTGGTGTACGAATTCCGTATCGATGGCGCGTCGGGCAATGTCTTGCGTGATCAGAAAGACTGATCTCGACGCCGTTGCCCCTTGATCCCCACAAAAAATGCGCAGGTAATGAACCTGCGCATTTTTTGTGGGGATCAAGGGGACGGCACAACCTCCAGCTGCCGGCCGACTTCGCAGATCAGCAGCGCGATCGAATCGGCGTTGTGCAAGATGACACCGACGCGGGCATCTGAAGACTGCCGATCCAGGAACGCATTGCGCGCCTCGCTCATGGTGACGCTGCCGGTTTGCCTGAAAATCTCCGCCGCGGTGGTCTGTTTCTCCTCAATTCTGTCCAGGTCGACCCAGGCCGCCTGATCCGGGCTCCACTCTGCAAACAGTTGTGCACGGGGCGTGGCCAGTGACAGCGCGGTTCTTCGTTCGTCCTGCAGGTACTGGAGCAATCTCGCACCGTCGGGAGTAGCGGACGATATCAGGTCACAGAAAGGCTCTCGCCCCCTGACCGTCGCAATGTCCCAGGCATTGCTCAGTTGATGGGCCATCTCATGTATCAGGGTTTCGGCTTGAGCATGGCCGTCAATATCAAAACCAGGCGCAGTGACGGGCACGTAGTCTCCCAGATCCTGGTCAAAAAAATGCTGGGTGAAATGGACCTTGTTCTTCAGGTCGCCATCGAGGACAAACGCAATCACGTCGTGAAACCATCTGGTTGAGCCGACAATAAAGCGATCGGTGTTGAGCAGATCGTCTGCCGGGTCTACCAGAGCATTGCAGATGGGCAGGATCGCGGCGTTTATCCTGGACAGGATCTGCGCCGTGACGCGTGGGATATCAAAGAACTCCATGAGAAACCGGTTGACCCGCCCTCCGGGCACGACGTTGATGTCCAGAATGGCCAGGTTGTGCAGACAGTTGAATGCATAATCCCGCGCTACTCCGACCGCATGTCCCAGTATCCGGGCTTTCTCAGGGTATCTTCGACTGATCTCTTCCATGCCGTGCGCTTCGATGTTGAGCATCGTGCGGCGCAGGCGAGTGTACTTTTTGTGCACGATCATTCTGGAAAAGACTTTGCCGTAATGAACGGTTTGACCCTGGGTGATCCGAACTGTCCGTGAGTCGGTCTTGCGCATCGACGGGCCGCGAACGTCATCCTTTGCCAATTGCCAGTCCGCACCGTTTTTGACGACCCGGTATACCTTGCCGTCCACTGCGGCATAGCTACGGTTGTTGGAAGTCTTCTGGTACACGCCCTGAGTCGCGCTGTAGGTGAGATCCTTGAGTGCCACGTCCATCGCTTCGAAAGGCTGCAGGAGGGTGCGTTGAGGTGAAGTCGATTCGATTTCCGACAGATTCGCAGCCACAAGCTTTTCGATCTTCTGCGTGCCGGACGCGAGCGTCTGCTGACCGACATCGGCGGCATCCGCGTTTTCAGCGGACATTTCGGACAGCAGCCCGACGGCCACCATTTGCTCGGCGCCATCGATAAACGACGTCAGCGCCTTCCTCCAGTGATGATTCTGCAGGGCCTCGGCTGAATCCTTGAAGTCATCGTAGGCCTGCCAGAGAAAACGCCCACAGGCGAGTTTGCCCGGCAGCACGTCCACGACCTGTCGAATGTCGTCGCTGAACAGGACTTTGGCGGTTTCCCAGTCGGATTGCCCGTCGCTGTCGTTCTGCGAGCCGAGCATCTGTTTCAACAGATCGAGATTGTCCTGATACAGACGCTCCAGCAGGTTGCCGCCAATCGGGCGGTAGTCCAGCGTCATTTCGCTGGTCTGTCCCAGAGTGCTGGCAAACAGACTGCGGAAAATCGCTCGCTGGGTTGGTGGCAGGCGACGCAGCAGCAGGTTTTGCAACAAACCCGGAATGTTCAGCGCGCTGATCAGACTTTCTTCATCGGGAAATTCGTGAAAGGCCTGCTCGGCGTAGGGGGTGTAGAGCAATCGTGGTCCCTTGTGCCCGGTGCCGGGGGCCAGCACATACAGTCCGCATGCTTCGACTGCGGCGGCTCCTACCGTCTTGATCAGCGACAACGGGCACACCATGGCCTGTGCGCCGGATACGGCAGCACGAGCAATGGCATCAGGCATGTCCAGCGCCTGGCGGATGTAACTGAATGCCGTTTCTGACAAATGCTGCTGCAGTTTCAGCGCGTGAGCATGCTGCAACAACTGCCAGGGCAATTGACGGAAGAAAGTCTCCTGTCGTGAGAGGCCGGCAGACGTAATCGTCGCCAATGCCTGCCTGATGATTTCGCTGTAGGTGGTGGGAATCTCGAGCGACAGCAGCAGTTGCGTGACTGCGTTTTGATCCAGCCCCTTGGGCAATGCACTGGCGGTTATCGAGGTGACCTTGAAACCCGTGCCTTGGGCGATATTGATGTGATTGAGGGCAAACTCGAGCAGGTTGCGGGCAGGGCCGGCCAGGGCCAGGTTGGGCGTTATCCGGATGTGGCGAGGGTTGAGTCCGGTATCCGGGAATCGTCTATCGAGCAGTGACTTCAACGTCTTTTCGACATGGCTGGCCAGTGTCGGCACACCGCTCAGGTAATCCTTGTCGTCGACGACGCTCTGGCGCCACTGCTCCAGAAGTTCGACGTGCAGTTTCTGTTCCGCGACCGACGCCATGCCGAGCCAGGCAGGATAGGTTTGCCGGGAGACGATTGCCCGGGCATGAGCCGTTGCGAGTTTCAGGCTGGTGTGAAAAGCCTCCCCACTCAACCTTGTCAGCGCCTTGCCGCGCCTGACCGGATCCTTCACGCGGGTGCGCACCTGCTCGCAGCGCCCGAGAAAATGCTCGATCGCCGATTGCATGCGGTTATGCAGCACGTTGTGTTCGATGAACTGAAAAGTCCCCAGGGTATAACGCTGATGCAGCTGAAACTGTGCAGGCAGAATATTCTCCAGCAGCGACAGGCGTTGCACCTTGTGCAGCAAGCGTTGCTCGAGCCTTCGCCGGGCAATTGCAACGGAGTCGAATACTTCAAGCCCGAGTGCAGGTGTCCACAACACCGCACGACCGGAGTGCTGAACGTCGAGGCCGCCACGCTCGGTCATCAGCAGGCAATGGGCGAGTGGCAGCAGCTTCTGCTGGTCGCCAGAGCGCAGGGTGAGCCCATAGGCGTCAGGGCGAAAACCCTCCAGCGCCTGACGTAGCGCGCGGGTCGGCTGGTCTGGATTGAACACGGCATCGACGATCGCCCGTACCGAGGCTGGCAGTGTGCCGTTCAATGCTCGCAGCCGGGCTTCGCCAGTCACCCCGATAGACCAGGCATGAGCCAGGTTTGTCTTCAGGCTTTCAAGAAACGGCCGCTGGGCCTCCTGAGTTGCCATGGGTTGGGTCTTGAGTGTCTGGCGAAGCGGCGCTTCGACGCTGCTGTACGTCTTGATCGCGGCGCGTGCCTTGTCCGCCAGAACCATGGACGGCTGTTGATTGCCCGAAAGTACCGGGTGCGTGCTCCAGCGTCCTGCACTGTCGAGCTCTAGCAAACGCGCATGAATCATCGAGCGGATGTCCAGGCTCTTGTCGAACAGGGCGTGCAGATTCACCGCGCCATCGCTGTGGCGAAACACTTGCAGGGCGTACTCGATGTTTTGCCGCTGCTTGGTGATGATCCATTCGAAGAGGATCTTGAAGACTTCTCCGACGATCCGGTCTCCCGACACCTGCGGCTGGTCGAAACCGAGAAACCGGTTGCGCTCTTCCAGGCTGAGCAGGCCGTAGAGCTCGTCTTCATGGCCCTTGGCAATGAACTTGCTCTGCAGCGTCTGTTTCAGGTCGTTGTAATCGGTGAGTACTTGCAGGCCCTGCACCGGGGTGTAGAGAAAGGCCTGGCTGGCACTGATCATCAGCGACCCCGCCAGTTCGACGTAATTGGCTTCGTGCTCCCAAAGACGCACGGTTTCGGTGACGGGGCGCTGCGGGCCTTGTGCATCGTGCGTCATCAACTGATGCAGTGCGCTGAATTGCTTCGCATCGAGAATGCCGTTTTCGCGTTTGATCATCCATTCGCCGCGCGCCTGGTCCTCCAGAACGTTGGCGAAGAACGCGCGTCGCGTCGACCCGTCGGCAGAGGCCGCGTCCCAATAGTGTTCCAGTTGCCGGAAAAGCAGCGCCGGCAACTTGCCGGACGCGCTGGTGACAGCCTCTTCCCATTGCGCCTGATCGCCTTTGGCGGCTGATCTGCCGGGGTGGGAGAACTCCCGCAACGCAGTGGTCGGCCATTGCTGGTGCCGGTAATGCAACAGCACTGCATCGCTCAGGCTCATGGAGTCGAGCCAATGTCTTGTCAGCGCGGTGTCATCGTCCTGGGTGTAGAAGCCGACACGGGTACGGTTTTGCTGCAAGCTGCCGAAATGCGGTTTGAGCAATTCATCAAGGATGCTTTCCAGCAGGTGACTGAGCGTCGGCAGCTTTTCCAGCTCCGCTCGCATGGCCTGCGCATTCAGAACCTGCGCCTGCTGGATGGCCGAGGTGTTTTCATCAAATACATCGCCATCGATGATGCTGAAGGACACCGTTATGTTGTCGGCATCGAGCAGCCGCTTGCGTTGCGGCAAGGACAGGAACGCCAACAGACTGGTCTGGTCATCGGCATTGTTCAGTCTTCGCTCGAGCTGTTGTTTCAGGTCGGCGCGGTCACGGTATTTTTTCAGGCCGTCGAACACGGTGTAGAGGATCCGGGCTTTATCGACGGGCGTCTCGCCAAGAACGAACGCACCCGGCAACGGCAAAGGCATTTCACTGCCAACGTTGAGCAGGATGCGCTCGGCGCGCATGGGCGGTGTCTGCTGGCTGCGTAATCGGCTGGAGGAGAGCCTGGCATGAGCGAGCCATTTGAATTCGTGTTCGGACAGACCGTGGGTCTTGCCCAGTTCGGTCCATCGTCCGGGGGCGTCGAAGACATCGGGGAACAACAACGGCTGGAGGGGGGCTGACATGATCGAGTCTCGATGAGGGGCGCATGCTGGCAGGCGCCGGTGGGTCGAGACGCAAGGCTAGGACGGGGGACGGCGGCGAGGGTGGTAGATAAATATTGCGGGGTTGACAGGCAACCGGCCAGCCGTGGTTAATCCTCTGGCGGGTTGTTCGTTCGCTGTTGTTCCCTCCAATAATTATTCTGGAGCTTCAGATGTCTGCGCCACACGATCATGCGGTCTCGTCCACGGTGTCCCTGGACGAGCTGACTCAACTGCTGGAAAGGATTTTCACCCGTCACGGCACCTCGGCCGACGTCGCCAGAACGCTGGCCGCCAATTGCGCCAACGCCGAGCGGGACGGTGCTCACAGTCACGGCGTATTCCGGATGCCGGGTTATGTTTCGACGCTCAACAGTGGCTGGGTCAACGGCAAGGCTGTGCCGAAGGTCGAGGACGTGGCTTCGGGGTTTGTCAGTGTCGACGCCGGTAACGGTTTTGCTCAACCTGCGCTGGCGGCGGCACGTCCACTGCTGGTGGAAAAGGCCCGCAGTGCCGGGATCGCGATATTGGCGATCCGCAATTCCCATCACTTTGCCGCGCTGTGGCCGGACGTCGAGCCCTTCGCCGATGAAGGCCTGGTGGCGCTGAGCGTGGTCAACAGCATGACCTGCGTGGTGCCGCACGGCGCCGACCGGCCATTGTTCGGCACCAACCCGATCGCCTTCGCCGCGCCACGGGCTGACGGGGCACCCATCGTGTTCGACCTGGCCACCAGCGCCATCGCCCATGGCGACGTGCAGATCGCCGCACGCAAGGGCGAAAAACTGCCGGCGGGCATGGGCGTTGATAGCCTCGGTCAGCCAACCTGCGACCCGAAAGCGATTCTGGAAGGCGGCGCATTGCTGCCGTTCGGCGGGCACAAAGGCTCGGCGCTGTCGATGATGGTGGAGTTGCTCGCCGCTGCGCTGACCGGCGGCAATTTCTCGTTCGAATTCGACTGGAAGAACCATCCGGGAGCGAAGACCCCGTGGACCGGTCAGTTGCTGATCGTGATCGACCCGAGCAAGACTGCCGGGCAGAGTTTTGCCGAACGCAGTCAGGAACTGGTGCGGCAGATGCACGGGGTAGGGCTCAAGCGCCTGCCGGGAGATCGGCGGCATTTGCAGCGGGCCAAGTCATTGGCCAAGGGGATCGAGCTGGATCAACAGACTCTGTCGCAGCTGCGTGAACTGGCCGGCGAATGAGTGTTTGCCGGACATGAAAAAGGCGAGCCCGAGGGCTCGCCTTTTTTTGTTCGCGCTCAGCGGCGACCGAGCAGCAATCCGACCACCAGACCGAAGCCGGCGGAAATCGCCACGGTCTGCCACGGGTGCCCGCCGATGTAGCTCTCGGTGGCGTCTACCGCGGGTTTGGTGCGGTCACGCACGTTTGTGACCGAATCCAGTGCCAGCTGCAACTTCTGGGCGATTTGCCCGCGCAGGGTCTCTGCTTCTTCGCCGACCAGAGAGGCACTGCTCTTGAGCAGTTTTTCCGACTCCTCGATCAGCGCCTGAAGTTCACTGAAGGCCTGGTCCTTGATTTGGTCTTCGGCGGCTTGAACGGCGGTTTTCCGGGCCATTGGGTAACTCCTTGCAGGTGAATGGACAGTGAACAATGGAGTGTGGCGCGTCTTGAAAAGTTGCAGCGATTTTCTATCCGGAGAAAAAACCTGCGTCAGAGGTTTCCGCCCAGCGTGTAAGATGTCGCCATTTCATGCAGCAGGTAATTCCCGATGAGTTTCAATCTGGCCGACAAATCCCTCGCAGAGCGCGCCGCGCTGGAAGATGAAAAATCCCGACTGTTCGAACTCTGGCAGAACAATCTGGGCAAAGCCAAGGGCGAAGCCGCGCGCTTGTTCGGCGAGCGCTCCAAGCGCAAGGGCAAATGGGCTGAATTCGTCCGCGCCGAACTGGACGGTATGTCGCCGCCGGAGTTCGCCAACATGGTGCGCAGTGAAGTCAATCGCCTGATGGCGGCCAACAAGTAATCACTCGGCCCTGAAGCTGGCGCCAATCGCTTCGCGCACCGTCAGCACCACCGGATCGATCTGGGTGCTGGTGCGCCAGCCCAGTTCGATCGGATAACGCGGCAGTGCCAGCGGGCAGGGCAGCAGCGCCAGCCCGCTCATCGAGGCAATGGCCTGCGCCGCGTGGGCTGGAATGGTCGCCACGGCATCGCTGCCCTTGAGCAGATGCGGCAACGCCGCGAAATGCGTGGTCGAGGCGCAGACCCGACGACTGCGGCCCAGCGCCGCCAGCCCTTCATCGGTGATCCCGATAAAACCGCCCGACGACACCAGAAGGTGCTCGCGGGTGACGAATTCTTCCAGATCGATCTGCTGCTGGCCCGGCGCCAGGCTCGCCGGATCCACCAGGCACGCGTAACCCCCTTCACCCAACACCTGACGGCTGAGCAGCCGCTCGGCGAATCCACCGGCGGTGATCGCCAGATCGATGCTGCGCTCCATCAGCGCGCGGGCGACGATCTGGCTGTGGGTCTGGCGGAAGATCAGCCGCAGTTTCGGTGCACGGCGGGCGATTTCCTCGATCAGCCGGCGGCCGTAAGCGATTTCGAAATCGTCCGAGAGGCCCACGGTGACCGAGCGTCCGTCGTAGTGATGGGCGGTCGGGTCGACCATCGCCAGGCTTTGCCGGCACTTGTTCAACGCATCGCTGACCACCGGTTTCAACTGGTTGGCCTTCAGCGTCGGCGCCAGCCCCCGGCCGGTGCGCACGAACAACTGATCACCATACACCTCGCGCAACCGACGCAACGCCGCGCTGACCGCTGACTGGGTCACGCCCAGACGCAACGCCGCGCGACTGGCGCTGGACTCTTCATGCAGGGCTTCGAAAACTTTCAGCAGGTTGAGGTCGACGGTTGCGATATTCATTTGGCTCATATCATTCAGCAGTGAATCGGTCTTTATTCATGATCCCGTGGCGCCGGAGAATGAGCAACACCTGAACTTCACGGAGTGACCGTCATGCCCAAATCAATCGTTGCCGCCCTGCAGATCGGCGCCTTGCCCGGTGGCAAGGCTGACACCCTGGAACAGATCCTGAGCTGGGAAAACGCGATCATCGAATCCGGCGCCGCGCTGGTGGTGATGCCGGAAGCGTTGCTCGGCGGTTACCCGAAGGGCGAGGGCTTCGGCACGCAGCTGGGTTACCGCTTGCCGGAAGGGCGCGAGGCCTACGCCCGTTATTTCGCCAACGCCATCGATGTGCCGGGCGCGGAAACCGAAGCGCTGGCCGGGCTGTCGGCGCGTACCGGGGCCAATCTGGTGATCGGCGTGATCGAGCGGGCCGGCAGCACCTTGCATTGCACTGCGCTGTATTTCGACCCGCAGGCAGGCCTGGTGGCCAAACACCGCAAGTTGATGCCGACCGGCACCGAACGGCTGATCTGGGGCAAGGGCGACGGGTCGACGCTGCCGGTGCTCGACACTCAGGTCGGCAAACTCGGCGCGGTGATCTGCTGGGAAAACATGATGCCGCTGCTGCGCACGGCGATGTACGCCAAGGGCATCGAGGTCTGGTGCGCACCGACCGTGGACGAGCGCGAGATGTGGCAGGTGAGCATGCGCCACATCGCCCACGAAGGGCGCTGCTTCGTGGTCAGCGCCTGTCAGGTGCAGGCTTCGCCGAATGAACTGGGCGTAGAAATCGCCAACTGGCCGGGGGGTCGACCGCTGATCGCCGGTGGCAGCGTGATCGTCGGGCCGATGGGCGATGTGCTGGCCGGGCCGTTGCGCGGCGAGGCCGGATTGCTCACCGCCGAGATCGACACCGAAGAACTGGTGCGCGCCCGCTACGACTACGACGTGGTCGGCCACTATGCGCGGCCGGATGTGTTCGAGTTGAGCGTGGACGAGCGGGCCAAGCCGGGCGTGCGTTTCACCGCTTGACGGACTGTCGGCGCCGCCATTCTTCGCGGGTGATTTCCCAGATCTCCCGCGGGAAGCGGCCACCGACGAAGTCATCCTCGTCCGCGCGGATCAAGCGCATGCCGCTGCGCTCCGATAGCTTGCGCGAGCCAAGGTTTGGTGCGGCTTTCGGCACGCGCATCAACGGCTGATCGAGGGTTTCGAACCAGTACCGGGTCACGGCTTCGCTGGCTTCGGTCATCAGGCCCTGACCCTGCCACGCCGGGGCGAGCCAGAACCCACGGTGGTTGTCCGGCTCGTCCATCAGGCTGATGTTGCCGATCAATTGCTCTGGCGCCGATTTGAGGCGAATCGTCCAGTGCCACTCTTTGCCTGCTGCAATGGCCGGCAGCGCAATGTCACGCAGGTAGGTGAGGGCGCCGTCGTCCGGATACGGCCAGGGGACGAGAGCGTTCAGATAACGCACCACTTCCCAGTGCGCAAATTGCTGCTGGATGGCCTCGGCGTCCGCCAGTTCAAGCGGACGCAAGATCAGTCGTTCGGTGTACAGCGTGGGGGTGTCTTCCATAAACCACGGCTTCCATGTTCTGACAGTGGGCCGTGCAGGCTACCGCATCTTTACCAGGTTGCGGCACTGGCCCTCGGCAGACTCAGCTTGCCGGTATCGACAAAGCGCATCGTGCCAAACAACCCGCCGGCCAGTTTGCCGCGCAGCACATAGGGCAGGTTGTCGAGAGTTTGGGTCTGGCTCAGGCCCAAAGTCTGGCGCAATACCGAGAACGCGGAAATGCTCACCGGGACGCTGACAATGGTTTCAGAAAACCGTGGAATCGAGCCGGTCTGATCGCTCACACCCGACGCCAGTGAGTGACCGTTGACCTCCAGATCCAGTGCGATGCCGTTGTAGTCGATGGCGGTTTCGTTGGGATTCTGCACCCGCAGCTTGATCGCGAAGCGCACTTCCAGATCCTGGCTCGGCAACGGTTCAAGGCCGACCACGTTGATGTTCACCGGGTCGCGGTTGGGAAACAGCGCACAGGCGCTGAGGGAGAGCAGAAGCAGGGACAGGATGACGGCTTGGAGGCGGCGCATTGATGCTCTCTCATTGAAAAAGGGCTGAACCGTCGCCGGTATCAGCCCTTTTTCATGGAGCGGACAGGATCAACGGTTCAACTGTGCGACAGCGGCGTTTGTTGCGGGTTCAGCTTTGGCCGGCAGGTCGGGGTTTTCCATGACCTGAAGGATAGAGGCTTCCGGGTCGAAGTCATCTTCTTCCAGTTCGATGAATTCTTCCGGCAGGAAGATATTCAGCACGATCGCACACAGCGCGCCGACGGTGATCGGCGATTCGAAGATGTTGCGCAGCGCCTGCGGCAGTTCGCGCAGCACTTCCGGCACGGCGGCGATGCCCAGGCCCATGCCGACGGAAATCGCCACGATCAGCATGTTGCGCCGATGCAGGCCGGCCTCGGCAAGGATCTTGATCCCGGCCACCGCCACGGTGCCGAACATCACCAGCTCCGCGCCACCGAGCACCGGTTTCGGCATCAGTTGCAGCACCGCGCCAATCATCGGGAACAGACCCAGCAGCACCAACAGCCCGGCAATGAAGAACGCCACGTAACGACTGGCCACGCCGGTGAGCTGGATCACCCCGTTGTTCTGGGCGAAGGTCACCATCGGCATGCTGTTGAATACAGCGGCCATGGCCGAGTTGAGGCCGTCGGCCAGCAGCCCGGACTTGATCCGGCGGATGTACAGCGGCCCTTTGACCGGTTGCCGCGAGATCATCGAATTGGCGGTCAGGTCACCGGCAGCTTCCAGCGGCGATACCAGGAAAATCACCGCCACCGGCACGAACGCCACCCAGTCGAAGTTGAAGCCGTACTTGAACGGCACCGGCACGCTGACCACCGGCACTTCGGGCAGGTTGGCGAAATCCACCGTACCCATCAGCCACGCCACCACGTAGCCGAGGGTCAGGCCGATGACAATCGCGCCCAACCGCAGGAAGGGCACGTCGACCCGGTTCAACACCACGATGGTGCCCAGCACCAGCGCCGCCAGGAACACATGGCTGGCCGCACCCAGATCCGCCGCGCCGAAGCCGCCGGCAATGTCGGTCATCGCCACCTTGATCAGCGACAGGCCCATCAGGGTGATGATGGTGCCGGTGACCACCGGGGTGATCAGCATGCGCAATTTGCCGATGAACTGGCTCAGCACCACCTCGATGAAGGCGGCGAAGAAGCACACGCCGAAGATCGTCGACAGGATTTCATCGGTGCCGCCACCCCGGGCCTTGACCATGAAACCGGCGCTGAGAATCACGCTGATAAAGGAAAAACTCGTGCCTTGCAGGCACAGCAGCCCCGAACCGACCGGGCCGAAGCGCTTGGCCTGAACGAAGGTGCCGAGGCCCGAAACGAACAGTGCCATGCTGATCAGGTACGGGATTTCACTTTGCAGGCCCAGGGCGCCGCCCATGATCAGGGTCGGGGTGATGATGCCGACGAAGCTGGCCAGCACGTGTTGCAGGGCGGCAAACACCGTTGCGGTGAAGTGCGGACGGTCGTTGAGGCCGTAGATCAGATCGTTGTTGCGCGGGGCTTTTTCAGAGACGGTCATGGTGGTTTGCGTGCCGCAATGCGGGGCCGGGTCGGAAAATGGGTGCGCAGGATGCCGTAAGAGGGGAGCGAGGGCAACGCATTAAAACTGCCCAAAAGGTCAGGTTCGACCAAAGGCGCAGAGCAAGTCCTGCTCAAAGGCTTTCTGCGCATCGCCTGGCACCTGCGCCCGATGGCGGGCCAGATGGAACGCCACGTCAAAGCTCAACTCGCCTTCGCGCACCGGTCGCAGCAGGCCCTTGTCCTGCCATTGGCGCGCGTAATGGTTCGGCAGATAACCGACGTGTTTCCCGGACAGAATGAAGGCGAGGGTGCCCTCGACCTGTTCCGAGCGCGCCGAGCAGACCTTGCCCTGAAACGGCTCGTCACTGCGCAAAAACCGATACGGGTGATCGACCCGGTCGCAGGCATGCAACGCTGCGTCGTCCGGCGCATCGTCAGTGAACAGCGGATGGCCAGGTGCGCAGTACAGATGCTGGGTTTCGCTGAACAGCTCGCGGTAATCAAAGGCGCTCTGCACCTGAGAGAAGTAACCGATGGCCAGATCCAGCCGCTGTTGCAGCAGCAAGCGCTCCATTTCACCGGGCATGGCGCTGATCAGCTCGATGCGCACCGATTCGTCCCGCTCGCGAAACCGCCGGATCGCATCCGCCACCCGTTGCAGCACCGATTGATCGACCGCTTCCGACAGGCCCAGCCGCACTTCGCCGATCAGACGCCCGGCGACGCCGTTGGATTGATGGCGGAAGGTTTCGATCGAATCGAACAGGCTGCGCACGGCAATCAGCAATTGCTCGCCCTTCGGCGTCAGGCTGAAACCGCCCTTGCCCCGGTTGCACACCCGATAGCCGAGACGGGTCTCAAGCTTGGCCATTTGCTGGCTGATGCTCGACTGGCTCAGCCCCAGCTCACCTTGGGCGGCGCTGAAACCGTTGGATTCGACCACCCCGAGAAACAGCCGCAGCAGCTGAAGATCGACATCGTGGAGCTGACCGAGCATCACATTACTCCGGGATAAAGTCAGGTTAACAAACTTGATATTTCTCGAATGTATCCGACGGCGCATCCTGCCACCACTTCCTTCGGTCAGGTGTTCGTCATGGCTCCCGTCTTCAAGCTGTGTTTGCCCGCTTTGTTGCTTACCGTCTCCATCGCCGCCCAGGCTGAAGAGAAAACGCTGAATCTCTACAGTTGGGCCGATTACGTGGCGCCGGAAACCCTGCAGCGCTTCGAAAAGGAAACCGGCATCCACGTACGCTACGACACCTTCGATACGTCCGAGGTGCTGGAAACCAAACTGCTCACCGGCGGCAGCGGTTATGACGTGGTGGTGCCTTCGTCCAGCGTGCTGGCCCGTGGTTTGGCCGCCGGCGCGTTGAAGGAAATCCCTCACGAAGGGCTCAAGGGTTACGCCAATCTCGATCCGGATCTGCTGGAAAAACTGGCGGCGGTTGATCCCGGCAACCGCTACGGCGTGCCGTACACCTGGGGCACGCTGGGGCTGGGCATGAACGTCGAAGCCGTCAAACAACGGTTGCCGGATGTGCCGCTCAACAGTCTTGATCTGCTGTTCAAGCCTGAATACGCCAGCAAGCTCAAGGATTGCGGGATCGCCATTCTCGACTCGCCGCAGGAAGTGATCGGTCTGGCGCTGCACTATCTCGGTAAAGATCCCTACAGCACCGACAAGATCGATCTGGCCGCCGCCGAAGCCTTGTTGCAGAAGTTGCAGCCTTCCGTTCTGTACGTCGCCACCGGCCGGCAGATCAACGATCTGGCCAACGGCAGCGTCTGCCTGGCGCTGACCTACAACGGTGACGCGAGCATGGCCGCCGATCAGGCGCGCAAGGCCAACAAGCCGTTTGAAGTCGCTTACCGGATCCCGAAAGAAGGCACGCTGGTGTGGCAGGACAACCTGGCCATTCCCAAAGACGCGCCGCACCCGGAAGCCGCACGCACCTTCATCGAGTTCATGTTGCGCCCCGAATCCGTGGCGGCGCTGACCAATACGCTGTTCTTCGCCACCGCCAACCAGGCCGCCACGCCGCTGGTGGACGAAGCGGTGCGCAACGATCCGGACATTTACCCGAAACCCGACGTGCGCGAGCGTTTGTACGCCGATCACAGCATGAGCCTCAAGGACATGCGCCAGCGCACACGCTTGTGGACCACTTTCCGTAGCCGTCAATAGCCCTTCATAACAACAGGAACACACCGATGGACGTGCCCATGCAAAACGATCAGGCCCTGACCCGTGACAGCCTTTTCGGCACCGCTGCCGAAAGCACCTACGCCGGGATAACCAGTTTCATGCGCCGGCGCTACAGCCGCGACCTGCGCGGCGTGGACGTGGCGGTCAGCGGTGTGCCGTTCGACACCGCCACCAGCAACCGTCCGGGCGCACGTTTCGGGCCGCGCGGGATTCGTGCGGCGTCCACCGGGATTGCCTGGGAACGCCACTGGCCGTGGGCGTTCGACCCGTTCGATCATCTGGCGGTGATCGACTACGGCGATTGCGACTTCGATTACGGCTCGCCGCACACCATTCCGGAAAGTATCGAGGCTCACGCCGAGCACATCCTCAGCTCCGGCAGCGCGATGCTCACCTTTGGCGGCGATCACTTCATCAGCTATCCGCTGCTCAAGGCCCATGCGCGCAAGCACGGCACGCTGTCGCTGATCCACTTCGACGCCCACAGCGACACCTGGCCGGACGAGGGCGGCAAGCGGGTCGATCACGGCACCATGTTCTGGCACGCGGCGCGGGAAGGGCTGGTGGATCCGGCGCGCTCGGTGCAGATCGGTTTGCGCACCACCAACGACGATCATCAGGGTTTTCAGGTGTTGGACGCGCGGCAGGTGCATCGCCGTGGCTGCGAAGCGATTGTCGAGTCCATTCGCGCGCGGGTCGGCGATAACCCGGTGTACCTGACGTTCGACATCGATTGCCTCGATCCGGCCTTCGCACCTGGCACCGGGACCCCGGTGTGTGGCGGCCTGAGCACGGTGCAGGCGCTGGAGATCCTTGGCGGCCTGCGCGGGATCAATCTGGTGGGCATGGACGTGGTGGAAGTGGCCCCGGCCTACGACCACGCGGACGTGACGTCGCTGGCGGCGGCAACCCTGGCCATGGAGATGCTTTGCCTGTACGCGGCCCGGCACAAAGTCGACGCGTGATCCCCTCCGAGCCTGGTGAAAGCTCCTGACAATTTCTGACACCAGGCTCTGCTAAGCTCCGGCAAATTTTTGCCCGGAGCCGCACACCGTGTCGCGAACCACTCGTCTGTTGACCCTGCTGCAAGTGTTGCGCGGCAAGAAGCGCCCGGTGACCGCCGCGACGCTGGCCTCCGAGCTGGAAATTTCCGAACGCACCCTCTATCGCGACATTGCCGAACTGACCGCACTCGGGGCGCCGATCCATGGCGAGGCGGGCATCGGTTATGTGCTGCGCAGCGGTCTGTTTCTGCCACCGCTGATGCTCAACGCCGACGAGACCGAAGCCATCGTGCTGGGCCTGCGTTATGTCGATCAGCGCGGTGACGAGGTACTGAGCAAGGCTGCGGCGGATGCACTGGCAAAAATTGCGGCAGTGCTGGACCCGCAGGCCCAGGAAGCGCTGCGCAATCCGACCGTCATGCCCGGGCCGCCGGGTTACGGTTTTCCGCAAAACGCAGTACCGTTGAACGTTTTCCGTCACGCGATTCGCGATCAGGCCAAGCTGCACATCGATTACGCCGATGCGCAGCAGGTGCAAAGCCAGCGCTTGATCTGGCCACTGGCGCTGGGCTTTCTCAATGAGGTGCGAATCATCGTCGCGTGGTGTGAATTGCGCGGCGCCTATCGCACGTTTCGCACCGACCGGATTGCCGCCGCCAGCC